>NZ_JBWKEZ010000023.1:26123-89857 GCF_056434525.1 Streptomyces sp. NPDC044002
TCCGCTGGCGCGGGGGCCCAGGGGAGAGGAGAGGCTCTGCTCTCTGTTTCCCCCCCCCCCCCCCCCCCCCCCCCCCCCCCCCGGGACGAGAACGCCGAACCGAACATTCGCCGCAAGGGGCGGAGCATCGTGGCCGAGGGGCGCCCGGACACGTAAAACGCCTGTGGAGCCCGTGTAAGACCCGGCATGCCGGGCAGTGGGTGATGAAGCAGGAACCACCACGCACGTGCTGGATGCAGCGGCGGCACGGTGGGAATCTCCCCCCGTTCACGGGGGAGAGCGTCAAACCATCCTCAACACCGTCGTCGTCGGCACCCTCGCCCTGGAGGCTGGAGGAACGCGGTTCCCTCACGGCGGGCAAGGTGGCCGAGTTCGTGGCCCTGTCCCGCGGCATCCTGCGCATCGCCCCGGAGCCGATCCCGGGCACGGTGGCGGAGACGGTGGTGGCGGGCGAGGTCGTCTGCGCGGCCACGGTCTGACCTGACCCTGCCCTGACCCGTTCCGGGGCCTCGGTGCCGGGATCGGTACCAGTTGCGGGCCGCTCAGCGCGGGTCCGCCGCCCCGGTGGAGCGGGGGACGGACGGGGCGTCGTCGGGGAGGCCGCTGCCCACCGCGGCGCCGGGGCGGCCGCGGCGCATGACCGCGCAGGCCAGGGTGATCACGGAGCCGGCCACCGCCCAGGCGGCCAGCACCAGCATGGGGCCGGCCGCGCCGTTGCCCTTGAAGTACGCGAGGGAACGCGCGGCGTACGTACCGGCGCCCGGCGGCAGGGCCGGGCCGATCGCCCGCCAGAACGGCGGCAGCAGCGGGTACGGGTAGGCGCCGCCGGCGCTCGGGTTGCCGAACACCACGACCACCAGGATCGCCAGGCCGATGCCGACCACGCCGGCGACCCCCTGGAGGGCCAGGGTGAGCGCGCCGACGGCGAAGACCACCAGGGTGCCCAGCCCCCACAGGGCCATGAGCGGGCCGGGCAGCGCGCCCAGCACCGGGCCGGCGATGACCGTGCCGAGCAGCCCGGCGGCGATCGAGTACAGGAGCAGCGCACCGAGCCGGATGACCGCGCGGTGCATGTTGGCGGGCCGGGCGCCGGCGCTGATCGCGAGGATCGCGGCGCACAGGTAGCCGCCCACGCACCAGCCGACCACCAGGTAGAAGGAGCTCAGGCCGCGGCTGTCGCCCCGGTCGGCGGGGGCCACGTCGACGACCCGGACCGTGCGGCCCCGCGCCTTCTCGGCCAGGCCGACGATCTGCTCCAGGGCCTGGGAGAGCGAGGCCCCGGAGCCGCTCGCGACCAGCAGCCGGTCGGTGGTGCCGGCCGGGTCGACGACCAGGGCGCCGTCCACGTCCCGGTTCCGGATCTGCGCGAGCGCCGTCGCCTCGTCCTCGACCGCGCGCGGGTCGAGCGGCCCGCCGGGCAGGGCGTCGAGCGCCTTCGCCGTCTGCGCGGCGACGGCCTCGGCGGGGGCGGCCACCGCGATCGGGATCCTGCTGGGCTCCGGGTGGTGGAAGGCCCCGATGTAGGAGGTGATGAACGCCAGCTGGAGGGCCAGTACTCCCACGACCAGCAGGGCTGCCCGGGCGGTCACGGCGTCCTTGATCTCGGCGAGGAAACCGCTGCTCTTGGCGGGGTGGGTCATGGTGCCCACGCTCGGCGCGCCGGGGGTCCGGCGCAGCAGGGGAGGCCCGAATGGATGATCGAACAAGTGTTTCGCACGGGTATTCGAATTGCTCTATGGTGGAGAAGGGGGAGGTTGAAGGTCGAGCGAAGCAGGAGGCCGCGGGTGCCTGGTTTTACGCATCTGCACACCGTTTCGGGGTTCTCCGTGCGGTACGGGGCCTCGCACCCGGAGCGGCTGGCGGAACGAGCCGCCGAGCGGGGCATGGACGCCCTCGCCCTCACCGACCGCGACAGCCTCGCGGGCGCGGTGCGGTTCGCGAAGGCGGCCGCCGCGGCCGGGATCCGGCCGCTGTTCGGGGTGGACCTGGCCGTGCCCCCTGCCGCCTCCCCTGCGGGGTCGCCCGGCGGGCGGGCCGGCTCCGGTCCGGCCGGCGAGGCCTCGTACCGCAGGCGCACCCCCGTCAGGGGCGGGGCCTTCGTGGACGAATCCGCCCCGCGCGCCCTCTTCCTGGCCCGGGACGGGGCCGCCGGCTGGGCGGAACTGTGCCGGATGGTCACCGCCGCCTTCGCCCTGGCCGGGCGGGGGGAGGGGGGCGGGACCGGTGACTCCGGCCCGGTCCCCGGTTCCGGCGCGGCCGGGTGGGCGGGCGGGGCCGACGGGGCCCTCCTCGGCGCGGGCCGGGCCGCACGGGCCGGGGGCGCCGGCTCCGGGGAGGGGCGCGCCGGGGCCGCGTGGGCCGCGGGCGCCGGCGCCGGCTTCGGCGCGGGCGGGCCGGCCGGCGACGGGGTTCTCCGCGGAGCCGGCGGGACCGCACGGGCCGAGGGCTCCGGCGGGATCCTGGTACCGGGCGGCTCCGGCGGCGACGGGTTCGTGGGTGCCGGTGGCGGCTTCGGCGGCGACGGGCTCGTGGTGCCGGACGGGTTCGACGCCGCCGGCCGGTTCGCGGGGCCGGGTTCCGCCGCCGCGGGCCACGGGCTGTCGTGGGGGGCGTTGCGCGGGGAAGGGGTGTTCGTGCTGCTCGGGCCCGGGTCCGAGGTGGGGCGGGCGCTCGCCGCCGGACGCCCCGACCGGGCCGCGCGGCTGCTCGCGCCCTGGCGGGACGTCTACGGAGACGCCCTGCGCCTGGAGGCCGTCCACCACGGCCGCACCGGCACCGGCCCCGGCTCGCTGCGCCTGGCCGCCCGTACCGTCGGCTTCGCCGCCGAGCAGGGCGTCACGGCCGTGCTGACCAACGCCGTCCGGTACGCCGACCCCGGCCAGGGCCCCGTGGCCGACGTCCTCGACGCCGCCCGCAGGCTCGTCCCCCTCGGCCCCCGCGGCAGCCGCGACAGCGGCGAGCGGTGGCTCAAGGACCCCGCCGCCATGACCGAGGCGGCCGAGCGGATCGCCGAGGCGGCCGGACTGCGCGCCGCCGACGCCCGCCGGCTGCTCGCCCGCACCCGGGAGACCGCCGAGGCCTGCTCCGTGGACCCCGAGGACGACCTCGGCATCGGCTCCGTGCACTTCCCCGAGGCCCGCCTCGTCGGCGCCGCCCACCGCACCGCCCAGCGGGTGCTCGCCTCCCGCGCCTCGGCCGGCATGGTGCTGCGCGGCTACGCCGGGCGGCGCGCGTACTGGGACCGGATGGAGGAGGAGCTCGACGTCATCGCCCACCACGGCTACGCCTCCTACTTCCTGACGGTCGCCCAGGTCGTGGACGACGTACGGGAGATGGGCATCCGGGTGGCCGCGCGCGGCTCCGGCGCGGGCTCCCTCGTCAACCACCTCCTCGGCATCGCGCACGCCGACCCCGTCGAGCACGGCCTGCTGATGGAGCGCTTCCTGTCCAAGCGCCGCCGCGTGCTGCCCGACATCGACATCGACGTGGAATCCGCCCGCAGGCTGGAGGTCTACCGCCGGATCATCGGCCGCTTCGGCGCCGAGCGCGTCGCCACCGTCGCCATGCCCGAGACCTACCGGGTCCGCCACGCCGTCCGCGACGTCGGCGCCGCCCTGTCCATGGACCCGGCCGCCGTCGACCGGCTCGCCAAGGCCTTCCCGCACATCCGGGCCCGCGACGCCCGCGCGGCCCTGGCCGAACTGCCCGAACTCCGCGAGGTGCGCGAGGGGCGGGCGCAGGAGCACGGGCGGCTGTGGGACCTCGTCGAGGCGCTCGACGCGCTGCCGCGCGGGACCGCCATGCACCCGTGCGGGGTGCTGCTCTCCGACGCCTCGCTGCTCGCCCGCACCCCGGTGGTCCCCACCAGCGGCGAGGGCTTCCCCATGTCCCAGTTCGACAAGGACGACGTGGAGGACCTCGGGCTGCTCAAACTCGACGTGCTGGGCGTGCGCATGCAGTCCGCGATGGCGCACGCGGTCACCGAGCTCAAGCGGGCGACGGGCCTCGACCTCGACCTCGACGACCCCGCGCAGGTGCCCCCGGGCGACGGGCCGACGTACGAACTGATCCGCTCCGCCGAGACGCTGGGCTGCTTCCAGATCGAGTCCCCCGGCCAGCGCGACCTGGTGGGCCGGCTCCAGCCCGACTCCTTCCACGACCTGGTCGTCGACATCTCCCTCTTCCGGCCCGGCCCCGTCGCCGCCGACATGGTGCGTCCCTTCATCGAGGCCCGGCACGGGCGGGCCCCGGTCCGCTTCCCGCACCCGGACCTGGCCGACGCGCTGCGCGAGACGTACGGGGTGGTGGTCTTCCACGAGCAGATCATCGAGATCGTGCACGTCATGACCGGCTGCGGCCGCGACGAGGCCGACCGGGTGCGGCGCGGGCTCTCCGACCCGGACTCCCAGGGCCGGATCAGGGCCTGGTTCGCGGCGACGGCCGCCGGGCGCGGCTACGCGCCCGAGGTGGTCGCCCGGACCTGGGAGATCGTCGAGGCCTTCGGCAGCTACGGCTTCTGCAAGGCGCACGCCGTGGCCTTCGCCGTGCCCACC
Organism: Streptomyces sp. NPDC044002; assembly: GCF_056434525.1. Taxonomy (NCBI): domain Bacteria; kingdom Bacillati; phylum Actinomycetota; class Actinomycetes; order Kitasatosporales; family Streptomycetaceae; genus Streptomyces; species Streptomyces sp. NPDC044002. Next base: position 30,677 of record NZ_JBWKEZ010000023.1, read on the forward strand.
TACCAGTCGGCGTGGCTCAAGGCCCACCACCCGGCGGCCTTCTACGCGGGGCTGCTCACCCACGATCCCGGGATGTACCCGAAGCGGCTGCTGCTGGCGGACGCCCGGCGGCGGGGCGTGCCGGTGCTGCCGCTGGACGTGAACCGCTCGGCGGTCGCCCACCACATCGAACTGGTGTCCGACGGGCCGGACCGGCAGGAGCCCGGGCGCTGGGGGCTCCGGCTCGCCCTGTCCGACGTCCACGGCATCAGCGGGGCCGAGGCCCGCCGGATCGAGGACGGACAGCCGTACGCCTCCCTGCGCGACTTCTGGGACCGCGCCCACCCGGGCCGACCGGTCGCCGAACGGCTGGCCCAGGTCGGGGCGTTGGACGCGTTCGGCGCCAACCGCCGCGACCTGCTGCTGCACTTGACGGAACTGCACGGCGCCCAGCGCGCCGCCGGTGCCAGGGGTGCGGCCCAACTGCCCCTCGGCGGCGGCCGGTCCACCGCTCCCGTCGGACTGCCCGACCTGACCGACGCCGAACGGCTCAGCACCGAACTCGGCGTCCTCGGCATGGACGCCTCCCGCCACCTGATGAACGACCACCACGCCTTCCTCGCCGAGCTGGGCGTGACCCCGGCCGCCCGCCTGCGGGACACCGGGCACGGGCGGACCGTCCTCGTCGCGGGCGCCAAGGCGGCCACCCAGACCCCGCCGATCCGCTCCGGCCGCCGCGTCATCTTCACCACCCTCGACGACGGCACCGGCCTGGTCGACCTGGCCTTCTTCGACGACAGCCAGGAGGCCTGCGCGCACACCGTCTTCCACTCCTTCCTGCTGCTCGTACGGGGAGTCGTGCAGCGGCGCGGCCCGCAGAGCCTGAGCGTGGTCGGGGCCGCCGCCTGGAACCTCGCCGAGCTGGCCGAACTGCGCGCGCACAGCGGCCTGGAGGCGGTCACGGCCCGGCTCGCCGAACCCCTCGCCGGGGACGGCACCGGGGACGGCACCGGGGGCGCGGCCGGCACGGCCCGCCGCATCCACCTCCCCACCGGCTACGAGATGAACCCCTGGGCCGACCTCCAGCCGCCCGGGGAACGCGCCGCCACCGGCCGCAAGCTGTGGCACTCCAGCCCGGGGAGCGCGGGATGAGCACCGCCCTGCCGAGCCCCGCCCTGCCGGGCCCTGACCTGCCGGGCCCCGCGAAGACGGCCGGCGTGCTGCACGTCCGCTGCGCCCCCGCCCTGTCCGGGGAGGGCTACCGCGAGGTGCTGGAGCTGCTGCGCGAGTTCTCCCCGCTGGTCCAGGCCCTGCCGCCGCGCGCCGCGCTGGTCCAGGTCCGCGGCGCCCAGCGGTACTTCGGCGCCGGCCCCGACCGCATCGCCGAGGTGGTCCGGCTGCGCGCGGTGGCCCGGCTGGGCACCGACGTCCGGATCGGGGTCGCCGCCACCTGGGCGGTGGCGTCCATGGCCTCCGCCCGGATCCCCGGGCCCGGCGGGGTCCTGGCCGTGCCCGGGGAGGCGGTGGCCGGCTTCCTGGACCCCCTCCCGGTGGAGGAGCTGTACGGGCTCGGCTCCCGGCAGGCCGAGGCGCTGCGCCGGTACGGGCTGCACACCGTCGGGGCGCTCACCCACGTCCCGCCCGGGGTCGTCGAGCGGATCCTCGGCAAACGGGCCGGCCGGCTCGCGGCCGAGCGGGCCCGCGGGATCGACCCGCGCCCGGTCACCCCGCGCGACCTGCCCTCCTCGGCCGCCGCCCGCACCGGGTTCACCCGCCAGGAGCTGGACGGCCCGCACGCCCGGGCCGAGCTGCTCGGCCTCGTGGTCCGGCTCGGCGCCACCCTGCGCGGACGCCGCCAGGCCGCCCGGTCCCTGTCCCTGACCCTGCAGTTCGCGGGCGGCACCCGGTGGGAGAGGTCCCGGCGGCTGGCGGAGCCCTCCGCCCACGACGAGGACCTGCGCACCCTCGCGTACCGCCTGATGGACGCGGCCGGCCTGCAACGGGCCCGGCTGACCGGGATGGTGCTGCGCGCGGAGGACCTCACGGCCGCGGAGGGCGTGGCCCGCCAGCTCACGCTGGACCCGGTCCGCGAATCCCGGCTGACGGTGGAGGCCGCCATCGACCGCGCCAACGCCCGGTTCGGCCCCGGCACGGTCCGCCCCGCGTCGGTCGCGGGGCCGGTGCGGCGGGCCTCAGACGCCGTCCAGCATCAGCCGGGCCGTCTCCGCGCGCAGCGGGGTGGTCTGGGCCTGGATCAGGTGGAACTGGGCCTCGCGGGAGAGCCGGCCGGCGGTGTGCCCGTACTGGACCGCCCGGCCGCCCGCCACCGCCACGCAGGTCGCCGCCGCCCGGACGGCCAGGTCCAGGGCGGCGGCCCGCAGGGTGAGGCGGTCGCCGGTGCGCTCCCCGCGCGGGACCTCGTCGCGCAGGGCGTAGGCCTCGGCGCGCAGCCGGGCGGTGCGCTCGGCGAGGTGCAGGCCGAGGTCCTCGTACGGGGGTGACTGGAGGAGGAAGGCGGCGGTGGCGCGCAGCTGGCCGAAGACGGCGGGCTGCGCGTCGGCGTTCTCCAGGTCGTAGGCGCGGATCCAGTCGGCCCTCGGCAGCAGCCCGACCACCCGCTCGTCGGGTACGCGGACGTCGCGCAGTTCGACGGTGGCGGTGTGCGTGCCGCCCATCGCCCACAGGGGGGCTCCCGGGACGGAGCCCAGGCCGCTGTCGGTGCGGTCGACCAGGGCGAGGACCGCCTCGTCGGACGGGCCGACCGCGCCGGCGAACACGGTGTCGGCCAGGTCCCACCCGGTCACCCAGGGCATCCGCCCGTCGAGCCGCCAGCCGCCCGGGACCCGGCGGGCGGTGACGGGCGGGCGCGGATGGCGCAGGAAGGCGAAGCCGGCGGTGGCGCGCGTCTTCCCGGAGGCGAGGTCCGGCAGCCGGCCCTCGCGCAGGGCGTCCCCGGCTGGGCCGGACGCCTGCTGCAGGGCCTTGGCCAGCGGGACGTGCTGGGTCCACACGAACCAGGTCGAGGGGTCCACCGCCGCCAGTACCTCGTGCACCTCCCGGAACACCTGGCGGGCCGTCAGCCCCTCGGCGGGGTCCGGTTCGTATCCGATCAGCCCGTAGGCGCCGGCGGCGGCGAGCGCGTCCAGGTGCGTGCGCGGCACCCCGTCCACGGCGGTCCGCTCCGCCTCCGGCGCCAGTACGCGTACGGCGGCGTCCGTGACGGCGGCGACCAGTGGATCGGCCGCCAGCCGGGGCGGGGCGGCCAGGGCGGTACCGGCTCCGGGGGCCCTCTGCATGGTGCGGGTTCACCTCAAGTCCGTGTGCGGGGGCGTCCATTGTTCCTGAGCGGGACTGGAGGAAGGGTCGACACACCAGTTTTTACCCGCGCGTAACTTCCAAGTTTTGCTACTGGACCGTAATTTAGCCACAGCAGCCCCCCTTGTGATCCGGATCACGGGACGAACCCCCACGCATTCCCCTTGACCCGCAAGGAGATCACACGATGCTGCCCTGGAGACGCCTGCTCCGCCCGCTGGCCGTCCTCGCCCTCACCGCAGCCGCCCTCGTCGCCCCCACCGGCGCCGCACAGGCCGCGTCAGCCCCCAGCAGCGGCTGGAACAACTGGTCCTGCAAGCCGTCCGCCGCCCATCCCCGGCCCGTCGTCCTGGTCCACGGCACCTTCGGGAACTCCGTCGACAACTGGCTCGGATTCGCCCCCTACCTGGTCCACCGCGGCTACTGCGTCTACTCGCTCGACTACGGCCAGCTGCCCGGCGTGCCCTTCTTCAACGGCCTCGGGCCCATCGACAAGTCCGCCGGCCAGCTCGACGCCTTCGTCGACAAGGTCCTCGCCTCCACCGGCGCCGCCAAGGCCGACCTGGTCGGCCACTCCCAGGGCGGCATGATGCCCCGCTACTACCTCAAGTTCCTCGGCGGCGCCGCCAAGGTCAACGCCCTCGTCGGCCTCGCCCCCGACAACCACGGCACCACCCTGTCCGGACTCACCCAGCTGCTCCCGTACTTCCCCGGAGCCGAGGACCTGATCAGCACCGCCACCCCCGGACTCGCCGACCAGATCGCCGGCTCCGCCTTCCAGCAGAAGCTGAACGCGGGCGGCGACACCGTCCCCGGGGTGAAGTACACGGTCATCGCCACCAAGTACGACGAGGTGGTCACCCCCTACCGGAGCGCCTTCCTGGACGGGCCGGACGTGCGCAACGTCGTACTCCAGGACCTGTGCCCGCTGGACCTCTCGGAGCACGTGGCCATCGGCCTGACCGACCGGATCGCCTGGCACGAGGCGCTCAACGCCCTCGACCCGGCGCACGCCGAACGCACCACCTGCGCCTCGGTCTTCGACTGAGACCGGGCGCGGACCGTCCTCACAGAGCGTTGAACGACCAGAAGACGCCGACCTCGTCCGCGGACACCGCGACCAGGCCGAGATCCATCAGGTAGCCGGTGAAGGGCCGCCCGCCTTCGAGGTCCCGCGCCAGGAAGTCGGGCGCGTCGCAGCCGCGGGCGAGGTCGGAGGAGGTCCAGAACGCCGCATCGGGGCCGAACCGGTCCAGCACGGTCCGGGCGTCCGCGAGCACCGCGTCGCGGTCCTCCCGGGTCCGGACCGGGGACGCCTCGAAGAACCACTCCTGCGCGAGCGAGGCGAGCAGTTCGACGGCGGCTCCGGCCGGGACCGGCCGGAGCCCGCCGCGAACCTCCTCGGCGGCCATCGCGCGGAACGGGTGGAAGGGATGGCCGGCCTCCCGCACGGCGCCGTCCATCCGCCATTCCAGGGAGGCCCAGCCCCGCGGGTCGGCGACCGCCCGCGCCATGACGGCGAGGACGTCCTCGGCCCAGTCCCCGCGCAGCCGGGGGCCGCTCCGGGCGAAGGTGTAGACGTCGTCCAGGAGGCGTACCAGTGCGGCTTCCCAGGCGGTGCCGTCTTCCCGGGCGGTGCTGTCGAGGGCGTTCATCAGGGGTTCCGCGGTCCTCCGGTCGGGGCGGGGGCGGCCGCCCCTCGCCGGATCGTCCCGCCGACCCTAGCGCCCGTGCCGGCCGGCCGTCGCCGTCGCCCGGCGGCGGGCCATGGCGAACAGCACCGCCGCACCGGCGGCGAGCGCCCCGGCCCCGGCGACGGCGATCAGCGGGGTCGCGGAGCTGCCGCCGGTCGCGGCGAGGTCCCCGCCGGTGCCGGCACCGGCGCCGGCCGGCGAGGGCGCGGCGGAGGACCCGCCGGAGACCGGGGCGGCGGCGACCGGGGAGGCGGCCGCACGGCCGTTCGTCTTCGGGTCGTTGTCCCCGTGGCCGTTGTGCTCGATCGTGGACTTGCCCGAGCCGTCGGAGATCTGCTGGTCCGTCGGCGCCTTGGGCGGCTCCACGGGCTTGGCGGAGGAGCCGGCGGACGGCTTCGCGCTCGGAGCGGTCCCGGTACCGGGCGCCGTACCGCTGCTGCTGCCGCCGTCCTTGCCGAAGACCACGTCCGAGCAGGTGTAGAACGCCTCCGGGCTGTCCGAGCGCTGCCAGATGCTGAAGATCAGGTGGCGGCCGGTCTTCTTCGGGACCGTGCCGCCGAAGACGTAGTCGCCGTTCTGCATGCCCGGGTCGGTGGCCTTCGCGAACGGAGCCGGCTCCAGGTCGGACCACTTCAGCGGCTTCGAGGGGTCGTAGCCGTCCTTCGTCACGTACAGCTCGAAGGAGCCCTTGTGCGGGGCGGTCCCCTTGTAGCGGAAGGTGTGTGCGCCGGCCGTCATCGGGGAGGCCGGCCAGTCGGCGCGGGCCAGGTCCAGCCCCTTGTACTTGGCGTTGCCCGCCGAGCACAGCTGGCCGTCCGGGATCAGAGACTTGTGCTGCCCGGCCGCGTTGGCGATGTTCACCCCGTTCCAGTCGTAGAACGCCTGCGGCCCGGCCGCCGCGACGGCCGCCTTGCACGCCGCCGACTTCGGGGCCTCGGGACCCTCCGCGTAGCACGCCGCCACCCGGCTGACCGGGTCCGTCATCGAACCGTGGGCGGCCGCCGGCCCGGCGGCGTACGCGGCCACCGCGAGCGGGGCCAGACCGGCGGCGGCGATACGGACGGCGGTGCGGGAACGGCGTGCGGGCATGGGTGGATCTCCTTCGGGCGCAAGGCGGGGGAGCGCCAGCGGAACCGGCCGGCGGCCCTGTCTGGCCCCGCCAAGCTAGCCCGCGGAAAAGCCGGTCCGGCCCGGATGCGGCCCCGCGAGGGGATCCTTAGGGTCCCTTTAAGGAAGGCCTAAGCGGGCCCACAGGAACCCCCGCCCGACCCCTGCCCGAGGAGTCCGGCGAGCCCCTCCGGCGTGCGGGCCCGCTCCTCCAGCCAGTCCAGCGCCCGCACGGCCCGGGCCGCCGCCTCCGGGTCGCCCGCGGCCAGCCCGCTCGCCGCGAACTCGTCCTCGTCCAGCCGCAGTACGGACTTCCCGTCCGCGGACACCCACAGGTCGAGGTCCAGGTCGTCGACCACGATCTCGCCGCCGCGGACCACGGCGGGCCGCGTCACGTCGCAGTACCAGCCCTTGAGGACGCCCTCCCCGGTCCACACCTCCTTGACCGCGAACCAGCGCGTCCGCCAGAAGTGCTCCACGAACACGTCCCCGGGCTCGAAGCGGACGAACCCGAAGTCCTTCACCCCCTCGGCCGCCCAGGGCGCGCGCACCGAGATCCGGTCCCCGTCGTCGGCCAGCCGGACCGCCGGGTAGCTGATCTTGGTGCGGCCGGCCTTGGTCAGGGTCACGGTCCAGGTCCCGGTCATCGGGCGGCTCCCAGCTGCTTGGTGAAGCGCGTCTCGGTCGCGCAGGTCTCGTACCCGAACCACGCGTTGATCGCGAGCATCGGGCCGTTCCCGGCATCGTTGCCGGTGAAGGCCTCGGTGTACCCGGCCGCGCGGGCCCGGTGCAGCGAGTCGGTCTTGGCGAGCTTGGCCAGCCCGCGGCCGCGGAAGGCACGCCGGGTGCCGGTCATCGCCGTGCCGTAGCGGGTCGCGCCGTCCGTCCGCGCCGCGGTGAAGGCCGCCACGGCCCCGTCGACGAGGACGACCGTCGTCAGCTCGTGGTCCAGGGTCGGCTGGTGCCAGACGGTGTCCAGCCAGTCCTCGTAGTCGTCCAGCTCGATCGGCACGTCGCCCGGCTCGTCGGCCGTCACCTCGGCGTCGGCCTCGTACAGCGGGCGCGGATCGGCGGCGAAGGCCGACCCGGGCCGCAGCTCCACCCCTGCGGGCAGCTCCCCCGGGAGCGGCGGCAGGGCGCCCGCCGCCAGGTCCAGCCGCAGGAAGTGCGCGCTGCGGCTGGGACGGTAGCCGTGCCGCTCGGCGAAGCCCCGGTGCGCGGGCCCGTCCAGCACCCAGGCGTACGCGTCCACCGCGCCCCGCGCCACCAGGTGCTCCTCGGCGGCGCGCAGCAGCGCGGTCCCCGCGCCGAGGCCCTGGTGCGCTGGGTCGACGTGCACGTTCACGAAGGACAGCCCCGGCTGCGGGCTGTCGTACGCGAGCCCGGCCTGCGCGGTGCCGACGGGACGTCCGCCGGGGGTCTCGGCCAGGAGCAGCAGGTAGTGCTTCTCCGGGTGGGCGGAGGTGAGTTCATGGGCTACGCCCGAGGGGGTGCTGATCATGAAGGGCAGCGCCGCACGGCGGATCCGTACGACGGCCTCGGCGGCCGGGATGTCTTCGGGGCGGACGCCGCGGACAAGGATGGTCATGGGGCGGACGTTACGGGCGGAGATCCCTGCGGCGCCTGCGAATTACCCGCCGGATGGGGGAGAATCGGCCCGTGACCTCGACCAACCTCAGGATCAGGATCGACGGCTCGGCCGGCTCGGCCGCCCCGTACGAACAGCTGCGCGCGCAGATCGCGGACCGGGCCCGGTCGGGAGCGCTGCCGGCGGGCTACAAGCTGCCGACCGTGCGGGGGCTGGCGGAGGAACTGGGGCTGGCCGCGAACACCGTCGCGAAGGCGTACCGGGCGCTGGAGGCCGACGGGCTGATCGAGACGCGCGGCCGGAACGGGACGTTCGTCGCGGCGGCGGAGGGCTCCTCGCGGGAGGCGGCTGCCGCCGCGCAGGCGTTCGCGGACCGTGCGCACCGGCTGGGCCTCACGGAGGTGGAAGCCGTGGCGGCCGCGACGGAAGCCGTCCGCGCCCGCTACGCCGGCCGTTCTTGACGCGCCGCTTGCGCGGTGCGGCGCCGGGGCGCCTTGCCGGCTTCGCGCCGCTGCGCCGGCCTCCGGCCGGCGGACGTGGGGCGGGGTCGGTTCGCGTGGCTGGGGCCGGTGGGTCGGGTGCGGGCGGGTGGGCCGCTGCGCGGGGCCGGGGCCCCTACCCGCCCTTCCACCGTTCCCAGGGGCTCCGCCCCTGACCCCGTACGGGCGCTGCGCGCCCGTCGCCTCAAACGCCGGCGGGGCTATTTATAGCCCCGCCGGCGTTTGGGACGCGGGGGTCTGGGGGCGGAGCCCCCAGGGAACGGGCGAAGGGTGGGGCGGGGAGTGGCCCGCGCAGCGGTATCCGCGCCCGGGAGGAGTTACAGGTACAGGCCCGCCTCCGACGACGGCTGCGCCGGCAGCACGGCCGCCGGCCCCGTCCCCCGCCGGAGGGCGAAGAGTTCGGCCAGGGTGGCGCCCTCGCGGGAGACGCCCTCGTCCGTGCCGAGCCAGTCCACCGCCTCCCGGTGGGTCAGCCGGCCGACCTCGATGCGGGCCAGGCAGCGCCCCGGGCGGACCACCGCGGGGTGGAGGCGTTCGAGGTCCTCGTTCGTCGTGACGCCGACCAGGACGTTGCGGCCCTGCCCCAGCAGACCGTCCGTCAGGTTCAGCAGCCGGGACAGCGCCTGACCCGCCGTGTGCCGGGCCTCGCCGCGGATCAGCTCGTCGCAGTCCTCCAGCAGCAGCAGCCGCCACCGGCCCTTCGCGGTGCCCTCGTCCTCGCCGATGGCGATGTCCATGAGGTAGCCCACGTCGTTGAACAGCCGCTCCGGGTCCAGGACGCAGTCCACCTGGCACCAGTCCCGCCACGACCGCGCCAGCGTCCGCAGCGCCGAGGTCTTGCCGGTGCCCGGCGGCCCGTGCAGCAGGAGCAGCCGGCCGGCGATGTCGTCCGGGGTGACCTTCATCAGCCGGTCCATCGCCAGCGCCACCGGTGCCGTGTAGTTCGGCCGGACGTCCTCCCACGTGCCCGCGGAGATCTGCCGGGTCGTGCGGTACGGGCCGCGGCGCGGGGAGACGTACCAGAAGCCCATCGTGACGTTCTCCGGCTGCGGTTCGGGCTCGTCCCGCGCCCCCTCCGTGGCCTCGCCGAGCACCTTCTCCGCGAGTTCGTCGCTGACCGCCGTCACGGTCACGTCCGCCCCCCGGCTCCAGCGGGAGACCAGGACCGTCCAGCCCTCGCCCTCGGCGAGCGTGGCGCTGCGGTCGGTGTCGCGGGCCGCGCGGAGCACGGTGGCGCGCGGGGGCAGCAGGGTGGCTTCCGCCTTCACCCGCTCGATCGTGACGCTCTGCGCGTACGGCTGCTCGCCGGTCGCGAACCGGCCGAGGAACAGCGCGTCGACGACATCCGACGGTGAGTCGCTGTCGTCGACATGGAGCCGGATCGGCAGCGCGTCATGCGGGTCTGCTGGCATGGCGCCCATGATCCGGCACGAAGTGCCCCCGTGCACCCGTGTTTCGCCGGATCGGGTGGCCCGGTTCCCTCTTCAAACCCACTCGGGGTGAAGATTCCCGCCCCGAACCTCCTTGGCATGAACACTTCCAGACATCCCCGGCTGCTTGTACCACGGACTCAGTAGTAACCCCCCACAAGGAGCCGCACACACATGAGCATGAGAATGTCGCGTTTCGCCGCCTTGACCTCCTCCCTGTTACTCGCCGCGGGCGCCGCCCTGTTCGGCGCCGGCCAGGCGTCCGCCGCGCAGGCCGACTTCGGCTACGTGGCCCTCGGCGACTCGTACTCCTCCGGCGTCGGCGCCGGCAACTACGACAGCTCCAGCGGCAGTTGCAAGCGCACCAGCCGCGCCTACCCGGCCCTGTGGGCCGCCGCCCATTCCCCGCAGACCTTCTCCTTCACCGCGTGTTCGGGCGCCCGCACCGGCGACGTCCTCTCGAACCAGCTCGGCCCCCTCAACTCCGGCACCGACCTCGTCAGCATCACCGTGGGCGGCAACGACGCGGGGTTCTCGGACGTGATGACGACCTGCGTCCTGCAGTCCGAATCCACCTGCGTCAACCGGGTCAACGAGGCCAAGCGGTACGTCGACACCACCCTCCCCGGCCAGCTCGACCAGGTCTACGACGCGATCCGGGGCCGTGCCCCCTCCGCCAGGGTCGTCGTCCTCGGCTATCCCCGCTTCTACAAGCTGAACGGCACCTGCGTCGCCGGCCTGACCGAGGGCGAGCGGACCGCCATCAACGGCGCGGCGGACTACCTCAACGCCGCCATCGCCAAGCGCGCCGCCGACCACGGCTACACCTTCGCCTCGGTCGTCGGAGCCTTCACCGGCCACGAGATCTGCTCCGGCAGTGCCTGGCTGCACAGCGTCAACTGGACCAACATCGGCGAGTCGTACCACCCCACGGCCGCCGGGCAGTCCGGCGGCTACCTGCCCGTCTTCTCCGGCAAGGTCTGATCCGCGGGACCCGTCCCTAGGGGCTGACGCCCGCGCTCGGTGTGGGCGCGGGCGTCGGCGTCGGCGCCGGGGTCCCGGCCGGGGAACCGGAGGGCCCGGGAGAGCCGGGGGAGGAGGCCCCGCCCGTCGGGGTCTCCTTCACGCACGTCAGGGAGTACTCCAGCCACGCCGAAGCCGTCTGCGCCGGCGCCCGGACCTCCAGCCGGACCGCGTCGCGGAAGCTCGCGCCGGCCGGATCGCCCGGCTCGGTGTGGTCGAGCTGGCGGGTGCGCGCCCCGCCCTCCTCGTACACGATGCTCTGCCAGTCGGAGGCCGGCCCTCCGCCCGCACCGCGCCGGACCCAGCGGTACTCCACCACCGCCGGGGTCCGGGCCACCTCGATGGTCCCGGTGAAGGCGGGCGCGGCCGCCCCGGCCGGCGGGCAGCTCCCGCGGTACTCGGGGCGCGTGGCGTGGGCGTACAGGGTGACGCCCTGCGCGGCGGTGGCACCGGCGGACGCCGAGGCCGACGCGGACGCGGACGCCGACGCGGAGGGCGACGCGGACGCCGAGGGGGACGCCGAGGGTGAAGGGGTGCCTCCCGACCCCTCCCCGCCCCAGGTGTCCCGCAGCAGCAGCCACCCCAGCAGGACCAGCCCCAGCAGCAGCACCGCGATCCCGAGGGCCAGCACCGCCCCCGCCGGCCCGCGGGAGCCGCCCCCGGGTTCCGGAGGCGCGGCCACCGGCACCGGCGCCGCAGGGGTCTGCCCGTACCCGGCCCCGGATCCCGGCCCGGATCCCGGCCCGTACCCCGCCCCGGAGCCCGCCCGTGCGGCAACCGTCGGCGCGCCCGGCCCCGACACCGGCGACACCGGCCCGCCGGGGTCCCGTACCGCCCCGCCCGCGCCGATGATGCGCAGCATCCGGGCGGCCTCCGCGGCGGACAGCCGCTCGGCCGGATCCTTGCGCAGCAGCCCCTCCAGCACCGGCTCCAGTGGCCCGGCCCGGCGCGGCGGGGGCAACTCCGCGTCGACGACCGCCTGCAGGGTGGACAGCGGGGTGTCCTTGCGGAAGGGCGAGACCCCCTCCACGGCCGCGTAGAGCATCACCCCGAGCGACCACAGGTCCGACTCCGGGCCGGGCTCGTTCCCCAGCGCCCGCTCCGGGGCCAGGAACTCGGGGGATCCGACCACCTCGCCGGTCATGGTGAGCGCGGCGGAGCCCTCCAGCCGGGCGATCCCGAAGTCGCTCAGCACCACCCGGCCGTCATTGGCGACCAGCACGTTGGCCGGCTTCACGTCCCGGTGCAGCACCCCGGCGGCGTGCGCGGAGCGCAGCGCGGCCAGTACCTGTTCGCCGACGTGCGCGGCCCGCTGAGGGGTCATCGGGCCCTCGCCCTCCAGCACCTCCGCCAGGGAGAGGCCGCGCACCAGCTCCATCACGATCCACGGGCGGCCCTCCTCGCTCGCGACGTCGTAGACCGTGACCACCCCGCGGTGCGAGACGCGGGCGGCCGCCCAGGCCTCCCGCTCCAGCCGCCGGTACATCCGCTCGACCTCGGCCGCGTCCAGCCCGGCGGGGGCCCGCACCTCCTTGACGGCGACCTCGCGGCCCAGCACCTCGTCACGGGCCCGCCACACCACACCCATGCCGCCGCGCCCCAACTGGCCGAGCAGCCGGTACCGGCCGGCGATGACACGCCCGGCGTCCCCGCTTTCGTTACCGTTCACGCGAAACCCCCTGCGTCACCGGGTGATCACTCCAAGTTAGCGCAGGACCCGGCGTGCGGCCCCCGTCGTGACGACACTGTCACCGACTGCTGTGCAGGGCCCCCCAAGTGGGCCCGTTGGTACGGAGAGTGACGGTCGACTCCGCTGAGTAATCGTCAACTACCCGTAATTACAGGGGTAATTCACACCACCGGGATACCCGCGGGCGTTGCGGGGGCGATAGGGTTACCCTGCCCGGGCCGGGTGCCCTCGTACGGGTGGGGAGAGACATGGAACAGATAACGATGCGCAGCAGGCCGCCCCGCGTGCCTGCCATCACCTGCGGCAGCAGCGCGGTCAGCTCGCGCCTCGACCGCCACCTCGCCGTGCTGGGCGGTCCCGCCGCCCCGCGCCACGAGGTCGCCGAGGCGACCCTGCTGATGCGCGAGCTCACCTCGCGCGACCACACCCACGTCCAGCGGAGCCGGAGCGCGCGCGTCGCGCTCTTCGCACCGCTGCGCAGGCTGCGGCGCACGCTCTTCGGCAGCCGCCGCACCTGACCGTCCGCGCAGCCGGTCCCCCGTCCGGCTGCGACCCGGCCCCGTCCCCCCGTCCGGCGTCTTCCGGGAACCCCCGGCGCCACCCCGGCCTCAGGCGACCACACCGTCCCGGCGCAGTGCCGTGATCTGCGCGTCCGTCATCCCCAGGGCGTGCAGCAGGGCGTCGGTGTGTTCGCCGAGCGCGGGCACCGCACCCATCCGCGGTTCCGCGCCGCCCGGCAGCCCGATCGGCGGCAGCAGCGCCCGCAGCGGGCCCGCCGGCGAATCCACCTCCCGCCAGCGGTCCCGCGCCGCCAGCTGCGGGTGCCCGGCCAGCTGTGCCACCGAGTTGAGCCGCGCGCAGGCGATCCCGGCCGCCTCCAGCCGTGCCACGGCCTCGTCCGCGCCGAGCCGGCCGAGGGCCTCCGCCACCACCGCGTCCGTCTTCTCCCGCCCCCGCGTGCGGGCCGCGTTCGTCGCGTACGCCGGATCCTCCGCCAGGTCCGGCCGGTCCAGCACCTGGACCGCGAGGCGCCGCCACTCCCGGTCGTTCTGCACCGACAGCAGCACCCGGTCCCCGTCGGCCGTCGGGTAGGCGTCGTACGGCGCGATCACCGCGTGCGCGAGACCGGTCCGCACGGGCTGCTCCCCGCCGTGCATCGTGTGGTGGAGCGGATGCCCCATCCACTCGGCGAGCGCGTCCAGCATCGACACCTCCACCGGCCCGCCGCGCCCGGTGACGCCGCGGCGCAGCAGGGCGGCCAGCACCCCGGAGAAGGCGTACATGGCGGCCGCGATGTCCGCCGCCGGGATGCCCGCCTTCACCGGCCGCTCGGGGGTGCCGGTCACCGAGACCAGCCCCGCCTCGCACTGCACGAGCATGTCGTAGGCGCGCTTGTGGGCGTACGGGCCCTCGGGGCCGTAGCCGGAGACGTCCACGGCGACCAGCCGCGGGTAACGGGCGCACAGCGAGGCCGCGTCGATGCCGAGCCGGGCGGCGGCCCCGTGCGCGAGGTTCTGCACGAAGACGTCGGCGCCGTCGAGCAGGCCGTGGAGCACCTCCAGCCCGCGCGGGTCCTTCAGGTCGAGGGCGAGGGACTCCTTGCCGCGGTTGGCCCACACGAAGTGCGAGGCCAGGCCCTGGGCGGCGGTGTCGTAGGCGCGCGCGAAGTCGCCGCCGTCGGGCCGCTCGACCTTGATCACCCTGGCGCCGAGGTCGGCGAGCTGGCGGGTGGCGAAGGGGGCCGAGACGGCCTGTTCGACGGCGACGACGGTGAGGCCGGCGAGGGGGAGGGGTTCGGTAGCCATGGGGTCTGCCTACCGGGTGGAAGCCGGGTCTGTCACCCGTGTCCGGATCCCAGGTCCGGTGGAATGTCCGGATTGTATGCGTAAGGTGCGGGCGTCCGCCGTCGCGCCGTACCGAAGGGTCGCCCATGAGAGCCCCGACCGCCGCCGTACCCCCCGCTCGCTCCGCAGTCCGACGGACGGCGGTCGCCGCCATGGCGCTGCTGGCGGCCGTGGCGGTGACGGCGGCTCCGGCAGGCGCGGCGGGCCGCGTACCGGACCCGCTGAACGTGACCGCCTCCAGTTCCGACGGTGCCGTGGGGGGCGACTCCGGCTGTTCCTCGGGCCTGCTCGCCGACGGCAGGCTGCTCCTCGGCAGCGCCTCGCTGGGCCCTGGTCAATTCTCCTCGCTCGCCGCGCAGATGGGCGTCAGCCTGCCGTTCCGGGTCGGCGCCGGCCAGGCCGCGCTCCCCCAGGACGACACCCGGGTGGTGCTGGTCAATCCCAGGGGGACCCTGACCCTGGCCCTGAAGGCCGGGACCTGCTCCTCCCCGGCCCTCTCGTACAGCGGGTCCACGGTGACGGGGACCGGCACCTGGACCGTCGTCCCGGACTCCACCCCGGCGAACGCCTACCGGGGCGCCACCGGCACAGGATCGTTCCTCGTGACGGCCGATCTCACCCCCGGCACCGGCAAGTCGTGGAGCCTGAGCCTCACCGACTCCGTCTCGCTCCTCCAGCCGCAGCTGGCCGTGACCCACCGCGCCTACTGGGGCGGCCTCGGCAACTACCTCTCCCGCACGCTGAGCGTGGAGTACCGGATCCGGAACACCGGCTCCGGCGACGCCTTCAACGTCAAGCTCCTCGACGCCCTGCCCGCGGGGTCCGGGATCACCCGGCTCGGCCCGGTGCCGCAGACGGTCGGCTCGATCCGCTCCGGCGCCACCGCCTCCGTGGTCGTCCGCTACCGGGTGTGCGGGATCGCCGTCGTCGGCTGCCGGTTCACCGCCAACACGCAGACGTCCCTGACGGACGCGCTCGACGGCAACCTCCACACGGAGGCGGTCCCGGTGGCCGTGCAGGTGCCCGTCACGCCGCTGCCCTGACGGCTGCCGGAGGGCCCCTTCCTGAGGGGCTCTCAGCCCCGGCCGCGCGCGAACCGGCGCGTGGCCGGCGGTACGGCAAGGAGCAGGAGCAGCAGCGACCACAGCACCGCGCCCGCCACCGGATGCGACGCGGGCCAGGCCGCGCCCGGTGCCGTGGCCGCGCCGCCCGCGTTGCCGCACAGCTCCCGGACGGCGGTGGCGACGGCGCTGATCGGGTTCCACTCCGCGACCGTCCGCAGCCAGCCGGGCAGTCCGGCCGTCGGCAGGTACGCGCTGGACAGCATCGGCAGCATGAAGGTGGCGCTGCCGAGCTGGCCCGCGGCCTCCTCGCTGCGGCTCACCAGCCCCAGGTACGTGCCCACCCATGCGGCGGCGAACCGGAACAGCAGCAGCACGCCGAGCGCCCCCAGGGCCCCGGGCAGGCCGTTCTCCACCCGCCAGCCCATCGCCAGCCCCACCAGCATCAGCGGCACCATCGACACCGCCGTGGTCAGCAGGTCGGCGGCCGTCTGCCCCAACGGGACCGCGGCCCGGCTCATCGGCAGCGTCCGGAAGCGGTCCATGACGCCCCGGTGGGCGTCCTGCGCGGCCGTGAACATGCCGGTCATCAGGCCGTTCGCGGCGGTCGCGGCGAGCAGCCCGGGCACCAGGAACTCGCGGTACTCGGCGCCCGGCATGGCGAGCGCGCTGCCGAACACGTAGCCGAAGAAGAGCAGCATCACGATCGGCATGGTCTGGGTCAGCACCAGCAGGGCCGGCGCGTGCCGGGCCTTCTGGAGCTGGCGGGTGAGGACGGCGCCGCCGTCCGACAGCAGGGTGGTCATGCCGCGTTCTCCTTCTCGTCGGGGGTGGCGGAGGGGATCCGGGTCAGGCGCAGGAACACCTCGTCCAGGGTCGGCGGGCGCAGGCTCGCGTCGGTCACCGGGATCCCGGCGGTGTCGAGCTCGCGGATGATCCGGGGCAGGGTGAGCCCGCCGTCGAGGACGGTCACGCCGACGGTGAGCCGCTCCTCGTCCAGGGCGGGCCGCCCGCCCGTGAGCCGGTCGAGGACCGCGGCCGCCCCCGCGAGGGCGGCCGTCCCGGCGACGGTGACCTCGGCCCGGGCGCCGATCCGGGCCTTGAGGCCGGCCGGGGTGCCGGTGGCGACGGCCCGGCCCCGGTCCACGACGGTGATGTCGTCGGCGAGCCGGTCGGCCTCCTCCAGGTACTGGGTGGTCAGCAGCACCGTGGTGCCCTCGTCGGCGAGGTCGCGCACCGCCGTCCAGATCTGTTCGCGGGCCGCCGGGTCCAGCCCGGTGGTGGGCTCGTCGAGGAAGAGCACCCGGGGGCGGGTGACCAGGCCGGCGGCCAGGTCGAGGCGCCGCCTCATGCCGCCCGACCAGGTGCCGGCCACCCGGTCCGCGGCCTCGCCGAGCCCGAAGCGCTCCAGCAGTCCGTCCGCGCGCTCGCGCCCGGCCCGCCCCCGCAGTCCGGCGAGGCGGGCGAACAGCCGGAGGTTCTCCCGGCCGGTCAGGTCCCCGTCGACGGAGGCGTACTGGCCGGTGGCGCCGATGGCGCGGCGTACGGCGGCCGGGTCGGCGGTGACCTCGTGGCCGGCGACCAGGGCGCGTCCGGCGGTGGGTGCGGTGAGGGTGGTGAGGATCCGCACGGCGGTGGTCTTGCCCGCGCCGTTGGGGCCCAGCAGTCCGCAGACGGTGCCCTCCGGCACGGCCAGGTCGAGCCCGCGCAGGGCGTGCACCTTGCCGTAGTGCTTCTCCAGACCTTCACTAAGTACAGCGTACGTAGTCGTCATGTGCCGCACCCTACCGCACTGCGTACGGTGTACGTAACTAAGATGGGGCGGAGACGACGACGAGGTGATGTGACCGATGACAGCCGGTGGGCGCCCCGCCGAACCCGAAGTGATCTGGGCCCGCCCGCAGCGGGCCGGCCGCGGGCCCCGGCCCGCGCACAGCCGCGACTCGATCGCCGCGGAGGCCGTGCGGATCGCCGACGCGGAGGGGATCGAGGCCGTATCCATGCGGCGGGTGGCGGCCGGGATCGGCGCCGGGACGATGTCCCTGTACAACTACGTCCCCCGCAAGGAGGACCTGTACGAGCTGATGGTCGACGCGGTCAGCGGGGAGTACGACCTCAGCCCGCCCAGCGGCCGCTGGCGGGACGACCTGCTCGCCCTGGCCCGGCAGACCCGGGCCCTGATGCGCCGCCACCCCTGGCTGCCCCGGCTGCTGAGCCCGGTCTACGGCTTCAGCCCCAACGCCCTGCGGTACCTGGAGCACAGCCTGGCCTGCCTGGAGCCGCTGGAGGCGTCCGGGGCCGAGAAGCTGGAGCTCATCGCCTCCGTCAACGGCACGGTGGCCACCTTCGTGGCGGGGGAACTGGCCCTGGCCGAACGGGCCCGCTCGCTGCCCTGGAGCGAGGCCGCCGAGGAAGGCGTACGGACGGCCTGGCTCGGCTCCCGGCTGGCGACGGGGGAGTACCCGAGGCTCACGGCGGCCCTCACCGCGGGCACCCCGGTCACCGCCGCCGGGACGGACATGACGGACGTCTTCGACCGCGCCGTGTCTCGGCTGCTGGCGGGGTGGTCCTGAGGAGTACCCCGTAGGCGGTGTCAGAGCAGCGCGAACTGCCCGCCCGGCCCCTCCTCCTGGTGGTCCAGCACCGACGCCGGACGCCGGGCCCAGCGCGGTGGCGGCAGCACCCCGGCTGCCTCCAGCTCCGCGGCCGGCAGCAGCGGCCCGGGGGTGAACGCCGCCCGCTCCGGCGCCAGCGCGGCCAGCAGCGCCAGCGTCGTCACCAGGGCCAGCAGCTCCGAGGTCCAGGACTGCGGCCACTCGGCCGGCCCCAGCCCCTCCAGGCCCCCGGCCCCCGGATCCCGGTGCGCGCAGCGGGCGGCGAACCACGCCTCCAGCACCCGGACCCCCTGCACCTCGTACTCCCAGGCCTCCACCGGGACGGGGGAGACGGCCCCGTCCCCGAGGGTCAGCGTCTCGGACTCCGCGTCGTGGCCGAGCCCCGCCGGCCAGGCCGTGACCGCCGCCCGGACGTACGGCCGCCGCCCGCCCGGCAGGCGGGGCGGCTCCCCGCCGCGCGCCCCGCGCAGCTGGACCGTCAGCAGCCGGTGGCCCAGCTCCAGGCCGGCCCGCCAGCGCTCCGGGTCGGCCGCCAGCGGGACCTCGTAGCCCCGGGGTCCCGGCCGGCCGGCGGCGAGGATCCAGCACAGCACGTCCTCCGGGGTGACCCAGCCGCCGTGGCGCCCGCCCAGCAGGGGCAGGAGGCCGGGCGCGAGGTTCGGCTCGGCCCCGCCGGGGCGCCGGTGCAGCGGGCGGATCCGGCCGAGCCGGCCCGCCGGGAGGTGGGCGGTGGCCAGCAGTCCGGGGGCCTCCAGCAGGAACACCTGCTGCGGGTCGCGCACCCGCCACAGCTCCGGGCGGGCGGAGTCGATGAGCCGCTGGTCGGGCAGCAGCCACTGCTCGTCGAAGGGCGCGCGGAGCACCCGTACGGGGTCCGGGAACGCTCCGGGCGCGTCGGCGAAGCGGGCGGTGGCCGAGCGCTGGCCGGGCAGCGCGGCCGCCCCGGCGGAGGGCGTACGGGTCCGGCTCGGGCGGAACAGCCGCTCCCGCTCCGCCCCTTCGGCGCCGGTCAGGGCCGTCCAGCGGGCGCGCAGGGTGGCGGGATCGGGCGCGGCCACCCAGTCCCGGCCCAGGCGCAGGCCGTCCACGGCCCAGGGCATCAGATCGTCCAGCAGCGGTACGTCAGCGCTCACCCGGCAGATGGTAGCGACGGCCCGCCGGGGCGGGGCCGCGTCCCGGCTGAAGCGTTACGCTCCTTATATGGGTATACGCCGTGTACGTACGGTTCCGTACCGACCGGCGGACGCACCCGTACCGACCGAGGAGCCGGCGATGAGCATGTACGACGAGTATTCGACCCCGTCGCAGGCCGAGGGCGAGCGGCTCGACGAGGACATGGACGAGCGGGAGAGGGAGCAGCGCCACCACCCCCAGACGATGCGCACCACACCCTCGCAGGCCGAGGGCGAGCGCCTGACGGAGGAGAACGAAGAGCAGAAGTAGGTGCGCGGGGAGGCCCGGGTCCGGGCCCCGCGTGGCGGGCTCAGGGTGCTTCGACGGTCACCGTGAAGGAGAACCGGTCGCCCCGGTAGCGGATCCGGGCCACGTCCACGACCCGGCCGTCCTCGTCGTAGGTCACGCCGGTGTAGTGCAGGATCGGGCTGAGCAGCGGGACCTCCAGCAGCTCGGCCGTGACCGGGTCGGCGAGCCGGGCCTCCACGGTGTCCGTGATCCGGCTGATCCGTACGCCGACCACGTCGCGCAGCACCTTGGTCATCGGCCAGCGCTCCAGGTCGGCCAGGTCCACGGCGTCGGCGAGCTCCGGACGGACCGCGTTCTCCGCCCAGTTGGTGGGCTCCCCGCTCTCGCCGTCGCGCCGGAGCCTGCGGTAGGTGACCACCTCCGCCGTGTCCGGGAAGTGCTCCAGCAACTCCCCGGCCACGGGCGTGCGCTCGCGGCCCAGCACCGTCGTCAGGTCACCCGACTGCTGGGCCACGATCGCGTCCACCGAGCCGAGCAGCCGCACCGGGGCGCTGCGCATCGCGCCCGGCTCGATGAAGGTCCCGCGCCGCCGGTGCCGGCTGATCAGGCCCTCGCCCTCCAGCTCCTTGAGCGCCTGGCGCATGGTCAGCACGCTCACCCCGTAGTGCTCGGCGAGCTGCTCCTCGGTGGGCAGCCGCAGCGAGGCGTCCGGGGTGCGCCCCAGTATCGAGGCGCGCAGGGACTGGGACACCTGGTACCAGAGCGGAAGCTTCCGGTTGAGTACCAGGGAGTCGGGGGCGAAGGCGGTCACGGGTCGTTCTCCGTACGGGCCGGCCGTCATCGGACGACGGGGCGGGGCGGTGCGCAGGGGGACACCGGCATGTTAGGCGCGGAAGTGGCGCTGGAGACCCTCCCATACGTCGTCGTAACCGCGCTGGAGGTGCTCCGCCCCCGCCGCCTGCGGGGTGGCGGTGATCGGCCAGCGGGTCTCGAACATGAACGCGAGGCCGTCGTCGATCTTCTGCGGCTTCAGCTCGGCGGCGCTGGCCTTGTCGAAGGTCTCCCGGTCCGGGCCGTGCGCGGACATCATGTTGTGCAGCGAGCCGCCGCCCGGGACGAACCCCTCGGCCTTGGCGTCGTAGGCGCCCTCGATCAGGCCCATGTACTCGCTCATCACGTTGCGGTGGAAGTACGGCGGGCGGAAGGTGTCCTCGCCGACCAGCCAGCGCGGGGCGAACACCACGAAGTCCACGCCCGCCAGCCCCGGGGTGTCGGAGGGCGAGGTCAGCACGGTGAAGATCGACGGGTCGGGGTGGTCGTAGCTGATGGACCCGATCACGTTGAACTTGCGCAGGTCGTAGACGTACGGGACGTGCGTGCCGTGCCAGGCGACGACGTCGAGCGGCGAGTGGCCGTAGGTCGCGGACCAGAGGTTGCCGCAGAACTTGTTGACCACCTCGGTCGGACGCTCCACGTCCTCGTACGCGGCCACCGGCGCCCGGAAGTCCCGCGCCGCCGCAAGGCCGTTGGCGCCGATCGGGCCGAGGTCCGGCAGCTCGAAGGGCTGCCCGTAGTTCTCGCAGACGTAGCCGCGGGCGTCGCCGTCCAGCAGCTCGACGCGGAACCGGACGCCGCGCGGGATCAGCGCCACCTCGCCGGGGCCGGCGCTCAGCAGGCCGAGCTCGGTGCGCAGCAGCAGGCCGCCGCGCTCGGGGACGATCAGCAGCTCGCCGTCGGAGTCGCTGAAGACCCGGTCGGTCATGTCGGCGTTGGCGGAGTAGAGGTGGACGGCCATGCCGGTGCGCTGGGTGGCGTCGCCGTTGCCGCCGAGGGTCCACAGGCCGGCCAGGAAGTCGGTGCCGGGCGCCGGGTCGGGCAGCGGGTTCCAGCGCAGCCGGTTGGGGTCCGGGACGGCGTCGGTGAAGGGCGCGGTGCGCAGGGCGCCGTTGTCCACGCGGGTGAAGGCCGGGTGCGCCGCGGAGGGGCGGATCCGGTAGAGCCACGACCGGCGGTTGTGGCGGCGCGGCTCGGTGAAGGCGCTGCCGCTGAGCTGCTCGGCGTAGAGGCCGAGGGCGGCGCGCTGGGGGGAGTTGCGGCCGAGCGGGAGCGCGCCGGGCACGGCCTCCGAGCTGTGCTCGTTCCCGAAGCCGGTGAGGTACTCCAGCGCCTCCGCCGTCTTCCTGGCCTGCTCACTCATGGGCTGCTCCCGCTCCCTCGAAGGAATCCTATGGTCGACAGTAGGATTCCGAGCCCCTCCCCGTCAACGCCCTCTTGCGACCACCGCCCCAAACCCCCGCCGGGGCGGGGTACAGCTGGCCGGGGTGCGGCCGGGTCCGCCGTGCTCCCGCCCCGCCCCGCCCTGTCGCCCGTCGGCACCGCGCCCCACCCCGCCACCCGGCGGGAGCCGCCCGGCACAACGATCCGGTCACCGCTCGGAGGGAATCCGCACGGGGGGATCCAAAAAGGTGAACATTGCTCTACTCTCTCGCGCATGTCGTGGACCCGCAGGTTCCCTGCCGTGCCGGCGGCGCTCCTCGCCGCCCTCCTCGCCCTCCTGTCCCTCCTCGCCGCCGCGCCCGCCGCCCGCGCGCACGAGGAGCGCCCCGTCGCCCTCCCCGACGGCACCGGATCCGTCCCCGTCCACCGGGCGGCCGCCGAGCCCGACCTGCTGGTCTGCAAGACCGACCGGCCCGCCTTCGAACGCCGCGTGGCCGGCTTCCCGCCGCAGCTCCGCCAGCGCAACCTCGACCTCTACGAGCGCTGCGAGAAGAGCGGCTACCGCCACCTCCAGCAGGCCGTGGACGCCGTCGACCGGCCGGGGATGAACATCGCGATCCTGCCCGGCCTCTACGAGGAGGAGCCCTCCCGCCCCGCACCGGCGGGGGAGTGCGCGAACCTCAAGGCCCCCGACTCCTCACTGGGCTACCAGATCCTGTCCTACGAGCAGCAGGAGAAGTGCCGCCACAACCAGAACCTGGTGGCCATCCTCGGCAAGACCAACCTCCAGATCGAGGGCACCGGAGCCAACCGCCTCGACGTCGTCATCGACGCCGGCTACCAGAAGCTGAACGCCATCCGCGCCGACCGGTCCAACGGGATCTACTTCCGGAACTTCACCGCGCAGCGCACCACCTTCAACTCGCTGTACGTGCTCGCCGGCGACGGCTTCGTCATCGACGACGTCCTGACCCGCTGGAACGACGAGTACGGCTTCCTGACCTTCGCCAGCGACCACGGCCTCTACAAGAACTGCGAGTCCTACGGCAACGGCGACTCCGGGATCTACCCCGGCAGCGCCTCCGACATCAACGACGGCCGCGGCTACGACGTGCCCCGCTACTCCATCGAGATCACCGGCTGCCGCAGCCACCACAACATGGTCGGCTACTCCGGCACCGCCGGGGACTCGGTGTGGGTCCACGACAACGAGTTCGACCAGAACATGGGCGGCGCCTCGATGGACAGCGCCTTCCCCGGACACCCCGGACTCCCGCAGAACCACGCCCGCTTCGAACGCAACCTCATCCACGACAACAACGCCGACTACTACCACTACGTAGCCGACGGCACCTGCGCCAGACCGCCCGCCGAACGCGGCTACGAGCAGGGGGTCGTCTGCCCGCAGATCTCCATGCCGCCCGGCACCGGCATCATCACCGCCGGCGGCAACTGGAACCTCTACGAGGGCAACTGGGTCTACGGACACCGGCGCGCGGGCTTCTTCCTCAGCGCCGTCCCGGCCTTCATCCGGGGCGAGGAGAAGTGGTCGAAGCAGACCGACACCTCCCACCACAACCGGTACGCGGGCAACGTGCTCGGCAAGGACAGGTCCGGCGCCTCCAGGCCCAACGGCACCGACGTGTGGTGGGACGGCCAGGGCCGCGGGAACTGCTGGCAGGACGGCCCCGACGGCTCCACCCCGGGCACGCTCCCGCAGTGCGGGAAGGAACGCGGACAGGTCAGCGGCTCCTCGGCCCGGCTGTTGGGCGAACCGGTGAAGCTGACCCAGCTGATGGTCTGCGCCGACTACAACGTCCAGGCCCGCAAGCTCCCGGCGGGCTGCGACTGGTACGGCGCCCGGGGCCTGGAGCGGGTGGAGACGCAGATCGCGGTCGCGGTGGCGGCGGTGCTGCTGCTGGTCGGCGGCACCCTGTGGTGGCGGCGCCTGCGCGGCTCCCGGCTGGGCACGGCGGCCTCGCTGTGCGGCCTGGCCGGGCTGGCCCTGGACGTGGCCGGCTCCACGACGCCCCTGACCGGCACCCCCGTCCCGGCACTCGCCCTGCTCCTGCTCGGCCTGTGGTGGACCGGCGCCGGCCTGGCGCTGCGCCCCGAACGCCGCTGGCTGGCGCGCCTCACCCTGCTCCTGGGCGCCCTGACCCTGCTGGACGCCTTCGACAAGGCGGTCCTGATGATCCCGTGGATCCCGCTCAGCCCCGCCTGGGTACGGGCCCTGGTCGCGGTGGTGTGGGTGCTGTGGGCGGTCGTCGCGTCGGCCCGCCCGGGCCCGGCCGCCCCCGCCCGGCCGGCCGGCCCGGGCGACGACCCGGCCGGCGACCGCACCCCCGTCCCGGCGGGCCCGGCCCCCGCCCTGAGCGCCACCGCCGAGCCCCCGGCCCCCACCCCCGACCCTGGCGGCAGCACCGCCTGACCCCCGTCCCCATCCGCGGCGAGGACGCCGGCGGGCCCCGCCCCGCCCGCAGCGGGGCCGCCACCCCCCAGCCCCGCCCCCCAGCACCGCCCGGCCGCGGCGGCCCGCCCCATGACCGGAGGCCCGCAGTGAACGTGCCCGCAGAGACCCGCATCCGGTGCGACGTGTGCCGGACCCCTGCACCCCGGACCCGCCCGCACCGGCGCTCCGCCCGCACGGCGGCGCTGGTGGCCCTGCTCCTGCTGCTCGCGGGCGGTGCGGCGACGGGCTGCGGCGGCCGGGCCACCACCCACCACAAACCCGGCACCACCCACGAACAGGCCACTGGCGGCGCCGGCACCCTCCTCGACACCCAGGACGCGGCCGGCCACCGCCTGCGCGAGGTCCCGGCCCAGGGCGCACCCCAGGTGGGGCTCACCGCCCGCCCCGACTCCGAGGACGGCTGGAACCTCCAACTGGCCGTGACCGGCTTCCGCTTCACCCCCGACAGCGCCGGCGGCGCGGCGCTGACCGGCGCCGGCCACGCCCACCTGGAGCTCGACGGCCGCAAGCTGGCCCGGGTGTACGGCCCCTGGTTCCACCTGCCCGCGACGCAGGTGCCCGAGGGCACGCACACCCTGACCGTCCGCCTGTACGCCGACGACCACACCGCCTGGGCCGTCGCCGGCAAGCCGGTCGAGGCGGCCGTCGAGCTGACCGCGGGCCCCCCGGGCCAGGGAACCCACAGCCACCCCGCACCCGCCCCGACCGGTTCCTCGGCGACGCCGGCGCCACAGGCGGCCCCGCCGGCCCCGCCTGCCGACCGGACCGTCACCCTCGCCGTCCGGGGCGGAAAGGTGGTGCCGGCCACCGGCCGCACCGAGCTGAAGCGCGGCGAGCGCCTGGCCCTGCGCGTCACCAGCGACCGCGCCGACACCCTGCACGTCCACGGCTACGACAAGGAACTCGCCCTGCCCGCAGGCCAGGAGGCCACCCTGGTCCTGACGGCCGACCGCACGGGCCTCTTCGAGGTCGAGACCCACGAGTCCCGTCTCGTCCTGACCCAGCTCCTCGTCCGATGAGCCCGACGGAACCCGTGGTCCTCGCCCCGCCCGGCCCCTCGACCCTGCTCGCGCACGGGATCGGCTCCCAGCACGACCTGCCGGTCTCCCCCTTCTACGCCTTCGCCGGCGCCTTCACCGCTCTCTTCGTCTCCTTCCTCGCACTCGGCCTCCTCTGGTCCGTCTCCCGCTTCCGCGGCGACCGCTCCGGCCTCGCCCTGCCCGCCGGACTCCAGCGGGTGGCCGACGCGCCGGCCACCCGCACCGCCCTGCGCGGACTGGGCCTGGCCGCAGCCCTCGCCGTGCTCCTCCACCTCCTCATCGGTCCCGACGACCCCGACCGCAACCCCGCTCCCGGCGCCGTCTACGTCCTGCTGTGGGTCGGGATCGTGCCCGCCTCCCTTCTCCTCGGCCCCGTCTGGCGCCTCCTCAGCCCGCTGCGCACCCTGCACCGCCTCCTCGCCCGGGCCCGCCGCCGCCCGCCCGGGGCCGGCCGCCCCCTGCCGCCCCGGACCGGTCAATGGCCCGCCGCCGCCGGCCTGTTCGGCTTCACCTGGCTCGAACTCGTCGCTCCCGATCCCGCATCGACCACCACCCTCCTGTGTGCCCTCACCGCCTACACCGCCGCCCACCTGCTGCTCGCTGCCCGCTTCGGCGAGAGCTGGTTCGCCGAAGCCGACGCCTTCGAGGTCTACTCCGGCCTCCTGGCCGGGCTCTCCCCCCTCGGCCGCCGCAGCGACGGCCGCCTGGTCCTGCGCAACCCCTTCCACGGACTCGACGCGACGCCCGAGCGGCCCGGACTCGTCGCCACCGTCTGCGTCCTGCTCGGCTCCACCGCCTACGACGGCTACTCCGACAACCCCGCCTGGATCAACACCCTCCAGACCTCCCCCCTCGGCCGTACCCCCACGGCCACGCTCGGACTGCTCGCCTCCGTCGCCCTCGTCGCCACCCTGTACTGCCTGTGCGCGGCGGCCACCCGCCTCGTCAGCGGCCCGCACCCCCGACCGCTGACCGCCTTCGCGCACTCACTCGTGCCGATCGCCCTCGGCTATCTCACCGCCCATTACTTCTCCCTCCTCGTCACCGAAGGACCACGTACGGTAAGCATGGCACTCGGCACTGACAACGCCCCCGATCCCAGTCCCCCCTTGGGTCCGGGCGGTCTCGCGGCCCTCCAGGTGATCTCCGTCGTGGCCGGCCACGTACTCGGTGTGATCGCCGCGCACGACCGTTCCGTACGCCTCTTCCCCCCGGCGAAGGCGGTGGCGGGCCAACTGCCGCTGCTCGCGCTGATGATCACGTACACGATCGGCGGGCTGACCCTCCTCCTGAACTGAGGAGCGGGCGCCCGCACCACTGGACCCACGAGCCAGGAGCGGCATGATGGACCCCGTGCCTCCCGCCCACCCCCTGCGCAGGACCCCGGTCCAGCAGCGCAGCGCCGACCGCCTCGCCCGGATCCTCGACGCCTGCGCCGAACTCCTCGACGAGACCGGCTACGAGAACCTCAGCACCCGCGCCGTCGCCCTGCGGGCCGGCGTGCCCATCGGCTCGGTCTACCGCTTCTTCGGGAACAAGCGGGCCATGGCCGTCGCCCTGGCCCAGCGCAACCTGGAGCAGTACGCCGAGGGCATCGAGCGGCGGCTCGCCCTGCTCCCGGCCGCGCACTGGCGGCCCGTCGTGGACGCCGTGCTGGACGAGTACCTGGCCATGAAGCGCAGCGTCCCCGGCTTCGCCCTGGTGGACTTCGGCGTGCCCGCCCCGCCCTCCGAAGGCCCCGCCTCCGACCCCAACCACCTGGTCGCCGCACGCCTGACCGGGCTGCTGTGCACCCACCTCGGGCTCACCCCGGACCCCGTGCTGTCCCGGGCGGTCCTGGTGGCCGTCGAGGCGACCGACGCGCTGGTCCAGCTGGCGTTCCGGGCCGACCCGGCCGGCGACCCCGGCATCGTCGCCGAAACCCGGGCGATGATGCACGCCTACCTGTCCCGCGTCCTGGACTGACCCCGGGGCCGGACCCCTGACCGGATCCGCCGCCGCCCCCGCCGCCCCCCGGCCCTGCCGGATCCCGCTCGGCGCAACGAGGTGCCGCAACCGGGTGCCGCAACCCCCTCCCCACCGTGCCTACCGGTCGGTATGCTCGGGCCCCGCCGTGCCCGCGCCGCAGCCTGCCGCCCCCAGGAGGGCCCATGCCCCGCACCGCCCCGCGCATCTGCCCCCTCTGCGAGGCCACCTGCGGCCTCACCCTCACCATCGAGGGCACGACCGTCACCGGCGCCCGGGGCGATCGTGACGACGTCTTCAGCCGCGGCTTCATCTGCCCCAAGGGGGCCGCCTTCGGCGCCCTCGACGCCGACCCCGACCGGCTGCGCACCCCCCTCGTCCGCCGCGCCGGACGACTCCGCGAGGCCACCTGGGAAGAGGCCTACGACGCCGTCGCCGCCGCCGTCCCCGCCCTCGTCCGGGACCACGGCCCCCAGTCCGTCGGCGTCGTGCTCGGCAACCCCAACGTCCACACCATGGCCGGCGCCCTCTACCCGCCGCTCCTCGTCAACACCCTCGGCACCCGCAACCTCTTCACCGCCAGCACCCTCGACCAGATGCCCAAACACGTCTCCAGCGGGCTCCTGTTCGGCGACCCCTTCGCCATCCCCGTGCCCGACCTCGACCGGACCGACTTCCTCCTGATCGTCGGCGCCAACCCGGTCGAATCCAACGGCTCCCTGTGCACCGCCCCCGACTTCCCCGGCAAGCTCAAGGCGCTCAGGGCCCGGGGCGGCACGCTCGTCGTCGTCGACCCGCGCCGCACGCGCACCGCCAGGCTCGCCGACACGCACCTCGCGCCGCGCCCCGGCAGCGACGCCCTGCTGCTCGCCGCGCTCGCCCACACCCTGCTCGCCGAGAAGCTCGCCGACCCCGGAGCGCTCACGGAACACACCGAAGGACTCCGGGAACTCGCAGACGCCCTCGGGAGTTTCACTCCTGAGGCGGTCGCCCCCGCCTGCGACCTGCCGGCCGACCGGATCCGCGCCCTCGCCCGGGAGCTGGCGACCGCGCCGACCGCCGCCGTCTACGGGCGGATCGGCAGCTGCACCGTCGAGCACGGGACGCTCGCCAGCTGGCTGGTGGACGTACTGAACATCCTCACGGGCAACCTCGACCGCCCCGGCGGAGCCCTCTTCCCGCTCCCGGCGGCCGGTCCGCGCCCCCGGCCCGCCGGGCCCGGCAGGGGGTTCGCCCTCGGCCGCTGGCACAGCCGGGTCAGCGGGCACCCCGAGGTCAAGAGCGAACTGCCCACCGCCGCCCTGGCCGAGGAGATCGAGACCCCGGGAGAGGGACGCATCCGCGCCCTGATCGCCATCGCGGCCAACCCCGTGCTGTCCGCCCCCGACGGCCGGCGACTCGACGCGGCCCTCGCCGGGCTCGACTTCATGGTCAGCGTCGACCCGTACCTCAACGAGACCTCGCGCCACGCCCACGTCGTCCTGCCCCCGCCGCCGCCCTCGCAGAGCGCCCACCACGACTTCGCCTTCAACGGGTTCGCCGTCCGCAACCAGGTCCGCTACACCCGGCCCGCCGTCCCCCTCGAAGCGGACCGGCTCGACGAGTGCGAGATCCACGCGCGACTCGTCCTGGCCGTCTCCGGCATGCACGGCTCCGCCCAGCCGTCCGCCGTCGACGACATGGCGATCGGGGCCGCCCTCGCCAAGGAGACCGCCGACCGACGCTCCCCGCTGCACGGAGCGGACCCGGCAACCCTGGCCGGGCTCCTCACCGGCGAGTCCGGACCGGAACGCCGGCTCGACCTGATGCTCCGGCTGGGCCCGTACGGAGACATGTTCGGCGCCGCCGACCGCCCGGCCGGGCTCAGCCTGGAGCGGCTCCTCGCCCACCCGCACGGCATCGACCTGGGCCCGCTGCGGCCCCGCCTGCCGGGCCTGCTCCGGACCCGCAGCGGCAGGATCGAGCTGCTCCCGGAGCCGATCGCGGCCGAGCTCCCCGGGCTGCGCGAGGCGCTCGCCGCCCGCCCCGCCGCCCTGGTGCTCGTGGGCCGCCGCCACCTGCGCTCCAACAACAGCTGGCTGCACAACGTCCCGGCCCTCACCGGAGGTTCCAACCGGTGCACCCTCCAGGTCCATCCCGCCGACGCGGACCGGCTCGGCCTGGCCGACGGCGGCCGCGCCCGGATCACCGCCGACGGCGGCAGCCTGGAGGCGCCGGTGGAGGTCACCGACGCCGTCCGCACGGGCGTGGTCAGCCTCCCGCACGGCTGGGGCCACGACCGGGACGGCACCCGGCTCGCGGTGGCCGGAGCCGACCCGGGGGTCAACGTCAACCAGCTGCTCGACGGCACCCGCCTCGACCCGCTGTCGGGCACAGCGGTCCTCAACGGCTTCCCCGTCACTCTGACACCCCTGCCCTGAGCTGGGGTTTTGCTCGTATTGCTCACGCGTGGACGTCTTGTTGGCGCAAGGAGGCGGCACCTACCTTCCCTGCATGCTGACCTTCCTCGGCTTCGCCATGATCGCGACCTTCCTGGTCCTGATCATGCTGAAGAAAATGTCGCCCATCGCGGCGCTCGTCCTCATCCCCGCGCTCTTCTGCGTGTTCGCCGGAAAGGGCGCGCACCTGGGGGACTACGTCATCGACGGCGTCGGCAAGCTCGCCCCGACCGCCGCCATGCTGATGTTCGCCATCGTCTACTTCGGCGTGATGATCGACGTCGGCCTCTTCGACCCGATCGTCCGGGCCATCCTGCGCTTCTGCAAGGCGGACCCCGTCCGGGTGGTGGTCGGTACGGCCGTCCTCGCCGCGATCGTCTCGCTCGACGGGGACGGATCGACCACGTTCATGATCACGGTCTCGGCCATGTATCCGCTGTACAAGCGGCTGGGACTGAGCCTGGTGGTCATGACCGGTGTCGCCGCGACCGCCAACGGGGTGATGAACACCCTGCCCTGGGGCGGCCCCACGGCCCGCGCGGCCACGGCCCTCAAGCTCGACGCGGCGGACATCTTCGTCCCGATGATCCCGGCCCTCGCGGTCGGCCTGCTGTTCGTCTTCGTCCTGGCCTACGTCCTCGGCGTCCGGGAGCGCCGCCGGATCGGTTCCCTGGTGATGCCCGGCGCGGAGACCGTGGAGGAGTCCCTGGTGGCGGCGGGTCCGGGCGCCGGGGAGGCCGCCCAGGACACCGGTACCGCCGGCTCGGCCCCCGCGCCCGGCGCCGGAGCCCCCGCGCCGGGCGCCGGAGCCCCCGCCGCCGGAGCCGCCGATGCCGCCCCGGCCGACGGCGACGGCTTCCAGGGGCTGGACCCCCGGCGCCCGACGCTGCGTCCGCACCTCTACTGGTTCAACGCGGGCCTCACCGTCGCCCTGCTCACCGCGATGATCATGGAGCTGCTGCCCATCCCGGTGCTGTTCCTGCTCGGCGCGGCCCTCGCCCTCACCGTGAACTTCCCCCACATGCCGGACCAGAAGGCCCGCATCGCCGCCCACGCGGACAACGTCCTCAACGTCGCCGGCATGGTCTTCGCCGCCGCCGTCTTCACCGGCGTCCTCACCGGCACCGGCATGGTCAAGCACATGGCCGACTGGCTCGTCGGCGCCATCCCCGAGGGGATGGGCCCGCACATGGCCCTGGTCACCGGCCTGCTGAGCCTGCCCCTCACCTACTTCATGTCCAACGACGGCTTCTACTTCGGCGTCCTGCCGGTACTGGCCGAGGCGGGCGCCGCGCACGGGGTCTCCCCGCTGGAGATCGCCCGCGCCTCCCTCGTCGGGCAGGCCCTGCACATGTCCAGCCCGCTGGTTCCGGCCGTCTACGTCCTCGTCGGCATGGCCAGGGTCGAATTCGGCGACCACACGCGCTTCACCGTGAAATGGGCGGCCCTCGCCTCCGTCGTGGTCCTGGCCGCAGGGATGGTTTTCGGCATCATCTGACCTCCCGGGCCTCTGGCGGGCCGAAAACTACCGGCGCTAGTTTGTAGGGTGTGGTGGCGAGGTCAGGTCCACGCGCTCGTAGGTGCTCGGGAGGAATGCCATGAAGGCCCACGACGGGATGTACATCGGCGGGGAATGGCGGCCCGCCGCCGGGACCGGCCGGATCGAGGTGGTCAACCCGGCCGACGAGCAGGTCATCGGCAGCGTTCCGGCCGGGACGGCCGAGGACGTGGACGCGGCGGTACGCGCGGCCCGCGCGGCCTTCCCCGGCTGGGCGGCCACGGCTCCGGTCGAGCGGGCCGCGCTGATCGGCGCCCTGCGCGACGTGCTCGTGGCCCGCAAGGGAGAGTTCACCGACACCATCACCGCCGAGCTGGGCTCCCCGCTCGGCTTCGCTGAGGCGGTGCACGTGGGCGCCCCGGTCGCGGTGGCCTCCTCGTACGCCGAACTCGCCGGCTCCTACGCCTTCGAGGAGCGGATCGGGAACTCCACCGTCTTCATGGAGCCGGTCGGCGTGGTCGGGGCCATCACGCCCTGGAACTATCCCCTGCACCAGGTCGTTGCCAAGGTGGCACCCGCTCTCGCCGCCGGCTGCACCGTCGTCCTCAAGCCCGCCGAGGACACCCCGCTGACCGCACAGCTCTTCGCCGAAGCCGTG
This sequence comes from Streptomyces sp. NPDC044002, assembly GCF_056434525.1. Taxonomy (NCBI): domain Bacteria; kingdom Bacillati; phylum Actinomycetota; class Actinomycetes; order Kitasatosporales; family Streptomycetaceae; genus Streptomyces; species Streptomyces sp. NPDC044002. The sequence goes on from NZ_JBWKEZ010000023.1 coordinate 62,234, forward strand.
CACGAGGCGGGCGTCCCGGCCGGAGTGTTCAACCTGGTGACCGGCACCGGCCCGGTCGCCGGCCAGGCGCTGGCCGAGCACGAGGGGGTCGACCTCGTCTCCTTCACCGGCTCGACCGCCGTCGGCAGGAAGATCGGCGCCATCGCCGGCGCCGCCGTCAAGCGCGTCGCCCTCGAACTGGGCGGCAAGTCGGCGAACGTCATCCTGCCCGGGGCCGACCTGGCCAAGGCCGTCGCGGCGGGCGTCGGACACGTCATGAACAACACCGGCCAGAGCTGCAACGCGCTCACCCGCATGCTCGTCCACCGGGACCAGCACGAGGAGGCCGTCGCCCTCGCGGCCGCCGCCGTCGCCGGGTACCCCTCGGGCGACCCCCGCGACCGGGCCACCCGCCTCGGGCCGGTCGTCAACGCCACCCAGCGCGACCGCGTGCGCTCGTACATCCACAAGGGCGTCGCGGAAGGCGCGCGCCTCGTCGCGGGCGGGCTCGACGCGCCCCACGAGCGCGGGTACTTCATCGCGCCGACGGTCTTCGCGGACGTCACCCCCGACATGACCATCGCCCAGGAGGAGATCTTCGGCCCCGTGCTGGCGATCCTCCCCTACGAGGACCACGACGACGCCCTGCGCATCGCCAACGGCACTGTCTACGGCCTGGGCGGCGCGGTGTGGGCGGCGGACGAGGAGACGGCCGTGGCGTTCGCCCGCCGGATGGACACCGGCCAGGTGGACATCAACGGCGGCCGCTTCAACGTGCTCGCGCCCTTCGGCGGCTACAAGCAGTCGGGCGTCGGCCGCGAGCTGGGCGCGCACGGGCTGGGGGAGTACCTCCAGACCAAGTCCCTGCAGTTCTGACCCGCCGAAGCCCCGAAGCTCCGCCGAAGCCCCCGCAGTTCCCCCGAAGCCCCCGAAGCCCCGAAGACACGGAGACGACGACCATGGTCCGCGCCGCCATCCTGCCCGCCGTCGGAGCCCCGCTGGAGATACGGGACATCGTGCTGCCCGACCCCGGACCCGGGCAGGTCCGGGTCCGGCTCGCCGCCGCCGGGGTCTGCCACTCCGACCTGTCCCTCACCGACGGCACCATGCGGGTGCCCGTCCCCGCCGTCCTCGGCCACGAGGGCGCGGGCACGGTCCTCGCCGTCGGCGAGGGCGTGACCCACGTCTCCCCGGGTGACGGGGTGGTGCTCAACTGGGCGCCGTCCTGCGGGGAGTGCCACCACTGCCGGATCGGCGAGGTCTGGCTCTGCGCCAAGGCCCTGACCGGGGTCGGCGCGGTCCACGCCCACGACGCCGACGGGAACGAGCTGCACCCCGGGCTCAACGTCGCCGCCTTCGCGGAGGAGACCGTCGTCGCGGCGAACTGCGTACTGCCCGCGCCCGCCGGGATCCCGCTCCCCGAGGCCGCCCTCCTCGGCTGCGCCGTCCTGACCGGCTACGGCGCCGTGCACCACAGCGCCCAGGTCCGCCCGGGCGAGTCGGTCGCGGTGTTCGGTGTCGGCGGGGTCGGCCTCGCGGCCCTCCAGGCCGCCCGCATCGCCGGGGCCGGGCCGATCGTGGCCGTGGACGTCTCCCCGGCCAAGGAGGAGCTGGCCCGGGCCGCCGGGGCCACCGACTTCGTCGTCGCCTCCGACACCACGGCCAAGCAGATCCGCGGCCTCACCGGCGGGCAGGGCGCCGATGTGGCCGTGGAATGCGTGGGCCGCGCCGCGACCATCCGCACGGCCTGGGAGTCCACCCGCCGGGGCGGCCGCACCACGGTCGTCGGCATCGGCGGCAAGGACCAGCAGGTGGCCTTCCACGCGCTGGAGATCTTCCACTTCGCCCGCACCCTCAGCGGCTGCGTGTACGGCAACAGCGACCCGGCCCGCGACCTCCCGGTGATCGCCGAGCACGTCCGGGCAGGCCGCCTCGACCTCGGCTCCATGGTCACCGACCGCATCACCCTGGACGGCATCCCGGCGGCCTTCGACGCGATGGTCGCGGGCAAGGGCGGCCGCTCCCTGGTGGTGTTCTAGCCGGTCCGGGGGCGCGCCGGCCGGTCCGGGGGCACGCCGGTCCGGGCCCTACGCCCCCGGTGCGCCCGCCCGCAGGGCCTCGTACTGGAGCGTCAGGCCGTCCAGGAGGGCCGTCAGGCCCGTCTCGAAGGCGCCCTCGTCCACCTCCCGCCGGCGTTCCGCCAGCAGGTGGGCCTGGCCCAGGTGGGGGTAGTCCGCCGGGTCGTACGCCGTCTCGTCGTCCACGAAGCCGCCGGCGAACGAGGCCACCGCCGACCCCAGGATGAAGTACCGCATCAGCGCGCCGATCCGGGTCGCCTGGGCCGGGGGCCATCCCGCCGCGGTCATGGCCCCGAACACCGCGTCCGCCAGCCGCAGCCCCGCCGGGCGCCGGCCCGGCCCGCGGGCCAGCACCGGCACGATGTTCGGGTGGTCCGCCAGGGCCTCGCGGTACGAGTGCGCCCAGTCGTACAGTGCGCCCCGCCAGTCCTTGCCGCTGTCGGACCTGGTGTCGGACCTGGTGTCGGACACGCCGTCGGATCCGCCGTCGGATCCGCCGTCGGACACGCCGTCGAACATCGACAGGTCGACCTTCGCGCTCACCGCGTCCGCGACGGCCTCCAGGATCGCGTCCTTGGTCCGGAAGTGGTTGTAGAGCGAGGGCCCGCTCACCCCGAGGGCGGCGGCCAGCCGCCGCGTCGAGACCGCCTCCAGCCCTTCCTCGTCCACGAGCACGCCCGCCGCCTCGACGATGCGGTCTCTGCTGAGGAGGGGCTTGCGCGGTCTGGCCATGCGCCACATAGTAGGCCCTGCCCCGCCATAAACTACCGCCGCTAGTTTAAGAGCCCCGCGAGCGGCCGGACCACGCCCCGGAGGGCCCCGTGAACCTGGAGCTGAGCGAGGAGCAGGAGGCCGTGCGCCGCCTGGCCCGCGCGTTCACCGACCGCGAGATCGCCCCGTACGCCGCCGAGTGGGACCGCGCCGAGAGCGTGGACCGCTCGATCGTGAAGAAGCTCGGCGACCTGGGCTTCCTCGGCCTCACCGTCCCCGAGGAGTACGGCGGCTCCGGCGGCGACCACCTCTCCTACGTCCTCGTCACCGAGGAACTCGGCCGCGGGGACTCCGCCGTGCGCGGCATCGTCTCCGTCTCCCTCGGCCTGGTCGCCAAGACCGTCGCCGCGTGGGGCACCGAGGAGCAGAAGCGGACCTGGCTGCCCCGGCTGTGCTCCGGTGAGGCGCTCGGCTGCTTCGGCCTGACCGAGCCCGGCACCGGCTCCGACGCGGCCGCCCTCACCACGCGCGCCGTGCGCGAGGGGGACGCGTACGTCATCAGCGGCAGCAAGATGTTCATCACCAACGGCACCTGGGCCGACGTGGTGCTCCTCTTCGCCCGGACCGACCCGGCGATCCCCGGCCACCGGGGCATCTCCGCCTTCCTGGTCCCCGCCGACAGCCCCGGCCTGACCCGTCGCGAGGTGCACGGCAAGCTCGGCCTGCGCGGCCAGGCCACCGCCGAACTCACCCTCGACGCGGTCCGCGTCCCCGCCTCCGCGATGCTCGGCCCCGAGGGCAAGGGCTTCTCCGTGGCGATGTCCGCGCTGGCCAAGGGCCGGATGTCGGTGGCCGCCGGCTGCGTCGGCATCGCCCAGGCGGCGCTGGACGCGGCGGTCTCGTACGCGGCCCGGCGCGAGCAGTTCGGCAAGCCGATCGCCCACCACCAGCTGGTGCAGGAACTGATCGCCGACATCTCGGTCGACGTCGACGCGGCCCGCCTGCTGACCTGGCGGGTCGCCGACCTGATCGACCGCGGGCGGCCCTTCGCCACCGAGTCCTCCACCGCCAAGCTCTTCGCCTCCGAAGCCGCGGTGCGCGCCGCGAGCAACGCCCTCCAGGTGCACGGCGGCTACGGCTACGTCGACGAGTACCCGGCCGGCAAACTGCTGCGCGACGCCCGGGTCATGACCCTCTACGAGGGCACCAGCCAGATCCAGAAGCTGCTCATCGGCCGCGCCCGCACCGGGGTCTCCGCCTTCTGAGTACCCGTCTGAGTACCCGTGCGGATGTGGCCCGCGTCACGGCGCCCGATGCTGGGCCGATGAACGAGACACCGGTCAAGCAGCAGAACACGGGCGCCTATTACGGCCAGGCCGTCGCCTCCTTCGGCATCGCCCTGGCCGCGGTCGCCGTGGGGATCTACAACATGGACGTGGACGGCTGGGTCCGGGCCTTCCTCGGGATCGCCGTCCTCTATCTGACCACTTCCGCCTTCACCCTGGCCAAGGTGGTCCGCGACCGGCAGGAGGCGACGCAGATCGTCAGCCGCGTCGACCAGGCCCGGATGGAGAAGATCATGGCGGAGTACGACCCCTTCTCGCCGAAATAGCCGCCGGACGCCGACTCCCCTAAGCGCTTGCTCACCCTCCGGTAAGCTGGTGTCTTCCTACAGGGCGAAGAGGGTGGGCGAGCGATGGACAGCGCGGCGGAGACGAGCGGCGGCTACGTGCCGTGGTCGGAGGTCACCCCCGACGCCGCGCGGCGGCTGCTCGTGGCGGCCGTCGACGCCTTCGCCGAGCGCGGGTACCACGCGACCACGACGCGCGACATCGCCGGCCGCGCCGGCATGAGCCCGGCCGCGCTCTACATCCACTACAAGACCAAGGAAGAGCTGCTCCACCGGATCAGCCGGATAGGTCACGACAAGGCGCTGGAGATCCTGGAGACCGCCGCCTCCGGCCCGGGGGCCGCCGCCGACCGGCTGGACGCGGCCGTGCGGTCCTTCGTGCGCTGGCACGCCGCGCACCACACCACCGCCCGCGTCGTGCAGTACGAGCTCGACGCGCTCGCCCCGGAGCACCGCACCGAGATCGTCGCCCTGCGCCGGCTGAGCGACGCCGCCGTGCGCCGGATCCTCGCGGACGGCGTGCGGGCCGGGGAGTTCGACGTCCCCGACGTCCCGGGCACCACGCTGGCCGTGCTGTCGCTGTGCATCGACGTCGCCCGCTGGTTCAGCACCGCCGGGCAGCGCACGCCCGACGAGGTCGGCGCGCTCTACGCCGACCTCGTGCTCCGGATGGTGGGCGCGCGCCCGGCCGCCGGCGCGGCTCAGAAGTAGTAGCGGGACACCGACTCCGCGACGCACACCGGCTTCTCGCCGCCCTCGCGCTCCACGGTCACCGTCGCCGCGACCTGTACGCCGCCGCCCGCCTCGGTGACCGAGGTGATCACGGCGGTGGCGCGCAGCCGCGAGCCGACCGGGACCGTGGCGGGGAAACGCACCTTGTCCGTGCCGTAGTTGATGCCCATCCGCATGCCCTCGACCCGCATGATCTGCGGAACGAGGCTCGGCAGCAGGGACAGCGTCAGATAGCCGTGCGCGATGGTGGAGCCGAAGGGTCCGGAGGCGGCGCGCTCCGGGTCCACGTGGATCCACTGGTGGTCGCCGGTCGCGTCCGCGAAGAGGTCGATCCGCTTCTGGTCCACCTCCAGCCAGCCGCTCGGGCCGAGCGGCTCGCCGATGCCGGCGCGCAGCTCGTCGGCGGATGTGAAGATCCTCGGTCCGGCCATGCCCTGCCCCTGTCTTCCGCTGTCCACTGCCGTTTCCGGCCCCTCAGTCGAATAAGCGCTTGCTCAGCATGCTGGGGTCCTGGTACGTCTGTCAACGGACGTCCGACTAGGCTCGGCCGTGTGCCGCAGATTCCCGAGAAAGTCCACGAACTCACCGTCGGTCAGCTGTCCGCGCGCAGCGGAGCGGCCGTCTCCGCCCTGCACTTCTACGAGGCCAAGGGGCTGATCAGCAGCCGCCGCACCTCCGGCAACCAGCGCCGCTACAGCCGCGAAGCGCTGCGCCGGGTCGCCTTCGTGCGGGCCGCCCAGCGCGTGGGCATACCGCTCGCCAGCATCCGCGAGGCGCTGGCCCAGCTGCCGGAGGAGCGCACCCCCACGCGCGAGGACTGGGCGCGGCTGTCCGAGAACTGGCGCTCCGTACTGGACCAGCGGATCCAGCAACTCAGCAGCCTGCGCGACCACTTGGACGAATGCATCGGCTGCGGCTGCCTCTCGCTGAAGAGCTGCGCACTGTCCAACCCGGACGACGTCTTCGGCGAGCGCATCACCGGCTCCCGGCTGTCCCACTAGCCGTCCCGGTGGCGGCCCCGCGCCGCAAGTCGAGGGCGGCCGCCACCAGTTCGGCGTTCGACCGCGCCGCCCTCCCGTCCGGGAGCCGCAGCACCTGGGCCACGCCGATCCGCGAGCCCGCCCCGCACCGCGCGGCCAGCCGCAGCACCGGCCAGGCGGCGGCCTCCCGCCCGTACAGCACCACCGGCACCGGCGGCAGCCACCGCAGCCCCGCCACCAGCGCCGGATCGGCCTCCGCCAGCTCCGCCACCAGCCGGACCCGGGACGGTTCCGGCGCGGCCCACTCCAGGAACCGCGCCAGCGGCTCCGGCCCGGTCCCGCCGCCCAGCGGGACCACCGCGTCCACCGCCACCCCGCGCTCCAGCAGGGCCGCCGCCAGCTCCCGGGCCCCGGGCTCCGCGAACGGCACCGCCGCCCGGTCCGGCAGCACCGTCCAGGACCGCACCCGCTCCAGCCGCCCCGCCGGATCCGGCTCGGCGGCGACCCCCGCCGGCACCGTCAGAGGTACGCGCACCCCCGCGCCGCGCATCTCCTCCAGCAGGGGCCCCACCACCCGGGGCGAAAGGCTCTCCCGCCCGCACGGGGTCCGCGGGTGCACCAGCACCTCGCCCGCCCCGGCGGCCACCGCCTCCAGAGCCGACCGGGCCAGATCCCCCGGGGACAGCGGCACCGCCGCCCCGTCGGCCGCGTCCCGAGAGCCGTTCAGCGCGACCTGGAGCACCGCGCCCCGGAGCACCGCGCCCCGGGTCACCGCGCCCGCCCGGCCGCCACCGCCCGTACCGCTCACGCCGCGCCCGCCGCCTGGTGTCCCACCGCCGCCTCCGCCAGCGCCGGCCGGGGCACCACGATCCCGCAGCCCCCGCACACCGGCCCGTCCCACGACCACGCACCGGCCCACGCCGACGGCCCCGATGGTGCGGCCGGCCAGCGCAGCTCCTCCTCGCCGCAGACCGGGCACGCGGTCCCCGGCTCCGACTCCAGGGCCGCGATCAGCCGCCGCAGCACCTCGCCCAGCGTCCCCTCCGGCCGCACATCCGGGTCGGCGCACCGCACCACGGCGTCCCCGCTGCCGCCCCAGGCCCACTCCGGCCGCCGTACCCCGTCGTGCTTCTCACGTCTGCGCCGCTCCGCGAACTGCCGCTCGTACTCCAGCCAGACCGCCCGCGCCTCCTCCAGCTCCTCCAGCGCCGCGACCAGCCGCAGCGGGTCCGCGCCCCGGTCCTCGGGGGCGATCCCGTGCCGGTCGCACAGGTGCCACCACGTCGCCCGGTGCCCGTAGGGCGCGAAGCGCTCCAGGCAGCGGCGCAGCGAATGGCGCCGCAGGGCCCGGTCGTTGCGCGCGTCGCGCACCTGATAGGCGAGACTCCGAAAACCTGCCACCGTACCTTCACCTCCGCCGTGCCATGCCCACACCACCGACCGCCTCACTCCGTCGAACGAAGCGACCCCCCGCGACGTGCCCAACATGCCCGGCAGGATGTGGGCGCATGCGGGGGCGGTCGAGGCGTGCGGGTGGCACATGGCCGGAACTCAGCGCCCCATGCGCCCCGCCCCGACCACGATCCGGGCCAGTTCCTCGTGGCAGATGTCGCTGTGCGCCCCCGACGGAGCACCGCCGCGGCGCACCACGGAGCCCGCGTCCACGCTGACGCAACCGGCCTCCGGCAGCCCGCCCCGCAGGGCCGCCTCCAGGCTCAGCCGCGGCGCGCCGGGCACCGCCTGCACCCCGTCGTGCCCGACCGCGCCCCACCGCTCGTCGAAGCCGAGCAGACCGGCCGAATCCCCCGCCATCCGGGAGGCCAGCGGGTAGAACACGCGCAGCGCGGAGTCGTGGGCGGAATGGCAGGCCACCACCGGTCCGTCCACCCGGCGCTGGAGCCCGCCCAGGGCCCCGCCGCGCCGCCGGTCGTGGGGGAGCCGCTCGCTGAACGCGTAGTGGGAGAAGGCCCCCTGGAGCAGCGTCAGCGACTTCACGTGCCGCGCCCCGTCCGGCACGGCCCGCAGGGAGAAGGACACCACCCGGGCCCCGAAGCTGTGGCCGACCAGGTGGACGCGCAGGGCCGGCCGACGGCCCGCGAGGTCGGTGAGGACCGGCCCGAGCCCGTGCTCGCCGACCACTCCGGCCCGCTTCTTCATCTCGTAGTACGTGGCCTGGCGCAGCAGCTCCTTGGCCCCGCCCCACAGGGCGCGCGCTCCGTCGCCGAGCGCGACCGCCGGAGCGCCCCCCGCCTCGGCCAGGGCCTCCGCCAGGGCCCGGCACACCTCCACGGCGTCCCGTGCGAAGACGGCCGGTACCTCCGGGGAGACGGCCGCGCCCGCCGGGTCGGCGTCCACGAGCCGGCGTACCAGTGCCCCGAACCCGTCCAGCGCGGCGAGCGGTTCGGGCTGCTCCGCGAGCAGCGCGGCGACCTGGTCGAGCTCCGCCTCCCGCCCCGGCCAGAACACCCCGAGGGCCGCGCGCGTGGCGTCGTCGAGAGCCGTCCCGGCCCCCGCGTCCGGCAGGGCGCCGTGCGGGTCGAAGTCCGGGATCGGTTCGTCCGGGAAGCGGATCGAAGGCCACACCACCCCCACGTACCCCAGCCGCACCCCCGCCCCCACCAGCCCCGGGAAGGGGGCGAAGAAGCGGTCGAAGAGCCGGGCCGAGGTGGACCGGTCGCTGTTCCAGCCGTGCGCGAAGACCAGCAGGTCCGTCGCCTCGATCCGGGCCACCGCCGCCCGCGTCGCGGGATCCACGTCGCCCTGGGCGTCGAAGGTCAGCTCCTGGTACGGCCCCACCCCGATCCCGGCTCCGAACGCCGCCGCACCACCGCTGTCCGCCATGGCCTCCCCCTTCCCGCGCGCCGCCTCCGGTGCTCGCAGCATCCCGCCGCCGGGCCGCGTCGGCCAGACCCGTGACGGCACCGGTCCGCGGGGAGGTCCGGCACGGGTCCGGGGGGAGGGCGGCAAGGCCCCGGTCCGGGTCAGGGATAGAGGAGATACCCCGCCCGGACCGCGGAGAACCCGTCCAGCCCGGCGGCCCAGGCGCCCGCGATCTCGTCCACCCCCGCGCCCGCGTCCACCATCGTCCGCACCCGGTCCGAGCCGGTCAGCCGGTCGATCCAGTGGTCCGCACGCCACCCGAACCCGCTCCACACCCGCCGCGCCGTCACCAGCAGCCCGATCCCCGCCCGGACCGGATCGAAGGCCTCCCGGTCGTGCACGACCAGCCGGACCCCGCCGCAGACCTTGCCGGCGTGCTTCGAGAAGGCGGGGGTGAACCAGGTCTCCCGGAACCACACCCCGGGCAGCCCCAGCCCGTTCGCCGCCTCCGCCCACCGCCGGTCGACCCCCTCGGCGCCGAGCACCTCGAAGGGCGTGGTCGTGCCCCGGCCCTCGGACAGGGTGGTCCCCTCGAAGAGGCAGGTCCCCGCGTACGCGAGCGCCGTGTCCGGGGTCGGCATGTTCGGGCTCGGCGGCAGCCACGGCAGGCCGGTCTCCCCGAAGAAGGACCCGCGCCGCCACCCCGACATCGCCACCACCCCCAGCCGGGGGCCGGCGCCCTTCAGGAACTCCCCGTTGAACAGCAGGGCCAGTTCGCCCGCCGTCATCCCGTGCGCCAGCGCGATCGGCTCCCGGCCCACGAAGCTCGCGTACGCCCGCTCCAGTACCGGCCCGGCCGCCCGCCGCCCGCCGACCGGGTTGGGCCGGTCCAGCACCACCACCGCCTTGCGGGCGAGCGCGGCCGCGCGCATGCAGTCGTACAGGGTCCAGATGTAGGTGTAGAAGCGCGCCCCGACGTCCTGGATGTCGAAGACGACCGTGTCGACGCCCGCCGCCGTGAACACGTCCGCGAGCCGCTGCCCGCTCCTGCCGTACGTGTCGTACACCGGCAGCCCCGTCGCCGGATCGCGGCCGGCCGCCTCGGAGCCGCCGGCCTGCGCCGTCCCGCGGAAGCCGTGCTCCGGCCCGAACACCGCGACCAGGTCCACCCGTTCGTCGGCGTGCAGTACGTCGACCAGGTGGCGGGCGTCGGCGGTGATCCCGGTGGGGTTGGTGACCACCCCGATCCGCTGCCCGGCGAGTTCGGCGTACCCGTCGGCGGCGAGCCGCTCGAAGCCGGTGCGCACCCGTCCGTCGGCGGCCGCCGGGCCCGCCGCCGGGCCCCCCAGGGCCCCCGCGGCCCCCACGGCCCCCGCCATCCCCAGCACCCCGCGTCGCGACAGCGTCATCCCGCCACGCTAGGGCCCGCACCCCTTCCGCCGTCACATACCGACTGGTTAGTCTGCCGGGATCCGGCCGCTCCGGCCGGCGGTCTTCAGTCGGCAGTTGGCAGTGACGAAAGGTGACCCACGTGAGCGCGAGCGCGTACCAGGACCAGCGAGTCGTCGTCACCGGCGCGGGCGGCGGCATCGGCGCGGCCCTCGCCCACCGCTTCGCCGCCGAGGGGGCCACCGTCGTCGTCAACGACCTCGACGCCGCCAAGGCCGCCTCCGTGGCCGGGGCCATCGCCGCGACCGGAGCCCGGGCGATCGCCGTCCCCGGCGACGCCTCCGCGGTCGTCGGGGAGGCCCGCGAGGCCCTCGGCGGCACGGTCGACGTGTACTGCGCCAACGCCGGACTCGCCTCGGGCGGCGACGCCTTCGCCGACGAGGCCGTCTGGGAGGCCGCCTGGGACACCAACGTCATGGCGCACGTACGGGCCGCGCGGGCCCTGCTGCCCGGCTGGCTGGAGCGCGGCAGCGGCCGCTTCGTGTCCACGGTCTCCGCCGCCGGGCTGCTGACCATGATCGGAGCGGCCCCGTACAGTGTCACCAAGCACGGTGCCCTCGCCTTCGCGGAATGGCTGTCGCTGACCTACCGCCACCGGGGCGTCCAGGTCCACGCCATCTGCCCGCAGGGGGTGCGCACCGACATGCTGACCGCCTCCGGTTCGGCGGGGGAGCTGGTCCTGGCGCCGACCGCGATCGAGCCGGAAACGGTCGCCGAAGCACTGTTCGACGGCATGGAGAAGGGCCGGTTCTTGATCCTCCCGCACCCCGAGGTGGCGGACTTCCACGCCGCCCGCGCGAGCGACCCCGAGCGGTGGCTGCGTGGAATGAACCGCCTCCAGCGCAAGTGGGAGGGCTCGTGACGGCCCCCTCCGGGTCGCCGTACGCCGCCCGGCCGTGGCTGGGCCGGCTCAGCCCCGCCCAGCTGGATCCGGTGACGCCGCCGGCGAGCGTGGCGGACGCCTTCCGGGCCGCCGCGGCCCGGGCGCCGGGGCGCACGGCCCTCGCGTATTTCGACGGCCGGATCTCCTACGCCGAGGCCGACGCGCTGTCCGACTCCCTCGCCGGGTACCTCGCGGGGCGGGGGGTCGGGCGGGGCGACCGGGTGGCGGTCATGCTGCAGAACACCCCGCACTTCGTGCTCGCGGTGCTGGGCGCGTGGAAGGCCGGGGCGGTGGTCGTCCCGGTGAACCCGATGTACAAGGCGGGGGAGGCCGGGCACGTCCTGCGGGATTCCGGGGCGGTGGCGCTGGTGTGCGGGGCGGGGGCGTGGGAGGAGTACCTGCGCGAGGCGGTGTCCGACTCCGCCGTCCGCACGGTCCTGACGGCCCGGCCCACCGACTTCCAGACCCGCAACGACCCCCGGGCCTTCCCGGCCGCCGGGTCCCGCTGCGCGGAGCCGTCCCCTACCCGCCCTTCCACCGTTCCCGCCTCAGTCGCCGGCGCGGCTCCACAAGCCGGGGGGCTCCGCCCCCGCACCCCCGCGCCTCGAACGCCGGCGGGGCCGGATGCCGCTGATCTGGTCGGCGTGGCCCGGCAGGGGCACCCCGCTCCGGCGGATCCCCGGCTCGCCGCCGCCGACACCGCCCTCATCAGCTACACCTCCGGCACCTCCGGCACCCCCAAGGGCGCCATGAACCCGCACGGGGCGATCACCTACAACGCCACCCGGCAGGTCACCGGCCACCCCGTCCCCGAGGGCGCCGGGTACTTCGCGCTCGCCCCGCTCTTCCACATCACCGGCCTGGTCTGCGAGCTCGCCGCCTGCTTCGTCAACGCCGGCACCCTCGTCCTCACGCACCGCTTCCACCCCGGGGTCGTCCTCGACGCCTTCCTCGAACACCGCCCCGCCTACGCCATCGGCCCGGCCACCGCCTTCACGGCCCTCGCCGCGCACCCCGACGCCACCCGGGACCACTTCGCCTCCTTCCAGGTGCTCTCCTCCGGCGGCGCACCCCTCCCGCCCGCCCTCGTCGAACGCCTCCGCGCCTCCTACGGGTTCTACCTGCGCAACGGCTACGGCCTCACCGAGTGCACCGCCCCCTGCGCCTCGGTCCCCGCCCACCTCGAAGCGCCCGTCGACCCCGCCACCGGCACCCTCTCCGTCGGTGTCCCCGGCGCGCAGACCCTCGTACGGATCCTCGACGAGCACGGCGCCGAGCTCCCGCTCGGGGAGACCGGCGAGATAGCCGTGCGCGGGCCGCAGGTCGTCCCCGGCTACTGGGGGCTGCCCGACGCCACCGCCGCCGCCTTCCCGGACGGCGAACTGCGCACCGGGGACATCGGGTTCATGGACCCCGACGGCTGGCTCTACGTCGTCGACCGCAAGAAGGACATGATCAACACCTCCGGGTTCAAGGTCTGGCCCCGGGAGGTGGAGGACGTGCTCTACAGCCACCCCGCCGTACGCGAGGCGGCCGTGGTCGGCGTGCCCGACCCCTACCGGGGGGAGACGGTGAAGGCGTACGTGAGCCTGCGGCCGGGGGCCTCGGCCGAGCCGGCGGAACTCGCCGCGTACTGCGCCGACCGCCTGGCCGCGTACAAGTACCCGCGCCAGGTCGAGATCCTGCCTGTCCTTCCGCAGACCACCAGTGGCAAGATCCTGCGACGAGAATTGCGCGACCGCGGCTGAAAACAGTCGGAGGATCAGGAGAGGAAGGCGAGCGCCATGGCCGCCAGGACCACCGAGGGCCCCGAGGACGGAAACCGGGAGACCCCGGTGCCGCAGCGGCTGCTGGCCGTCGCCACCCGGCTCTTCGCCGAACGCGGCTACGACCGCACCTCCGTCCAGGAGATCGTCGAGGCGGCCGGGGTGACCAAGGGCGCCCTCTACCACTACTTCGGCTCCAAGGACGACCTGCTGCACGAGGTGTACGCGCGGATGCTGCGCCTCCAGCAGCAGCGGCTCGACGCCGTGGCCGACTCCGACGCCCCCGTCGAGGAGCGGCTCCGCGCGGCCGCGGCCGACGTCGTGGTCACCACCATCGAGAACCTCGACGACGCGATGATCTTCTTCCGGTCGATGCACCAGCTCAGCCCCGAGAAGTACAAGCAGGTACGGGCCGAGCGCCGGCGCTACCACGAGCGGTTCCGGGCCCTGGTCGAGGAAGGCATGCGCGGCGGGGTCTTCGCCACGGCCACGCCCGCCGACCTGGTGGTCGACTACTACTTCGGCTCCGTGCACCACCTGTCCACCTGGTACCGCACGGACGGCCCGCTCACCCCGCACCAGGTCGCCGACCACCTCGCCGACCTACTGCTGCGCTCCCTGCGCCCCTAGGCGAGGGCGGGGGCCAGCGCCGGGTAGTCGTTGTAGCCCTCGGCCCCCTGTACGTGCATCAGGAACTCCGGGCGGAGCGCGTTGAGCGGCGCGCCCGTGCGCAGCCGTTCCACCAGGTCGGGGTTGGCCAGGAAGCCCCGCCCCAGCGCGACCAGGTCGGCGCCCGCGGCCAGCAGCCGCTCGCCCGCCGGCCGGCCCGCGTCGGCGGCGAGTTCCTCGTGGGAGAGCCGGGGGTTGGCGATCAGGGTGCCGGGCCAGGCCCTGCGGATCTCGGCGAAGAGGGGCTGGTCCGGGTCGGCGTGGACCTGGTGCAGGTAGGCCGGCCCCACCTCCGCGAGGGCCGCGACCAGCGCCGGGTAGAGCAGCTCGGTGTCGTCCTCCCGTACGCCGTTGACGTTCGTCCCGGGGGAGATCCGTACGCCGACCCGCTCCGGCCCGACGGCCTCGGCGACGGCCCGGACCACCTCGACGGGGAACCGGATCCGGTTCGCGACGGACCCGCCCCACGCGTCGGTGCGCAGGTTGGTGTTCCCGGCGAGGAACTGGTGGAGCAGGTGGCCGTTGGCCGAGTGCACCTCGACCCCGTCGAAGCCCGCCTCGACGGCGCCCAGTGCGGCGCTCGCGAAGTCGGCGATGGTGGAGCGGACGTCCTCCTCGCTCATCACCCGGGGTGTGACGCCCTCCCGGAGCCCGCCCGGGGTCTGCAGCGGCTCCGGGAAGCGCACGGCGGACGGGGCGAGCGGTACGTGCCCGCTGGTGGCGGGGTGCCCGACCCGGCCGCCGTGCTGGAGCTGGAGGAACATCCGCCCGCCGGCGGCGTGCACGGCGTCGGTGACCCGGCGCCACCCGGCGATCTGGGCCGGGGTGTGGATGCCGGGGATGTGCGGGTAGGTCTGCCCGACGGCGTTCGGGGTGGTGCCCTCGGCGATGATCAGGCCGGCCGAGGCGCGCTGCGCGTAGTGGATGGCCATGAGCTCTCCGGGCACCCCGTCGGCCCCGGCGCGATTGCGGGTCAGCGGGGCCATCACCAGGCGGCTGGACAGCTCCAGGCCGCCGAGGCGGGCGGGTTCGAAGAGGCGGGATGCGGCGGGGGTCTGTCGTGTCTGCGTCATGCCGGTACCGTAGAACCTGACACCGGTGTCAAGTTCAAGGGCGGGAGCCCGGGAGGTGGCCGTGCGGATCGGTGAACTGGCGGCGCGCACCGGGGTCGGTGAGCGTTCGCTGCGCTACTACGAGGAGCAGGGCCTGCTGGCGTCCGACCGGACGCCCGGCGGCCACCGGGACTTCCCCGAGCGGGCCGTCGACCGGGTCATCCGGATCCAGGAGCTCTACGCGGCCGGCCTGAACAGCTCCAGGATCAGGCAGATCCTGCCCTGCATGCGCGACGAGGACGGCGGCCCCTCGGTGCGCGCCACCCCGGCCCTGGTGGCCGAACTGTCCGGCGAACGGGACCGCATCGACCGGATGATCGGCGACCTCCTGCGCTCCCGCGAGGTCCTGGACGAGGTCATCGCGGCGGCGTCCGGCCTCCCCACGGCGTCCGGCCCCTCCACGGCCTCCCGCAGCTCCGCCGGCGCGTGATCCGTCGTGACGTCCGATCCGGTTCCGGGACCACGGGAGGCCGACGGACGGCCGTCGACGGTTTCACACGCGGTGTCCGACTCCGCGCGTCCCCACCGGTCGCGCTGAACCCGCACCGGGTGCCGCCCGCCGCGCGCCGCAGGGCATGCCCCGCGGCGCGCGGCCGGGTCAGACCCGGTACGGCCGCAGCTCGCGGTGCGCCAGCGAACGCTGGTGCACCTCGTCCGGCCCGTCCGCCAGGCGCAGGGTCCGCGCCGCCGCCCACAGTTCGGCGAGCGGGAAGTCCTGGCTGACCCCGCCCGCGCCGTGCAACTGCACCGCCTGGTCCAGGATCCCCACGACCGCGCGCGGGGTCGCGATCTTGATGGCCTGGATCTCGGTGTGCGCGCCCCGGTTGCCGACCGTGTCCATCAGCCAGGCCGTCTTCAGCACCAGCAGCCGCAGCTGCTCGATGGTGACCCGGGCGTCCGCGATCCAGTTCTGCACGACGCCCTGCGCGGCCAGCTCCTTCCCGAAGGCCGTACGCGCCACCGCGCGCCGGCACATCAGCTCCACGGCCCGCTCCGCCATCCCGATCAGCCGCATGCAGTGGTGGATCCGGCCCGGACCGAGCCGGGCCTGGGCGATGGCGAAGCCGGCGCCCTCCCCGCCGATCAGGTTCCCCGCCGGGACCCGGGCCCCGTCGAAGACCACCTCGGCGTGGCCGCCGTGGTCGTGGTCCGCGTACCCGTACACCGTCATCGCCCGGCGCACCTCCACGCCCGGGGTGTCGCGCGGGACCAGCATCATCGACTGCCGGCGGCGCGGATCGGCGCCGTCCGGGTCGGTCTTGCCCATCACGATGAAGACCTTGCAGTCCGGGTTCATCGCTCCCGAGATGTACCACTTGCGCCCCGTGACCACGTACGAGTCGCCGTCGCGCTCGATGCGCGTCTCGATGTTCGACGCGTCCGAGGAGGCCACCTCGGGCTCGGTCATCGCGAAGGCGGAGCGGATCTCCCCGGCCAGCAGCGGCTCCAGCCACTGCTTCTTCTGCGCCTCGTCGCCGAACTGCGCGAGCAGCTCCATGTTCCCGGTGTCCGGGGCCGCGCAGTTGGTGGCCATCGGCGCCAGGTGCGGGCTGCGGCCGGTGATCTCGGCGAGCGGGGCGTACTGGAGGTTGGTCAGCCCGGCACCGTACTCGGCATCGGGAAGGAAGAGGTTCCACAGCCCCTGGCGGCGCGCCTCGGCCTTCAGTTCACCGAAGACGGCCGGGGTGTCCCAGGGCGAGGCCAGCCGTGCGCGCTGCTCGGCGGCGACGGCTTCCGCCGGGTAGACGTACTCCTCCATGAACGCGAGCAGCCGCCCGCGGAGTTCCTCGGTCCGGGTGTCGAATGCGAAGTCCATGCCGTGCGGCTCCTCAGCCTTCCTGGAGGGTGGTCAGTCCGTGCTCGATGAAGACCGGGACGAGTTCGCCGATCCGGTCGAAGCCCGCGCCGACCGTCTGCCCGAGCACGTACCGGTAGTGGATGCCTTCGAGGATCACGGCGAGCTTGAACCAGGCGAAGGCCGTGTACCAGGCGATCGACGCGGTGTCCCGCCCCGAGCGGGCGGCGTACCGCTCGACGAGCTCGGCGGGCGCCGGGTGGCCGGGCGCCCCGCTCGTCGTGCTGACCGGGGAATCGGCCAGGCCCAGGTCGGAGCTGTACATCACCAGCAGGCCGAGGTCCGTCAGCGGATCGCCCAGCGTGGACATCTCCCAGTCCAGCACCGCCCGGACCGTGTCGTCCGGCCCGCCGATCAGGACGTTGTCCAGCCGGAAGTCCCCGTGCACCACGGTCGGCGCGGGGGAGTGCGGCAGGGCCCGTCCCAGCGCCCCGTGCAGCTCGTCGATCCCAGCGAGCTCCCGGCCCCGGGAGGCCGCGAGCTGCTTCCCCCAGCGGCGCAGCTGCCGGTCCAGGAAGCCCT
This sequence comes from Streptomyces sp. NPDC044002, assembly GCF_056434525.1. Lineage (NCBI taxonomy): Bacteria > Bacillati > Actinomycetota > Actinomycetes > Kitasatosporales > Streptomycetaceae > Streptomyces > Streptomyces sp. NPDC044002. Next base: position 79,420 of record NZ_JBWKEZ010000023.1, read on the forward strand.
CGGGCCGGCCGAAATCACCCAGGCCCACCGCGTCCGCGTCCACCGCGTGCAGGTCGACCAGGGTGTCCACCAGGCCCAGCACCGCCCGCCGGGTGCGCTCGGGGCCGAGCTCAGCGAGCTGCCCGGCGGTCCGGTACGGGGTCCCGTCCACGTGCTCCATGACGTAGAACGGCGCCCCCAGCACCTCCTCGTCCTCGCACAGCAGCAGCGGCTCGGGCACCGGCACGGCCGTCCCGTGCAGGGCCGAGATCACCCGGTGCTCGCGGCGCATGTCGTGCGCGGTGGCCAGGACGTGCCCCAGCGGCGGGCGCCGCACCACCCAGCGGGAGGTGCCGTCGGTGACCGCGTACGTCAGGTTCGACCGGCCCCCCTCGATCAGCCGGCCGCTCAGCGGCCCCGCCGTGAGCCCGGGCCGCGCGGCGTCCAGATGGCCGCGCAGCCTCCGCAGATCGAGGCCTCGGGGATCGGCTGGGGTCTCGGCTGGGGTCATGGCGCGCGCCTCCGTACGAGTCGACGACGGGATTCTCGGTCCGGGGCCATCATGCCGACCAGTCGGTATGCCGTCCAGGGGGTGGCCGGAAGAATCCCTCCGGCCGGCCTCGCTCAGCTCACGCGTGGCACAGGATCGGCGTCCCGCCGTTCATCACCGTCATGTCCCGCAGCACCGCCATGATGTCCAGCGGCGCCCCCTCCGGCTCCCCGGCCAGCTCGGCGTACGCCCGGTGCAGGTTGGCCACCAGCCGCTCGCTCTCCCGCCAGGCCGCGAACTCCCCGAGGTCCGCCCCCTGCGCCGCCTGCAGCGGGGTCAGCCCCTTCTCCCGGCCCTCCCCGGCCAGCTGGGCCACGTACCGCAGGTAGCGCTCGGTCGCGTCGTACGCGGAGGCGTCGGTCAGCGGCCCGTGCCCCGGTACGACCGTCTCCGCGCCCAGCGAGCGCAGCAGCTCCAGCGCGCGCAGCGAACCGGCGAGGGAGCCCATCGCCAGGAACGGGGTGCCGCCGGCGAAGACCAGGTCGCCGGTGAACACCACCCGCTGGCGGGGCAGCCACACGACCGAGTCCCCGGTGGTGTGCGCCACGCCCGGGTGGATCACCCGCACCTCGGTGTCCCCGACGTGCAGCGTCAGCCGGTCGGAGTACGTGAGGTCGGGGGCGGTGATCTCTATCGCCCCGAAGTCGGTCGCGGGCCAGATCAGCTCCAGCTGGTGCCCGGCGGCGAGCTGCTCGGCGCGCGCGTTGTCGTGGCCGACGATCACGGCCTCGGGGGCGAACGTGGCGTTGCCGTAGGTGTGGTCGCCGTGGTGGTGGGTGTTGACCACGGTCCGGGGCAGCGGCACCCCGGACGCCGCGACGGCCTCGCGCAGGGCCAGTGCGCGCCGCTCGGTGGCGGCGGTGTCGACGAGCAGGGTGCGCCCGCCGTCGCTGATCCAGCCGGCGTTGTTCAGGCACCAGCCCCCGTCGGGCTGGACGTAGGCGTGCACCCCGGCCGCGGGCTGGACGACGTACGGCTCTTCGACGGTCATGGACGCTCTCCCCGGATCGCTGTGACAGGCGGTCAGCATCCTGTCAGCCGGGGGCCGGGCCGGGGAGAGCGGGGGCGGGCCGGGACGGCCGGGGGTGGCCGCGGACCGTCAGTGGTCGTCGTAGTGGCCGTCGTGCCCGGCGTGCCGGTGTCCGTCGTGCAGGTAGTCGAGGTGGTCGCCGTGCGGGACCGCGTCGTGCCCGCAGCCCTCGCCGTGCCGGTGGTCGTGCCCCTCGTGCGGGGCGTGCTCGGAGGTCTCGCACTCGTCCCAGTGCCCCGAGTGCTGCCGGTGCAGGTGGCCGTCGTGCGCGTAGTCCAGGTGGTCGCCGTGCTCGACCGCCGTGTGCCCGCAGCCGGGGCCGTGCTCGTGGGCGTGCGTGGGGTGTTCCTGGTGCAGGGTCGTCATGCGGCCGAGGCTAGTGCGGAACCTCCGGGTTCGCCCGTTCCGTCCCCGTGGCGCGGCCCTAATGGGACCGTAGGGCCATCGCATTGTCCGGACGGCCCGGCCACCTGGCCGCCTGGCCACCCGGCCGCCGGCCACCCGCCTCAGACGATGACCGCCATCGCGAACACCGCCAGGCCCACCGAGCACAGCACCGCCCCCAGAGCCACCCGGGGCGACAGCCCCGCCGGCCGTGCCCCGGCCAGCTCCCGGACCCGTACGTGCGCCACCCACAGGAACGCGACCCAGATCAGCGCGATCACCGCCACCCCGGCCAGCTCCACCCGCGAACCGGTCCCGTGCAGGGCCTGCCGCAGCGCCAGCACCGCCGTGACCGAGCAGGCCAGCGTCGTACGCCGCCACGCCAGCCGCGTCCGCTCGGGCTGCAACCCCGCGTCGCGGGCCGCCGTACCGGGGCGGGTCACCGTCCGGCCGTCCAGCCCAGCAGCACGACCACCACCATCGCCGCCGCCACCAGTCCCACGCCCAGGCTCAGCACCACCGGGAACCGGGACACCGGCAGGTCCTCGCCCCGCCGCATGGCCCGCTCGCACCGCACCCAGTGGTTCACGGCCCGCAGCGCGCACGCCGCCCCCACCGCCAGCAGCGCGAAGGCCATCCCGACCCGCACCCCCCACCGCAGGTCCGGCAGGAACTGGTCCACCGCGAACCCGCCGCCGACCAGCGCCAGCGCGGTGCGTATCCAGGCGAGGAAGGTCCGCTCGTTGGCGAGGGAGAAGCGGTAGTCCGGCGTCTCGCCCTCGTCCCGCACCCGCTCCGGTGCGAACCAGAGGCGCACGTCCTTGACGAAGTCGATCACATGGCCAATTTACGTCCCCGTCACGAACCCGGCGCGGCCTGGGTCCCGCCCCGGGGAAGGGCCCCGCCCTCCCGGAAGGCGCGCAGCCGCCGGTACGCCTCCAGCCCGTCCGGCACCCACGCCCAGTCCCCGTCCGCGACCCGCCGGTCCAGCTCCTCCTGCGGCAGCCAGGTGTGCCAGTCCACCTCCGAGGCCTGCGGGGCCACCGGCAGGGTGCACCGCACCTCGTGCACGTACGACCACCAGCCGCCGCCCGGACCCTCGTAGAGGAACTTGAACAGCGGCTCCGGCCCCGGCAGCCCGCTCACCCCGAGCTCCTCCCCGGCCTCCCGCAGCGCGGCGTCCGCGTACGCCTCCCCGGCGCCCAGCACTCCGCCCACGAACATGTCGTAGTACGAGGGGAAGACCAGCTTCGACGCGGTCCGGCGGTGCACGAAGACCCGCCCCCGCGCGTCCCTGGCCAGGACGAACACGCACCGGTGGAGCAGCCCCCGGCGGTACACCTCGCCCCGGGGCGCCCGCCCGACGACCCGGTCGTCCCGGTCCACCACGTCCAGTACCTCGTCAGCGGGATCCATGAAGCCATCCAACCACCGCTGTTGACTGGTTACCGCTCCGTAGCCAAGGATCTGCCCCACCACCGACCGACCGGAGGACCGGCAGGCATGACGTACGACGCTGACGTGATCGTGATCGGAGCGGGCCTCGCGGGCCTCGTGGCCACCGCCGAGCTCGTCGACGCGGGCCGCAGGGTGATCCTCCTCGACCAGGAGCCGGAGCAGTCCATCGGCGGCCAGGCGCACTGGTCCTTCGGCGGGCTGTTCTTCGTGGACTCGCCCGAACAGCGCCGCATGCGGATCAAGGACAGCCGCGAGCTCGCCCTCCAGGACTGGCTCGGCACCGCCGGGTTCGACCGGGAGGAGGACGCCTGGCCGCGCCGCTGGGCCGAGGCGTACGTGGACTTCGCGGCCGGTGAGAAGCGGTCCTGGCTGCACTCCCGCGGGGTGCGCTTCTTCCCGGTGGTCGGCTGGGCCGAACGGGGCGGCTACGACGCCAACGGCCACGGCAACTCCGTGCCCCGCTTCCACATCACCTGGGGCACCGGCCCCGGCCTGCTGGAGCCCTTCGTGCGGAAGGTCCGCACCGGGGCGGCCCGCGGACTGGTCCGGTTCGCCTTCCGCCACCGCGTGACCGGGCTGTCGGCCACCGCCGGCGCCCTGGACACCGTCACCGGCGAGGTACTGGCCCCCTCGGACGCCGTACGCGGCACCGCGAGCAGCCGCGAGGCGGTCGGCGCGTTCAGCCTGCGGGCCCAGGCGGTGATCGTGACCAGCGGCGGGATCGGCGGCAACCACGACCTCGTGCGCGCCCAGTGGCCGCAGCGGCTCGGCACCCCGCCCGCGCGGATGCTCTCCGGGGTCCCCGCGCACGTCGACGGCCTGATGCTGGGCATCGCCGAGGCCGCCGGGGCCAGCCACATCAACAAGGACCGGATGTGGCACTACACCGAGGGCATCGAGAACTGGAACCCCATCTGGGCCCGGCACGGCATCCGCATCCTGCCCGGCCCCTCCTCGCTCTGGCTCGACGCCACCGGCAAGCGGCTGCCCGTACCGCTCTTCCCCGGCTTCGACACCCTCGGCACCCTCGACCACATCATGCGGACCGGTCACGACCACACCTGGTTCGTGCTCAACCAGCGCATCATCGGCAAGGAGTTCGGCCTCTCCGGCTCCGAGCAGAACCCCGACCTGACGGGGAAGTCCGTCCGAGAGGTGATCAACCGGGCCCGGCAGGCCGTCCCCGGACCGGTCAAGGCCTTCATGGACCACGGCGCGGACTTCATCGTGGAGCGGGACCTCTCGGCGATGGTCCGCCGGATGAACGAGCTCACCAAGGAGGACCTCCTCGACGAGGCCGCCGTCCGCCGCGAGATCACCGCCCGGGACCGGGAGATCGCCAACCCCTTCACCAAGGACCTCCAGGTGACGGCCATCCACGGGGCGCGCAGGTACCTCGGCGACAAGCTGATCCGCACCGCCGCCCCGCACCGCATCCTGGACCCCGCCGCCGGCCCGCTGATCGCCGTCCGGCTCTCGATCCTGACCCGCAAGTCCCTGGGGGGCCTGGAGACCGACCTGTCCTCCCGCGTCCTGACCCCCTCCGGCGACCCCCTGCCCGGCGTCTACGCGGCCGGCGAGGCCGCCGGCTTCGGCGGCGGGGGCGTCCACGGCTACCGCGCGCTGGAAGGCACCTTCCTCGGCGGCTGCGTCTTCTCGGGCCGCGCCGCGGGCCGCGCGGCGGCCCGCGCGGTCGGTTAGACGGCGTCCCGGAGGATCCGGAAGCGCTCCGCGACCACCAGGGTGTCGTCGTCCACGGTGAAGGCCGGATCGCCCAGCTCCGCGCGCAGCGGCTCGCTGTGCCAGAACCCCTCGTGCGCGGAGCGCCATTCGGCCACCGAGGCGTAACCCTCGCCCTCGTCCAGCGCATGGCGCAGACCGACCTCGGCCAGCCGCAGCACCCGGACGTCCGTCACCTCCACGACGGCCAGCGGCCGCTCGTCGGAGTCCACCAGCGCCATGCGTTCGCCCGGCCGGGGCAGCGGCTCGCCCACGGTCTCGTACCACCCCATCAGGCCCGTTGTCGTGGTCTTCGCCCCGCTCAGTACGGCGGCCACCAGGGTGTCGCGCAGTTCCCCCGGGAAGCCCAGCTCGAAGGGGCGCAGATCGTCGTAGATCGTCATGCGCCCACCCTACGAACCGTCCTCCCAGGTCACACCTGGATTTCGAACCGTCACTTGCGTCCCAACTCGCCCCTTCTGCTCACCAGTTGAAACGCGCCACCCAGTGGACCGGACCTTGACGCGGAGCTGTGCGTACCGGTTTGCTGTGCGTGATCATCCGGACTGACCACCGGCACGATCAAGCCGCGCCGCCGGCACCCCACGCGTACCACCCGAACCAACCGCCCCACCCGTGCCCCCGTGCGTACCCCCGCGTACGCAGTCCACCCGCGCCCGCGTCCTGGAGGGAACCCGCGGATGTCCCCGCCTCCGCCGCCCCTCGGCCGCGCCCGCAAGCGGGACGCCCAGCTCTTCGACCCCGCCCTGTGCGACACCGAGCTCGTCGGCGTCCGGAGCCAGTTCACCCAGGGCCGCTGGGCCAAGGCCCGCGCCCTCCTCGTCGCCACCGGCGACGACTGGGACCGCCGCGGCCACCGCCTCGTCGTCCTCGCCGAGACCCCGGCCGCCACCGCCTGGGCCAACGAATGGCTGCTCGCCGAACCCGACAGCGCCGACGCCGCCACCCTCCTCGCCTGCGCCACCGTCTCCACCGCCCTGCGCGGCAAGGGCAGCCCCGAGGCCGCCGACGCGGCCTGCCGCCGCGCCGCCGCACTGCTCCCCGCCGACCCCACCCCCTGGCTCGGCCTCCTCATGCTCGCCCGCGCCTTCGGCACCGAGGAGGAGTTCAGCCGCCACTTCGACCAGGTCCGGGCCCGTCACCGCGAGCACCACCACGCCCACCACCTCATGGTCGCCAAGCTCGCCGAACGCGCCCCCGCCTCCGGCCACGACCCGCTCCACGAGGTCTACGACTTCGCCGCCTGGGCCGCCGAGGAGTCCCCGGCCGACTCGCCGCTCGCCGTCCTGCCCGTGATCGCCCACGCCGAGCGCTTCCGCGTCCTCGGCGCCGCCCGCGGCAGCGCCACCGCCGCTGCCGCCGCCGAGCACTGGACCGGACGCCGCGCCCGCCAGGTGCTGCGCTCCGCCTTCGACTGGTGGCTGGAGTGGGAGCGCGAGGACCACCCCCGCAACCGGGTCGACCTCAACTTCCTCGCCCACGCCAAGCTCTGCGAAGGCCGCCCCGCCGAAGCGGCCGCCCTCTTCCACCGCATCGGCAGCCATGCCACCCGCGCCCCCTGGTCCTACCCGGACCGCGATCCGCACAAGGCCTTCCTCGCCGCGCGCAGTGCCGCGCTCGGCACCGCTTGACCAGTCACCCCCGAAAGGACCCTGCCATGCCGACGGGCAGATCCACCACGCTCCCAGCCGACTCCGCAGCCGAGATACGCACCTACAAGGGCCAGGACCGCGCCCTGCGCGCCGACCGCCTCGGAACCGCCGGACTGCTGCTCTCCGTCCTCGCCGCCAGCGCGCCCCTGATGGTCGTCGCAGGTGTCATGCCCACGATCTTCGGGGTCATGGGCATCGTCGGCCAGCCGCTGCTCTTCGTCATCCTCGGCGTCGTCCTCGCCCTGTTCGGCATCGGCTACGCCGAAATGAGCCGGCACGTCCACAACGCCGGCGCCTTCTACGCCTACATCGCCCGCGGCCTCGGGCCCACCGCCGGCGCCTCCGCCTCCCTCGTCGCCCTCGTCGCGTACAGCGCCATGCAGGTCGGCGTCTACGGCATCCTCGGCTTCGAGATCTCCGGCCTCTTCGCCACCTACCTCGACACCCAGATCGCCTGGTGGATCCCGGCCCTGATCGCGGTCGCCGCCACCGGCGCGCTCGGCTGGCTCAAGATCGACCTGAACGCCAAAGTGCTCGGCGTCCTGCTCCTCATCGAGTGCGCCCTCGTCGTCGTCTTCGACGTCGCCGCCCTCGGCAAGCCCGGCCCCCAGGGCCTCTCCCTGGACGCCTTCGACCCGGCCACCCTCGGAGGCGCCGGCCTCGGCACCGCGCTGTGCTTCTGCATCGCCGCCTTCGTCGGCTTCGAGCAGTCCCCGGTCTACGCCGAGGAGACCAGCAAGCCGCACATCGTCGTCTCCCGCGTGATGTTCCTCGCCATCGGCTTCGTCGCCCTCTTCTTCGCCCTCAGCGCCTGGGCCCTCTCGGTGGCCACCGGCCCCGCCGGCATCGTCAAGGCCTCCGCCGAGGCCGGTCCCGGCCTGCTCTTCGAGCTCACCCAGAGCCGCCTCGGCGCCGCCTTCACCGACGTCCTGCACGTGCTCTTCGTGACCGGCATGTTCGCGGCCATGCTCAGCTTCCACAACGTGGTCGCCCGCTACGCCTTCGCGATGGGCCGCGAGGGCCTGCTCCCGGCCCGCTTCGGCCGCACCAACCCGGGCACCGGCGCCCCCGCCACCGGCTCCCTCCTGCAGACCGTCGTCGCCGCCGTCGTCGTCCTCGTCTTCGCCGTCACCGACTCCGCGCCGACGGGCGACCCCACCGCCCCCGTCCTGCACCTGTTCACCTGGATGGGCAGCGTCGGCGCCCTCGGCGTGACCGCCCTGATGGCCGCGGCCTCCTTCGCCGTCATCGCCTTCTTCGTCCGCCGCGGCACCGCCGGCGCCCAGATCTGGCGCCTGGCCGCAGCCGGCCTGGCCGGCCTCGCCCTGGTCGGCATCGTCATCTACACCGTCAAGGACTTCGCCGTCCTGGTCGGTGCCGAGCAGGGCTCCGCGCTGAGCTGGGCCCTGCCCGCGATCATCGCCGTCGCCGCCCTGGGCGGACTGGTCCACGGGCTGGTCCTGAAGTCCCGCCGCCCCGAGGCCCACGCCCGGATCGGCCTGGGCAACGAGGCCTTCCGCCTCGACCAGGCCGCCGACGCCGCACCGGGCGCCTGACCGCCCGCAGTCCTCGTATTCGTACCCCTGGGAAGCCCCCGGAGACCGTTTCCATGGTCGCCGGGGGCTTCCGCGTTCGGTGGCCGATTTTGGCGGGTTGCGCAGACGCGTGGTCTCCTATGGCGACAAAATCACCGGTACCGCGATACGGGGGACACCACCTAGCTCCCCCGCACGCGGCCGCCGGACCTGCCTGACCGAACCACGAAGGCGAAGTCCCACATGAGTGATCGCACCTTGGCCGAGGCCCCCGCCGAGCCGTCCCGCCGTCCCGTCGACGCCGGTGACGAGGGCTACAGCAAGGACCTCAAGTCCCGCCACATCAACATGATCGCCATCGGCGGGGCGATAGGCACCGGCCTCTTCCTCGGCGCCGGAGGCCGCCTCGCCGGCGCCGGCCCCTCCCTGGCCATCGCCTACGCGGTGTGCGGCGTCTTCGCCTTCTTCGTGGTCCGGGCCCTCGGCGAGCTCGTCCTCTACCGCCCGTCCTCCGGCGCGTTCGTCTCGTACGCGCGCGAGTTCATGGGGGAGAAGGGCGCCTACACGGCCGGCTGGCTGTACTTCCTCAACTGGTCCACGACCACCGTGGCCGACATCACCGCCGCCGCGACCTACGCGCACTTCTGGTCGATGTTCACCGACGTCCCCCAGTGGGTCCTCGCCTTCATCGCCCTGGCCGTCGTCCTCACCGCGAACCTGATCTCGGTGAAGTACTTCGGCGAGATGGAGTTCTGGTTCTCCCTGGTCAAGGTCGCCGCCCTGGTGGTCTTCCTGATCGTCGGCATCTACCTCGTCGCCACCAGCCACGACATCGGCGGCAACACCCCGGGCCTGGCCAACATCACCGACCACGGCGGCATCTTCCCCTCCGGCGTCCTGCCGATGCTCCTGGTGGTCCAGGGCGTGGTCTTCGCCTACGCCTCCGTCGAGCTCTGCGGCGTCGCCGCCGGCGAGACCGAGAACCCCGAGAAGATCATGCCGAAGGCGATCAACTCCATCATGTGGCGCGTGGGCCTCTTCTACGTCGGCTCCGTGGTCCTGCTGGCCCTGCTGCTCCCGTACACCGCGTACTCGGCCGACCAGAGCCCCTTCGTCACCGTCTTCGACAAGCTCGGCGTCCCCGGCGCCGCCGGCATCATGAACCTGGTCGTCCTGACCGCGGCCCTGTCCAGCCTGAACTCCGGCCTCTACTCCACCGGCCGGATCCTGCGCTCGATGGCCATGTCGGGCTCCGCCCCCAAGTTCACCGGCGTCATGAACAAGGGCAAGGTCCCCTACGGCGGCGTGCTCTTCACCGCCGCCTTCGGCGTCGCGGGCGTCGGCCTGAACTACTGGATGCCGGGCGAGGCCTTCGAGATCGTCCTCAACCTGGCCTCCATCGGCATCCTCGGCACCTGGGCCATGGTCATGCTCTGTTCGCTGTTCTTCTGGCAGCGCTCGAAGAACGGCCTGGTCGAGCGCCCGTCCTACCGCCTGCCCTGGGCCCCGTACACGCAGATCGTGACCCTGGTCTTCCTGGTCGCCGTCCTGGTCCTGATGTGGAGCGACGGCGGCGTCGGCCGCACCACGGTCATGTTCCTCCCGGCGATCGCCGCCGCCCTCGTCGGCGGCTGGTTCCTGGTCCGCCGCCGCGTCACCGAGCTCGCGTCCGCCAACGCCGCCGACTGACCCGGTCCGCCCGTACGAGAGGGCCCCCGGGCCGGGATCCGAGATCCCGGCCCGGGGGCCCTCTCCGTGTTCCCTGTTCCCGCGCTTGCGGAACGCCCCGGGGAACGAAGAAGGACCCCGCCGCAGCGGGGTCCTTCTGTTTGTGTCCGAGGGGGGACTTGAACCCCCACGCCCGATAAAGGGCACTAGCACCTCAAGCTAGCGCGTCTGCCATTCCGCCACCCGGACAGGGTGTGCGCCTCACGTTCCTTGCGGCCCGTTGCGACGTGGAAAACATTACCAAACATTCCGGGGTCGCCGGTCCACGCCCTGCTCCGCTTCCGGAGCGCCCCGGGGAACGAAGAAGGACCCCGCCGCAGCGGGGTCCTTCTGTTTGTGTCCGAGGGGGGACTTGAACCCCCACGCCCGATAAAGGGCACTA
>NZ_JBWKEZ010000023.1:89954-93090 GCF_056434525.1 Streptomyces sp. NPDC044002
CTAGCACCTCAAGCTAGCGCGTCTGCCATTCCGCCACCCGGACAGGGTGTGCGCCTCACGTCCCTCGCGGGCCGTTGCGACGTGGAAAACATTACCAAACGCCGGAGGCCCCCGATCACACCCCCCGGCCGGGCTCGGAACGCCCTTGGGCACAGCGGCCGCGGGCGCGAGGATGGTGGGGGTAGCCGGTACTGATCACTGGGAGGAACAGCGTGAGCGCATCGGGCGCGGGCAAGGCCGTCTCCGGCGAGGACGAGGTCGTCGACCTCTGCCGGGACCTCATCCGGATCGACACCAGCAACTACGGGGACCACTCGGGCCCCGGCGAGCGCAAGGCGGCCGAGTGGGTCGCCGAGAAGCTGGCCGAGGTCGGGCTGGAGCCGCAGATCTTCGAGTCGCACAAGGGGCGCGCGTCGACCGTGGCCCGCATCGAGGGGGAGGACCCCTCGCGGCCCGCCCTGCTGATCCACGGGCACACCGACGTCGTCCCCGCCAACGCGGCCGACTGGACCTACGACCCCTTCTCGGGCGAGATCGCCGACGGCTGCGTCTGGGGCCGCGGCGCGGTCGACATGAAGGACATGGACGCGATGACGCTGGCCGTCGTGCGCGACCGCATGCGCAGCGGGCGCAAGCCCCCGCGGGACATCGTGCTGGCCTTCCTCGCGGACGAGGAGGCGGGCGGCACGTACGGCGCCCGCCACCTCGTGGACAAGCACCCCGGGCTCTTCGAGGGCGTCACCGAGGCCATCGGCGAGGTCGGCGGCTTCTCCTTCACGGTGAACGAGAACCTGCGGCTGTACCTCGTGGAGACCGCCCAGAAGGGCATGCACTGGATGCGCCTCACCGTCGAGGGCACCGCGGGCCACGGCTCCATGACCAACACCGACAACGCGATCACCGAGCTGTGCGAGGCCGTCGGCCGCCTCGGCCGCCACACCTGGCCGGTGCGCGTCACGAAGACCGTCAGGCACTTCCTCGACGAGCTCTCGGACGCCCTCGGAACCCCGCTCGACCCCGACGACATGGACGCCACGCTCGCCAAGCTCGGCGGGATCGCCAAGATGGTCGGCGCGACCCTGCGCAACTCGGCCGCCCCGACGATGCTCGGCGCCGGCTACAAGGTCAACGTCATCCCCGGCCAGGCCACCGCCCACGTCGACGGACGCTTCCTGCCGGGCTACGAGGACGAGTTCTTCGCCGACCTCGACCGGATCCTCGGCCCGCGCGTGAAGCGCGAGGACGTCCACGCGGACAAGGCGCTGGAGACGGACTTCGACGGGCGGCTCGTGGACGCCATGCAGGGCGCCCTGCGGGCCGAGGACCCGATCGCGCGGGCGGTCCCGTACATGCTCTCCGGCGGGACGGACGCCAAGTCCTTCGACGACCTCGGCATCCGCTGCTTCGGCTTCGCGCCGCTCCAGCTGCCGCCGGAGCTGGACTTCGCCGGCATGTTCCACGGCGTTGACGAGCGGGTGCCGGTGGACGGGCTGAAGTTCGGCGTCCGGGTCCTGGACCGGTTCATCGACAACGCCTGAGGCACGCGCGTCGCCCCATAACGCCGGGGAATCGGGAAGGTGTGCGGATTCCACTGAGAAGAGTGAATGCGCTCATACGCTCGTAGCCCTGGTGATCCCTCCTCGTTACAGGTGGTGCGGTCCGCGGCTGGGACCGCACTTGCCTACTAGGAGGAACAATGCTCAAGAAGGTTGTCGCCGCTGCGGCTGCCACCGGTGGTCTGGTTCTCGCGGGTGCGGGCATGGCCGCCGCCGACGCGGGCGCCCAGGGCGCGGCCATCGGCTCCCCCGGTGTCCTGTCCGGCAACGTCGTCCAGGTTCCGGTTCACGTCCCGGTCAACGTCTGCGGCAACACCGTGAACGTCATCGGCCTGCTGAACCCGGCCTTCGGCAACACCTGCGTCAACGCCTGACGCTTCTGAAGTTCTGGCCCCGGAGCGCAATCCAGCGTTCCGGGGCCGCCGGGCTTTTACGGCCCGGAAGCTCACTTCTTCGGCGCGACGGGCGGGGGAGCCCGTACGGCCCGCGCGCCGGACGGAACGTACACACCAGGGGACGAGTACAGATGCGACGACCTGTTCAGGTCACGAGGAAGACGCTGATCACGATGGCGGCCGCGGGGGGTGTCCTCGCGTTCGCCGGCGGTCAGGCCCAGGCGGCCTCGGGGGCGTCGGGGCACGCCGCGAACTCTCCGGGCCTGCTGTCCGGGAACAACGTGCAGGCACCGGTGGACGCGCCGGTGAACGTGTGCGGCAACACGGTGACGGTGGTGGGGGGTCTGAACCCGGCCTTCGGCAACCGCTGCGCCAACGACTCGGGCAAGCCGCAGCACCCGGGACACCCCGGTCACCCGGGACACCCCGGTCACCCGGGCCAGCCCGGCAACCCGGGCGGCGGGCACGACGAGCCGTGCGACGACGACGATCACCCCGGTAACCCTGGTACTCCGGGCCACCCCGGTACCCCGGGCAATCCGGGTACCCCGGGCGGGCACACCCCGGGGAACCCCGGCGGCCAGAACCCCGGCAACCCCGGTACGCCGGGCGGGCAGACTCCGGGCAACCCGGGCGGGCATACGCCGGGCAACCCGGGCGGGCATACGCCGGGCAACCCGGGCGGACAGACTCCGGGCAACCCGGGCGGACAGACTCCGGGCAACCCGGGCGGACAGACTCCGGGCAACCCGGGCGGACAGACTCCGGGCAACCCGGGCGGACAGACTCCGGGCAACCCCGGCGGACAGACCCCGGGAACGCCGGGCGGGCAGACGCCGGGCAACCCCGGTGGGCATACCCCCGGCAAGCCGGGCGGCCAGACCCCCGGTAGCCCCAGCGGTCAGACCCCGGGCACGCCGGGTGGGCAGACGCCCGGCAACCCCGGCGGCCAGACGCCCGGCCTCGCCGCCACGGGCGCGGGTGACGCCCTGACGGCCGGCGTACCGCTCGCCGGCGGGCTGCTGCTGGCCGGCGCCGTGCTCTACCGGCGCGCCCGCAACTCCGCCTGACGGGCACTCACGACGCGGGGGGGGGGGGGGGGGGGGGGGGGGGGGAGGGGGGGGGGGGGGGGGGGGGGGGGGGGGGGGGGGGGGGGGGGGGGGGGTGGGTGTCTCTGTGCGGGGT
>NZ_JBWKEZ010000023.1:93100-94237 GCF_056434525.1 Streptomyces sp. NPDC044002
CCCTACCCCGGCCTCCTGCCGTCCCCCCCCCCCACCTCCCCCCCCCCCCCCCCCCCCCCCCCCGCGCCCCCCCCCACTCCCTCCCCCTTCTGGTCCCCCCCCGTCACCAGGTCGCGCGGAGCTGGCGGATGATCCGGCGGCGCAACCGCGCGCGGCGGCTGCCGTCCCGGTACAGGGTCAGGCGGTCCAGCTCCCAATTTCCGTATTCCGCATGATCGGTCAGCAGGCGGGTCGCCTCCTTGCGGGGCGTACCTCGGGGCACGTACACGTCGACGAATTCGTATTCCGGCATCGCATCTATTGTGCGGGCACCGGCCCGCTACGGATAGCGTCTGCACTATGTCTGATGCCGCTCTGCCCACTGTTGCCGAGGTACGCGCCGCCGCCGAGGCGGTCAAGGCCGCACTCGACCGTCACCTCGCCGCGGTCGAGAGCAGGATCGGGGACGAGGACCCGGCCGTCTACGCCGCCTTCAACGAACTCGCCGCCGCGGCCGAGGAGTACGACGAACTCCTCTACGACCGCTACGACGAGGTCACCCCCTTCGAGATCCCCACACCCGAGACCGGTGCCCCGTACACCGGCCCCGCCGAGCCCGCCGCGTTCAGCGTGCTCATCCGCCGCGACTACGCCGTCGTCGAACCGGCGCGGCTGATCGCCCAGGCCGAACGGGTCGCCGCGCACGACCGGGACGCCGAACTCCTCGACGACGGAGGGACCGCCGGGGCGCTCGGCGTGCTCTTCGGGGAGTACGAGCCCGACGAGATCGCCTCCCGCTACAAGGAGTTCGGCCTGGAGGAGGGCGACTCCACCCTCTGGGTCGCCGCCCTGGAGGAGGTCGCGGAACCGGGGGACTGGCTCAACTCGCCCTTCGGGCAGACCGATCCGCAGGACGTGCTGCACCGCTTCGACGTGAGCTCCGTCTTCGACGAGGAGTCCGACTTCGAAGACGAAGACGAAGACGCCGGCGACGAGGAGAGCGCCGCCCGGTCCGGTCTCGCCCCGGCCTGATCCCCGCCGCCGCAGCCGCCCGTCCCGGGGGCCAACCCGCCGACACCCGGACGGGGGGGGGGCAAAGCCGCGGGCTGTTCCTCTTTCTGGCCGATAGGGGGCGACGAAAGGCCGGCCGCCAGGTCG
>NZ_JBWKEZ010000023.1:94247-105143 GCF_056434525.1 Streptomyces sp. NPDC044002
TTTCCCCCCCCCCCCCCCCCCCCCCCCCCCCCCCCCCCCCCCCCCCCCCCCCCCCCCCCCCCCCCCCCCCCCCCCCCCCCCCCGCCACGGCTACGGCTGCTCCTCCTGCGCGGCCGCGAGGGCCCGCAGCAGGCCCGTCAGCCGGGTCGTACGCGGCTTCGGCAGCCCCTGCGCCACCGCGCGCGGCAGCGCGTCCTCCACCCCGTGGACCACGGACAGGTGCCGCTCCGCCCGCCCGAACGCCGTGTACACCCAGTCCCGGGACAGGGACTGCGCCGCGTCCCCGGGCAGTACGGCGACCACCGCCGGCCAGCGCGAGCCGACCGCCTGGTGCGCCGTCACCGCCCAGCCGTGCCGGACCTGTGCCTCCACCAGATCCTGCGGTACGACGACCCGCGCGCCCCCCGCGTCCAGGTGCAGCCCCTGCGCGTCGGCCGACACCACCCGGGCCGGCAGCGCCCGCCCGGGCGAGGGCACGTGGACCACCCGGTCGCCGGGGTCGAAGCCGAGGAACCGGCCGGGGCCGGGGTTCAGCCGCTCCTTGAGGGCCGCGTTCAGTGCCCGGGTCCCCGCCGGGCCGCCGTGGCCCGGGGTGATGACCTGTACCTCCTCGGCCGGGATCCCGAAGGCGCGCGGCACCGACTCGGCCACCAGCTGGACGGTGCGGTGCACGGCCTCGCCGGGGTCCCGCACGGGGACGATGACGACCTCCTTGCCGGGGGCTTCGACCCGGTTCAGCTCCCCGATGCCGATCCCCGAGACCAGCTCGCCGATCGGGCCGGGGTCCGGGGTGCGGGACACCACCTGCGGGAAGGCGCGGGCCGCCAGCACGTCGGCGAACACCCGGCCGGGCCCGGCCGAGCCGAGCACCCCGGGGTCGCCGGAGAGCAGCAGGCGGGCCCCGTCGGGCACGGACTCCACCAGCGCGGCCGCCTTCTCCACGTCCAGCTGCGGCGCGTCCAGGACGATCAGCAGGTCCAGGTCGAAGCGGCCGTCGGCGTCCCGCCCGGGGCCCTCCGTGCCCGCGAGCAGACCGGCCACGGTGACGGCGCCCGGCGCGGGGGCGTGCGCGGCGAGGACGGCACGCAGGCCGAGCCGCCGGGCGGCCGCGAGCAGGGCCGCCGGTTCGGCGCGGGCGGCCTCGCCGCCGGTGTGGGTGACCAGGCCGTGGCCCGCGACGGCCCGGACCAGCTCGGCCGCGGGCCCGTCGGCCGCCGCAGACCAGTCCGCCGGCCCGGCGAAGGTGCCGGCGAGCCGGGCCAGGCCGTCGGCGAGGGCCTCCTCGGCCAGGGCGTGCGCCTCCAGGCCCACGAGGAGCCTTACGGGCGGCTCCTCGTCCTCGGCTGCGGGCGGGCCCAGCGGCTCGTGGAACACCAGCACCGCGCCGTCGCCGATGGCTGCCTCCAGGGTCTCGGCGGGGGCCGGCACCCCGTACTGGGCCAGGGCCTTCTCCAGGACCGGGGCCTCCAGGGCGGTGTGCCCCTTGGCGGCGGCCTGGTCCAGCAGCCAGCCCAGCAGGGCGGCGCCGCGGCGCTCGTCGGCGGGACCGGCGGCGGGGCCGAGGAGGGCCTGCGCGAAGCCGTCCGCCTGCGTCGGGCGCACCCCGGGGACGGCGAGCAGCCGCCAGGGGTCCTCGGTGAGCTGCTCGGCCGCGCCCTCGCCGAGGACGGCGGCGGTCCGGCCGGCCAGGGCCTCGGGGGCGCCGCCGCGGGCGAGCACGGCGCGGACGGCACCGATGTCTCCGACGGGGGTGGGGGCGGGGGCCGGGGTCGCCGCCGGGCGGGGCTGCGGGGGAGCGGGGGCCGCCTTGCGGGGCGCGGCCGGGGCGTCGTCGAAGTAGGGGCCGGAGGGCTTGGCGCCGCTCTCCACGGCCCGTACGGCGGCCAGCAGGTCGGCGGCCTTGCCGCTGAGCTTGGCGCCGGCGTCGACGGGGCCCTCGCGCTCCGCCTTGCGGCGGGCGATCCGCTCCCGCTCGACCCTCTGCGCGGCCAGCTCGGCCTGAGCCTCACTCACCTGCGCCCCCGCCCCGGCAGTGTCCTGCCCGGCCTCGGCCCCTGCGGGCTCCGTCCCGGCGGCGTCCTGCCCGGCCTCGGCCCCTGCGGTCCCGGTCCCGGCAGCGCCCTGCCCGGCCTCGGCCCCTGCGGGCTCCGTCCCGGCGGTGTCCTGTGCGGCCTCGGGGTCGGTGCCGGTCCCTGCGGGGCTTTCCCCCACCCCGCCCCTTCCCGAAACCGGGGGCTCCGCCCCCGGACCCCCGTCGCCCTCCGGCCCCCGGGCCTCCGAGCCACCGGCTTCGCCGCCCGCCCCCGGACCCCCGCCGGCCTCCGGCTCCAGGGCCTCCGGCCCACCGGCTTCGCCGCCGGCCTCCGGGCCCGGCTGCCCGTCGCCGTCCGCAGAGCCGCCCTCCGGCCCGGCGCCCGCCGGAGCGGCCTTCGGCCCGTCGATGCCCGCCTCCGGCTCCTCCGGCTCATCGGCGGCTGGCGCGTCGGCCTCCGGGCCGTCGTCCAGGCCTGCGGGGCCGGTCACACCGGCGCCGGGGGCGTCACTGCCGGCCGCGCCGGTCTCCGTCGTACCGGACGCCGGCTCGTCAGCCGCGTCCTGCGGCCCGGCGGCCGGATCCGGGCCGTCCGCCGCGTCGGCGCTGCCGGGCACCGCGGCCTCGTCCGGCACCGCGGCCGCCTCCGGTCCGGCGGTGGCGGGCTTCCCGGTCACGGGCCCGGCGGGCACGTCCTCCGCGTCCGGAGCCTCGGCCCCGGAAGCGGCCCCGGCGGCACCGGGCACGGTCCCCGCGTCCTGGCCCTCCGGGGCCTCGGCGGCTTCGTACGGGTCCTCCGCGGCAGCGGGGCTGGCGGGGTCGGGGGCCGTGCTCACAGCGTGCTCCAGTCCTGATCCGGGTAGCGGTGCACGGGCGCCGACACGTCGTCCAGCGCCCGGCGGATCTCCTCCGGAAGGGTAAGGGCCTCCACCGACAGTGCCGCCCCGAGCTGCGCGGACGTCCGGGCGCCGACGATCGGGGCGGTCACCCCCGGCCGGTCGCGGATCCAGGCCAGCGCCACGTGGAGCGGGGTGACCGCCAGCCCCTGCGCGGCGGTGACCACGGCGTCCACGATCAGGCCCGCCGCCTCGTCCAGGTACGGCTCCACCAGCGCGGCAAGCGCCGGCGAAGCGCCCCGGGAGTCGGCCGGCGTCCCGTCGCGGTACTTGGCCGTCAGCACCCCGCGGCCCAGCGGGGAGGAGGGCAGCAGCCCCACCCCCAGGTCCAGCGCCGCCGGCAGCACCTCGCGCTCCACCCCCCGCTGGAGCAGCGAGTACTCCATCTGGGTGGAGGCCAGCCGGGTCCGCGTCCCGGGCGCGCCGAGCTGCCACGTCGCGGCCTTCGCCAGCTGCCAGCCGCTGAAGTTCGACACGCCCGCGTACCGGGCCCGCCCGCTGGACACGGCCAGGTCCAGGGCCTGGAGGGTCTCCTCCAGCGGGGTGTGCGGGTCGAAGGCGTGGATCTGCCACAGGTCCACGTAGTCGGTGCCGAGGCGGTCCAGGGAGTCGTCCAGGGCGGCCAGGAGGTGCCCGCGGGAGCCGTTGAAGCGGCGGTCGGGGTCCGGGACGCTGCCCGACTTCGTCGCGATCACGACGTCCCGGCGCGGCACCAGGGAGCCCACCAGCTGCCCGAGGAGGTACTCGGCCTCTCCGCCGCCGTACACGTCGGCCGTGTCGACGAGCGTGCCGCCCGCCTCCCAGAACGTCTTCAACTGCTCGGCGGCGGCTTCCTCGCCGGTGTCACGGCCCCAGGTCAGGGTGCCGAGGCCGATCCGGGAGACGCGCAGTCCGGTGCGGCCGAGATGCCTCTGCTCCATGAGCGCTGAGACTACTGGGGCACTGACGCGGGGCCGTTTGGCGCGCTACAGTCCCCCGCAGACCCACGTTACTGATCGGTAAACCGGCACATCCGTTAGGGGACGACACATGCGGCTCGGCATCAATCTCGGCTACTGGGGTGCGGGCATGGACGCCGACAACCTCGCCGTCGCCCAGGAGGCCGACCGGCTCGGCTACGACGTCTGCTGGGCGGCCGAGGCCTACGGCTCCGACGCCGCGACCGTACTGGCCTGGGTGGCCGCCCAGACGGAGCGGATCGACGTCGGCTCGGCCATCTTCCAGATCCCGGCCCGCCAGCCCGCGATGACGGCCATGACCGCCGCCACCCTGGACTCCCTCACCAAGGGCCGCTTCCGGCTCGGCCTCGGCGTCTCCGGACCGCAGGTCTCCGAGGGCTGGTACGGCGTGAAGTTCGACAAGCCGCTCGCCCGGACCCGGGAGTACGTGGAGATCGTCCGCAAGGCCATGTCCCGCGAACGGCTGAGCTTCGAGGGCGAGCACTGGACCCTCCCGCTCCCCGGCGGCCCCGGCAAGCCGCTCAAGCTGACCGTGCACCCCGAACGCCCGCACATCCCGCTCTACATCGCCGCCATCGGCCCCAAGAACCTGGAGCAGACCGGCGAGATCGCCGACGGCGCCCTGCTGATCTTCCCGGCCGCCGAGCACCTGGAGGAGACCGCCCTGCGGCACATCCGCGCGGGCCGCGAGAAGGCCGGGCTGACGATGGACGGCTTCGACGTCTGCCCGACCGTCCCGCTGGCCCTCGGCGAGGACGTGAACGCCCTCGCGGACGTGTTCCGCCCCTACACCGCCCTGTACGTCGGCGGCATGGGCAGCCCGAAGCAGAACTTCTACAACCAGCTCGCCCAGCGCATGGGCTACGAGAAGGAAGCCGCCGAGATCCAGGCCAAGTACCTGGGCGGCGACAAGGACGGGGCGGCCGCCGCGGTCCCGCACTCGCTGATCGACTCGACCACCCTGCTCGGCTCCGTGGAACGGATCGCGGACGGGATGCGGGCCTACGCGGACGCCGGGGTCACCACCCTCACGCTGGCCCCGGCCGGCTTCACCCTCGACGAGCGGCTCGCCGCCCTGCGCGCCGGCACCGAGGCCCTGGAGCTGGCCGGCCTGGCCTGACACGCAGGAGCCGCCCGGGGGCCGTCGGACGGAGTCCGACGCAGCCGCCCGAAGCCTGCGGAGCAGTGCGAGGGCGGCGTCGGGAAAAGGGTCAGCGGCCGTGGTGGGGGCTCGGGGGGTCTTCCCCGCCACGGCCGACACAGCGAACAACGCCCGGCCCGCCCCCGGGGTTACGCCCCGCCGGGCGGCCGCCGGTTTCGTTCATTCGGCCGAGTGCGGCCGCGCATCGGTTGCCCGCCCGGTCGATCCGCTCTTGACTCGTTGCATGCTCTCTGCCCGCAGCCTGTTCCAGGAGATCGTCGACCACGACGACTCCTTCCAGCTGTTCTGCTCCATCGCCGCCAGCGGGGAGTCCCAGGGCGGCTGGGAGAACGCCCGCATCGCCGCCCTCGTCCCCGACGGCATGCGCGACCTGGCCCCCAAGATCACCCGGCACGGCGCCGACGAGGACAAGCACGGCCGGATCTTCCGCGCCCTGCTGCGCAACCGCGGCCTGCCCGCCGTCCCCGTCCCGCCCGAGACCGACTACACGATGCTGCTGGAACGCCGCGGCATCGGCCTCGCGCACGACAAGCTGCGCCGCGACGAGCCCCTCAGCGAGGAGGACATCGTCGTCTACCTCGCCCACAGCCGGGTCACCGAACAGCGCGCCGCCGACCAGATGGTCATGCTGCTGCGCCACTTCGGCGACCACCCCGAGGTCGGCAAGGCCGTCCGCGTCATCAGCAACGACGAGGACAACCACCTCGCCTACTGCCACGAGGAACTGCTCCGCCTCGCCCGCGAAGGGTACGGCCGGACCATCCAGCGCACCCTGCGCGAGAGCGCCCTCGCCGAGATCGGCGTCTACCGGGACGTCAGCCTCGCCGTCATGGACCACATGGGCCGGCTGCTGCGCTGGCCCGCGCCCAAGGCCGCCGCCCTCGCCGCCGGCATCCGCGCGACGTACGCGTACGAGCGGTTCAGCGGCTGGCACCGCATGGTCGGCCTGCGCCCCCCGGAGCGGCGGAACCCGCTGGGCGGCGTGCCCAGGACCACCCACGAGTTCGCGTAGGCCCCGTCGGAGAACGGGTGGTCAGAGCCAGCCGCGCCGCTTGAACATCCTGTGCAGGGCCAGGCACAGCCCCACCATGAGCACCACCACCGCCGGATATCCCCAGGGCTGCCTGAGCTCCGGCATGTCGTCGAAGTTCATCCCGTAGATCCCCGCCACCATCGTCGGGACGGCCGCCATGGCCGCCCACGCGGAGATCTTGCGCATGTCGTCGTTCTGCCGGACGCCCATCTGCGCCAGGTGCGCGGCCAGGGCGTCCGACAGCAGCCGGTCCAGGCCCTCGACGTACTCGTTCGCCTTCGTCAGGTGGTCGGCCACGTCCCGGAAGAACGGCCGGGCGTGGTCGTGCACGAAGGGCACGTTCCCGAAGGCGAGCCGGTCCATCGGCTGGAGCAGCGGGCTCGTCGCCCGGCGGAACTCCAGCACCTGCCGCTTGAAGCCGTAGATCCGGGCCGCGGTCCTCTTGGAGGAGTCCGGGGCGTCCGGCGCGAACACCTCGGCCTCCAGCTCCTCCAGGTCCGCCTGGAGCTCGGCCGCCACCTCGATGTAGTGGTCCACCACGGCGTCGGACACCGCGTACAGCACCGCCGTCGGGCCGTGCCGCAGCACGTCCGGCTCCTGCTCCAGCCGGTGGCGCACGGCCGCCAGCGCGGCCCCCTCGCCGTGCCGCACCGTGACCACGAAGGAGTCGCCGATGAACACCATCAGCTCGCCCGTGCTCACCGTGTCCTCGTCGTCGTCGTACAGCACCGGCTTGAGGACCACGAACAGCGAGTCGTCGTACACCTCCAGCTTCGGCCGCTGGTGCGCCGTCAGGGCGTCCTCCACCGCCAGCTTGTGCAGCCCGAACTCGCGGCTCACCCGGTCGAACTCCGCGGGCGTCGGCTCGTACATCCCGATCCACAGGAAGGCGTCACCGTGCGCCCGGGCCTCCTCCAGCGCATCGGAGAAGTCCTCCGGAGCCCGCGAGCGGCGCCCGTCCCGGTACATCGCGCAGTCGACAATCACGCCGGGCATTCTTCCCCGACCCGCGCCCGCCCGCACGCCGGCGTCACCGCATACCCTGCATGCATGGCCACGCTGATCCTCGTACGACACGGGCGGTCCACCGCCAACACCGCAGGCCTGCTCGCCGGATGGACCCCGGGAGTGGCCCTCGACGAACACGGCGCCGGGCAGGCCGCCGCCCTGCCCGGCAGGCTCGACGGCATCCCCCTCGCCGCCGCCGTCTCCAGCCCGCTCCAGCGCTGCCGGGAGACCCTGGCCCCGCTGCTCGCGGCCCGCCCCGACCTGCCCCTGCACACCGACGAGCGGATCGGCGAGTGCCACTACGGCGACTGGTCGGGCCGCAAGCTCTCCGAACTCGCCGACGAACCCCTCATGAAGATCGTCCAGCAGCACCCCTCGGCCGCGGCCTTCCCCGGCGGCGAGTCCATGCGCGCCATGCAGGCCCGCGCCGTGGACGCCGTACGCGAATGGGACGCGCGGATCGAGGAGGAGCACGGCTCCGGCGCCGCCTTCCTCATGTGCTCCCACGGCGACATCATCAAGTCCCTCGTCGCCGACGCCCTCGGCATGCACCTCGACCTCTTCCAGCGGATCCACGTCGACCCCTGCTCGGTCACCGCGATCCGCTACACCCCCACCCGGCCCTTCCTGCTGCGCCTCGGCGACACCGGGGACCTCGCCCCGCTGATCCCGCGCCCGGTCGCCTCCGCCGACTCCGAGACCGAGGGCGGCGGCAACGCCGTCGTGGGGGGCGGCGCGGGCGCGGCCTGATCGAACGGAGCAGTAGGGTGGCAGGGCCAACAGCACACGAGCAGCCCTGCCCCTGCCTCAGACTTGGAGACTGGACGTGCCCCGTCAGGTGTTCCTGTACGACCCCCCGGACCGCTTCGTGGCCGGCACGGTCGGTCTGCCTGGACGCCGCACCTTCTTCCTCCAGGCCTCCTCGGGCGCCCGCGTCACCAGCGTGTCCCTGGAGAAGACCCAGGTCGCGGCGCTGGCCGAGCGGATGGACGAGCTGCTGGACGAGGTCGTGCGGCGCACCGGCGGCAACGCGCCCGTCCCGGCCGTCGCCTCCGCCGAGGCCGCCGACACCGCCCCGCTGGACGTCCCCGTCGAGGAGGAGTTCCGCGTCGGCACCATGGCCCTCGCCTGGGACGGCGAGGAACAGCGGATGATCGTCGAGGCGCAGGCGCTCGTCGAACTCGACGCGGAATCCGAGGAGGACCTCGCCGAGGCGGAGGAGCGCCTGCTCCAGGACGAGGAGAACGGCCCGCCGATGCTGCGGGTCCGCCTCTCCGGAGCCCAGGCCCGGGCCTTCGCCAAGCGGGCCCTCGACGTGGTCAACGCGGGCCGGCCGCCGTGCCCGCTGTGCAGCCTGCCCCTCGACCCCGAGGGCCACGTCTGCCCCCGCCAGAACGGGTACCGGCGCCAGGCGTGAGCGAGGTGACCCCGATAGAGGAGCTGCTCACCCGCGGTGAGCTCACCGTCCGCGGCCGCATCGCCGAGGCGTCCAACGCGGTCCTGCTGTGCACCGTCGCCCACGAGGGGCGCAGCGCGGAGTGCGTCTACAAGCCCGTCAAGGGCGAGCGGCCCCTGTGGGACTTCCCCGACGGGAACCTCGCCCGGCGCGAGCGCGCCGCCTACCTGGTCTCCGAGGCCACCGGGTGGGGGCTGGTGCCCACCACCGTGCTGCGCGACGGCCCGTACGGAGAAGGCATGGTCCAGCACTGGATCGACGCCGGAGAACAGCCGGAGTCCGGGCTGCTGGCCCTGGTCGAGGGAGAGGAGGCGGGGGAGGGCTGGAAGCCGGTCGCCCTCGCCGAGGTCGGGGAGGGCCGCACCGCCCTCCTCGTGCACGCCGACGACCCCAGGCTGCGCCGCCTCGCCGTACTGGACGCCGTGATCAACAACGGTGACCGCAAGGGCGGCCACCTGCTGCCCGCGCCGGACGGCCGGCTCTACGGGATCGACCACGGCGTGACCTTCCACACGGAGGACAAGCTGCGCACCCTCCTGTGGGGCTGGGCGGGGGAGCCGCTCACGGAGGAGGCCCGCGAGGTCCTGGGATCGCTGGAGGGACAGCTGGCCGAGGGGGCGCCGCTCGCCACCCGGCTGGGCGAACTGATCACCCCCGTCGAGCTGGCCGCCGTACGGGCCCGCGTGGCGCAGTTGCTGCGGGACGGGAAGCATCCGCAGCCGTCCGGGCAGTGGCCCTCGATCCCCTGGCCGCCCGTCTGAGCAGGGACGTCTGCGGATGATCGCGGACGCACAGAACCGGCCAGACCGCAAGAGTGCCGATCAAGCCAACAGTGCTGGTCCCATTCGTTTCCGGAACACTCGTCCGGTTAGGCTCGAACCATGCATGCCTGGCCCGCTTCTGAGGTCCCCGCCCTGCCCGGCAAGGGCCGCGACCTCCAGATCCACGACACCGCGACCCAGGGGACGATCACCCTCGACCCCGGTCCCGTCGCCCGCCTCTACGTCTGCGGGATCACCCCGTACGACGCGACCCACATCGGTCACGCGGCGACCTACAACGCGTTCGACCTCGTGCAGCGCGTGTGGCTCGACAACAAGCGGCAGGTCCACTACGTCCAGAACGTCACGGACGTGGACGATCCGCTGCTGGAGCGGGCGCTGCGCGACGGGCACGACTGGACCGAGCTCGCCGAACGCGAGACGGCCCTCTTCCGCGAGGACATGACCGCCCTGCGCATGCTGCCGCCGCAGCACTACATCGGCGCCGTCGAGGCCATACCCGGCATCGTGCCGCTGGTGGAGCGGCTGCGGGACGCGGGCGCCGCGTACGAGCTGGAGGGCGACGTCTACTTCTCGGTGGAGGCCGACCCGAACTTCGGCGGGGTCTCCCACCTCGACGCCGCGGCGATGCGGGTCCTGTCCGCCGAGCGCGGCGGCGACCCCGACCGCCCGGGCAAGAAGAACCCGCTCGACCCGATGCTGTGGATGGCCGCCCGCGAGGGCGAGCCCAGCTGGGACGGCGGCTCCCTGGGCCGCGGCCGGCCGGGCTGGCACATCGAGTGCGTGGCCATCGCCCTGGAGCACCTGGGCATGGGCTTCGACATCCAGGGCGGCGGATCCGACCTGGCGTTCCCGCACCACGAGATGGGCGCCTCGCACGCGCAGGCCCTGACGGGCGAGTTCCCGATGGCCAAGGCCTACGTCCACGCGGGCATGGTCGCGCTGCACGGCGAGAAGATGTCGAAGTCCAAGGGCAACCTGGTCTTCGTCTCCGCCCTGCGGCGGGCCGGGGTGGACCCGGCGGCCATCCGCCTGGCCCTGCTCGCGCACCACTACCGCGCGGACTGGGAGTGGACCGACGACGTCCTCGCACAGGCGCAGGCCCGCCTGGCGCGCTGGCGCGCGGCCGTCTCCCGGCCGGACGGCCTGCCGGCCGAGGCGCTGGTGGAGGAGGTCCGCGCGGCCCTGGCCGACGACCTGAACGCCCCGGCGGCGCTGGCGGCCGTGGACGCCTGGGTGGACGCGCAGAACGCCTCCGACGGCGACGACGAGTCGGCCCCGGGCCTGGTCTCGCGCACGGTCGACGCCCTGCTGGGCGTGGCCCTGTAGTACCCCGTGCCGATGCCCCCGGACTCCGTCGCGATCCGGGGGCATCGCCGTGCCGGGTGCCGGGTGCCGGGGTACGTGCGGGCCGCCGTGCCTGGGGCCGCCTGCGGCGCTGCTCCCCGCCCCGCCCTTCGCCCTCCCCCAGCTACCGCTGGGAGGTGCCCCCACCCGGGCTGCGCCCGGACCCCTCCTGGGGGCTCCGCCCCCAGACCCCCGCGCCTCAAACGCCGGCGGGGCTATAG
>NZ_JBWKEZ010000024.1:0-103297 GCF_056434525.1 Streptomyces sp. NPDC044002
GCCCTTGAGGGACCGGCCCGAACCGGAAGGACGATGGGACTGACGGGAAGCCCCCAACCCTCCCTGAGACCGCCCCAGGGGCTACCGCCCACCCCACACCCCCCGCGGAGCGACATGGCGGGGGCGTTGCGGGGCCGTGAAATCCGGCCAGGGGTTTTCGGCCGGGGGGTGGGGTGAACGTGCAGGTCAGCGGGGGTGTGGTGGGGCTCGGTAGGGGGGTGGGGCGGGGGTTGACCCCGTGCGGTGGCGCTGACAGGCTCCGAGCCATGACCGCGAACGCGTACCCCGCCCCGCGGCTCCGCACCTCCGGACCCTGTAGCGCGCCCGGCCGGTGTCCGGGCCGCTGTCCGGCCCTTCTCGGGGCCTGAGCCCCCGACCCGTCGGCCCCCGGCCGCCCCGCACCCCCGCCGCGTGATCGCCGCCGGGGCCCGGGGCGCAGCCCCGGCCGCTCCCGTACCACCGCTCCGCCGTGCCCCGGCGTACCGCCGGGTCCGGGTTACTGCTGCGCCCATTTCTTCCGCTGCGGAAATAACACCGAGGAGTCCTCATGGCTACCGCCACTGCCACCGATACCGCCACCGCCACCACCGTCACGAAGATCGGCGGCCGCATCGGCGCCGAGATCGGCGGCGTCCGCCTGGGCGGCGAGCTCGCCGCCGAGACCGTCGCCGAGGTCAGGGCCGCCCTGCTCGCCCACAAGGTCGTCTTCTTCCGCGACCAGGACCACCTGGACGAGGCCTCCCACGAGGCCTTCGCCCGGCTGCTCGGGACGCCCGTCGCGCACCCCACCGTGCCCTCCGCGGACGGGCGTTACGCCCTCGGCATCGACTCCCACCACGGCGCCCGCGCCAACCAGTGGCACACCGACGTGACCTTCGTCCCGGCCTACCCCGCCTTCTCGATCCTGCGGGCCGTCACCATCCCCCCGTACGGCGGCAACACGCTCTGGGCCAACACCGCCACCGCCTACTCCCACCTGCCCGAGCCGCTGCGGGCGCTCGCCGACGGGCTGCGGGCCGTGCACTCCAACGAGTACGACTACGCCGCGCTGAAGCCGGACGCCCTCCCCGAGGCCCTCGCCCAGTACCGGGAGGTGTTCACCTCCACCAAGTTCCTCACCGAGCACCCGCTGGTCCGCGTCCACCCCGAGACCGGCGAGCGGACCCTGCTCCTCGGCAACTTCGTGCAGCGGATCCAGGGGCTGACCGGGCGGGACTCGCGGGTCCTGGTCGACCTCTTCCAGGCGCACGTCGAGCGCCCCGAGAACACCGTGCGGTGGCAGTGGCGGGCCGGTGACGTCGCGATCTGGGACAACCGCGCCACCCAGCACTACGGCGTCGACGACTCCGACGAGCACGAGCGCACCCTGCGCCGGGTCACCGTCGACGGCGACGTCCCGGTCGGGCCCGATGGGGTGCCCTCCCGGCTGATCAGCCCGGAGGCCGTTCCCGAGCCGTCCTTCGGCATCGCGTCCGGAGCCTCTGCCTCCGCCTGACCTCCCCACGCCCGAGAACGGAGCACGCCGTGCCGTCCAAGCTGCTCGCCCTCACCGGCAGCCCCTCCGCCCACTCCCGCACCGAGGTCGTCACCGGCCACGTGCTGCGGCGCCTGGCCCATGCCGGGTTCGAGACCGCGCACCTGGCCGTGCGCACCCTCCCCGCCGCCGACCTGCTGTCCGCCCGGCGCGGTGAGCCGGAGATCCGCCGCGCCCTGGAGGCCGTCGCCGGAGCCGACGGCCTGGTCATCGCGACGCCGGTCTACAAGGCCTCGTACACCGGACTCCTCAAGGCCTTCCTCGACCTGCTCCCGCAGGACGGCCTGGCCGGGAAGAACGTCCTGCCGCTGGCCACCGGCGGCAGCCTCGCCCACGTCCTGACGATCGACTACGCCCTGCGCCCGGTGCTCGCCGCGCTCGGTGCCCGGCACGTCACCGCCGGGCGGTTCGTCCTGGACTCCTCCGTGGAGCGCGGGGCCGGCCCCGACCGGCTGCGCCCCGAGGCCGAGCTGGACCTCTTCCAGGCCGTCGACGAGTTCGCCGACGCCTTCCGCGCCTTCCCCGCCCTCACCACCGTCCCGTAACCCAAGGAACCGTCATGTCCGCAGCATCCACCACGGCCACCCGTTCCCGGCGCCAGTTCCTGACCTTGCTCGGCATCTCGGCGGCCGCGGTGAGCTGCGGCACGGCCACCGCCACCGGAGGCGGTTCCGGCCGCCCCGGCGGCCAGGTCACCACGCTCAAGTACCAGGGCAGCGTGGGTTACGTGACCCTCCCGGAGCTGGCCGCCGACCTCGGCTACCTCGGGAACCTCAAGCTGGAGTGGGTCGGCAACACCATCAGCGGCCCGCAGGACATCCAGTCCGCCGCCACCGGCCAGATCCACTTCGGCGGCGCCTTCAACGGCGCGATCGTCAAACTCGCCTCCGGCAAGGCCCCGATCACCTCCGTCATCTCCTACTACGGCGTCGACCAGGACGCGTACAGCGGCTACTACGTCCTGGAGGACAGCCCGATCCGCTCGGCCCGCGACCTGCTCGGCAAGAAGGTCGGCATGAACACCCTGGGTGCGCACTCCCAGGCCCTCCTGGACGTATACCTGAGCCGCAACGGGATATCGAAGGCGGATTCCGCCAAGGTCGAGGCGCTCGTCGTGCCGCCCGTCAACACCGAGCAGGTGCTGCGGCAGAAGCAGATCGAGGTCGGGGTGCTGGGCGGCGTACTGCGCGACAAGGCGCTCGCGGCCGGCGGGATCAGGCCGCTGTTCAGCGACTACGACCTGCTCGGCAGGTTCAGCGCCGGCTCGTACGTGATGACGAAGCAGTTCGTGAAGCAGAACCCGGACACCGTCCGCACTTTCGTCACCGGGGTCGGCAAGGCCATCGAATGGTCGCGCACCACCCCGCGCGAGGAGGTCATCGCCCGCCAGACCGAGATCGTGAAGAGGCGCGGCCGCAACGAGGACACCGCCACCCTCCAGTACTGGCGCTCCTACGGGGTCGCCGGGCAGTACGGGCGCATCGAGGACAAGGAGTTCCAGCTGTGGCTGGACTGGCTCGGCGAGCGGGGCGAGATCAAGGCCGGCCAGCTCAAGGCCGCCGACCTGTACACCAACGAGTTCAACGGCCAGGGGAAGGGCTGAACCGGCATGGCCAAGATCGTGTTCGAGTCCGTGACCAAGACGTTCCCCGTCAAGGGGGGTGGGAGGGGAGCCGAGTTCACCGCGCTCGACGGGATCGACCTGGAGATCGCGGCGGGGGAGTTCCTGGTCGTCGTCGGCCCCAGCGGCTGCGGCAAGTCCACCCTCCTGGACCTCCTCGGCGGCCTCACCCGGCCCACCTCCGGCCGCATCCTGCTCGACGGCGAGCCCGTCACCGGGCCGGGGCTGGACCGGGGCATCGTCTTCCAGCAGTACGCGCTCCTGCCCTGGCGCACCGCGCTCGGCAACGTCGAGTTCGGCCTGGAGGCCACCGGCGTCCCGCGCAGACAACGGGCGGCCAGGGCCCGGGAGTTCCTGGACCTGGTGGGGCTCGGCGGATTCGAGGACCGGCATCCGCACGAGCTGTCCGGCGGGATGCGCCAGCGGGTCGCGATCGCCCGCTCGCTGGCGTACGACCCGGACGTGCTGCTGATGGACGAGCCCTTCGCCGCGCTGGACGCGCAGACCCGCGAGTCCCTCCAGGACGAGCTGCGGCGCATCTGGCAGCGGACCGGCAAGACCGTCGTCTTCATCACGCACGGCATCGAGGAGGCCGTGTACCTCGGGCAGCGGGTGGCGGTCATCACCTCCCGGCCGGGCCGGGTCAAGGAGGTCGTCCCGGTCTCGCTCGGCGACCGGCTCACCGGGGCCACCGGCGAGGACCTGCGCTCCAGCCCGGAGTTCGCCCGCTACCGCCACGAGATCTGGAGCCTGCTCCACGACGAGGTGGCCCGCGCCCAGCAACTGGAGAAGGAAGAGGCCGCCGCATGAGCACCGACACACCCGTCACCGCCCCCGCCACCCGCGCCGGGGCCGGCACGCTCGTCCCCGCCGGACCGGCCCCCGCGGACCCGGACGCCGTACGGGACGGGGCGCGGCCGGCGGCTCCCGCCGCCCCCGCCACTGCCGCCGCCCCCGCCCCTGCCGCGCCCGCCGTCCGCCGGCCGGCCCGGGCAGTGCCCGTACTGCGCTGGCTGCGGGCCTCGCTGCTGCGGTCGGCGGCGATCCTCGCCCTGCTCGTGCTGTGGGAGGCCGCGCCCCGGCTCGGCCTGGTCGACGCCACCTTCCTGCCCCCGGTCAGCGAGGTGGCCCGGGCCTGGTGGGAGCTGCTCGGCAACGGGCAGCTCGGCGAGCACGCCCGGGCCAGTCTGACCCGGTCCTTCGGCGGCTTCGCCATCGCCGTCGTGGTGGCGGTCCCGCTCGGGCTCCTGATCGGCTGGTACCGGCCTGTCGCGGCCTTCCTCGGCCCGCTGCTGGAGCTGTTCCGCAACACGGCGGCCCTCGCGCTGCTCCCCGTCTTCGTCCTGCTCCTGGGCATCGGGGAGACCTCGAAGGTGTCGATCGTCGTCTACGCCTGCGTCTGGCCGATCCTGCTGAACACCATCAGCGCCGTCGGCAACGCGGACCCCACCCTGGTCCGGCTGGCCCGGTCGATGAACCTGTCGACGCCCAGGCTCTTCCAGAAGGTGATCCTGCCGGCCTCCGTCCCGGCCGTCTTCACGGGCATCCGGCTGGCCGGAGCGGTGTCGATCCTGGTCCTGGTGGCCGCCGAGATGATCGGCGCCAAGGCGGGGCTCGGCTACCTGATCAACGCCTCGCAGTTCAACTTCGCCATTCCGCAGATGTACGCGGGGATCGTCACGATCTCGGCCATCGGCGTGGCCTTCAACCAGGTCCTGGTGGCGGTCGAGCGCCGCCTCAGCCTCTGGCGCGTCCCCGCCTGACCGCCGGTCCCGCGCCCCGCGCCGCCCGCCCTCCCTCCCTCCCGCCCGACCCAGGGAACAGACATGCCCGCACCCCGCACCCTCCACCTCAACGCCTTCCTGATGAACGCAGGCCACCACGACGCCGCCTGGCGGCACCCGGCCAGCAGCCCCGAGCGCGTCACCGACGTGCGCTACTTCCAGGAGCTGGCCCGGACCGCCGAGCGCGGACGGCTGGACTCGATCTTCTTCGCGGACGGCGTGGCCCTGTGGGGCAAGGCCCGGTACAACGCCCTCGGCGGCTTCGAGCCGATCACCCTGCTCTCCGCCATCGCCGCCGTCACCGAGCACATCGGCCTGATCGCCACCGTCTCCACCACCTTCAACGAGCCCTACAACCTCGCCCGCAAGTTCGCCTCCCTCGACCACATCAGCGGCGGCCGGGCCGGCTGGAACATCGTCACCTCCGGCACCATCGACGAGGCCCGCAACTTCAACCGGGAGGAGCACCTGGAGCACGGGCTGCGCTACGACCGGGCCCGCGAGTTCCTCGACGTCGCCACCAAGCTCTGGGACAGCTGGGAGGACGACGCGATCGTCCTCGACAAGGAGCGCGGCATCTACGCCGACACCGACAAGCTCCACCCGGCCGCGCACAAGGGCGAGTACTTCGGCGTCGCGGGCCCGCTCAACGTGCCGCGCTCCCCGCAGGGGTACCCGCTGCTCGTGCAGGCCGGCTCGTCCGAGTCCGGCAAGGAGTTCGCGGCCCAGTACGCGGAGGCCGTCTTCACCGCGCAGCAGACCCTCGCCGACGGCCAGACGTTCTACAAGGACCTCAAGTCCCGCCTCGCCCGCCACGGCCGCACCGAGGACGAGCTGCTCGTCCTGCCCGGCATCGCCCCCGTCATCGGTGCCACCGAGGCCGAGGCGAAGGCCCTGGAGCGGGAGCTCACCGAGCTGCAGGTCCCGGAGTACGGGCTCGCGCAGCTGTCGGGGATGCTGGGCACCGACCTCACCGGCGCAGATCTCGACGGCCCGCTGCCCGAGCTCCCCGAGGAGCGGGAGATCAACGGCAACAAGAGCCGCTTCACGCTCGTCGCCGAGATCGCCCGCCGCGACGGGCTCACCCTGCGGGAGCTGATCGCGCGCCTCGGCGCGGGCCGCGGCCACCGCGTCTTCGCGGGCACCGCCGAGCAGATCGCGGACCAGCTGGAGGAGTGGTTCACCCAGGGTGCGGCCGACGGCTTCAACATCATGGCGCCCGTCCTGCCCACAGGCCTCACCGACTTCGTCGACCAGGTCGTGCCGGTCCTCCAGGACCGGGGGCTGTTCCGCACCGAGTACGAGGGACGCACCCTGCGCGAGAACTACGGCCTGCCGCGCCCCGTCAACCGCCACACCCGGTAGGGGAGGAGGGGGAGGGGAACGGCGCGGGCCCCGGAGCACGCGCTCCGGGGCCCGCCCGTGTTCCCGGCCCGGACGGTGCCCGGGGGCCGACCGCACGCGGCCCCCGGCTGCGCCCGGCCGGCGCTCAGACCGTCAGGACGATCTTGCCGCGGGTGCGGCCGGCGGCGCTGAGCTCCCAGGCCTTCGCGGCCTCGGCGAGCGGCAGCGCGTGCTCGACGTTGACCGTGAGCCTGCCCGAGTCGGCGAGTTCCGCCAGGAACGTCAGGTCGGCGGTGTCCGGGCGCACCCACAGCTGGTGCGCGCCCTTGGCGGCGGCCTCGTAATCGGCGATGGAGACCACCCGGCCGCGGTCCTTGACGAGCGTCTGGAGGATGTCCACGGCGCCCTCGCCGAAGAAGTCCAGCCCGGCGTCGATGCCTTCGGGGGCGAGCTCGCGGATCCGGTCCGCGAGGCCGTCCCCGTACAGGACGGGCTCGGCGCCGAGCGAGCGCAGGTAGTCGTGGTTGTGCGCGCCGGCCGTGCCGATGACGCGCAGTCCGAGCGCGACGGCGATCTGCACGCCGAGGGAGCCGGTGCCGCCCGCCGCGGAGTGGATGACGACGGTCTCGCCGGCCTTGACGTCCACGCGGGTGAGGGACTGGTACGCGGTGAGGCCGGCCAGCGGTATGCCCGCGGCCTGCTCGAAGGTCAGGGCGCGCGGCTTGCGGGCCAGCGTCCGCACGGGGGCCGAGACGAGCTCGGCGTAGGTGCCGAGTTCGACCCACTCCTTGCGGACGTACCCGTACACCTCGTCGCCGACGGCGAATTCGAAGGTGTCGGGGCCGACGGCCTCGACGACTCCGGCCACGTCCCAGCCGGGTATGACGGGGTAGCGGACTTCGAGGATCGGGTCGAGGTACCCGGCGGCGAGCTTCCAGTCCACCGGGTTGACCCCGGCGGCCTTGACCCGGATCAGGACCTCCCCCGGGGCGACCTTGGGCTCGGGAACCTCAACGAGCTCCAGCCGGGCGGGAGTTCCGTAGCTGTCGTAGGTGATTGCCTTCATGTACGCCACAACGGAGCAGGTCGCGGCGGGAATTCCGGGCCGGTGCCCGGACTCCAGGGTTCCTCAAGCGGGGAGGGAGTTGCGGTGCGAGCGCCGCCGGGCCGCGCTGAGCAGGGCCTGGATCTGGGTGCCCGCCTGGTCGACGTCGTCGAGGACGGAGGGGAAGGGCAGGCGCACGTCGCGGTGGCCGGTGCGCTCCTCCAGGCGCAGGGTGATCCCGTACCGGTCCATGGCCAGCGGCAGCGCGCGGACGACGGCGGCCGAGGGCAGCGGCCGTACCAGCCGAAGCAGCAGGGTCACCAGTTCGGGGTGGTCGTCGAGGAGGTGGGTGAGCATGCCGGCCTCGTAGGGGGCCAGCGGGTCGGGCCAGGCCTCGTCCAGCTCGTCCAGTCCGATGTACGAGGTTCCCCGCGCGGTCTCCAGGACCGCCTGGCCGTACTCCACGCAGGTGGTGGTCCCGGGGGCGGAGGCCTCGTCGGCCCAGGGGGTCAGCAGGTGGCCCAGGACGGTGACGCGGGCGCGCACCCGGTCGCGTACGGGTGTCGGGGCGATGTCGGTGAACTCCAGCCGGATGGCGGGCAGGCCGTCGTTCAGCAGTGCGGCGGGGTGCCCGGCCAGGGGTGCGGCGGGGTGCAGGTGCAGCCGGCCGAGCACGTCCCCGCCGTCCAGGTTGCGGACCTCGTGGCGCACGCCGTCGATGACGACCGTCATCGAGTGGGCGGCGGCCAGGACGGAGCGGACCAGCTCGGCCCCGGTGGGCCGGGCGGCGGGCGTGGCGGCGGGGGCACCGGGCAGGCGCATGCGGATCTCTCCCTCATCGGAGATTGACTTAGGTATGCCTAACCTAACCTATCTGTGAGTCGGGGAGTACCCCGCGCGCCAGCCGGCCGAGCGTCTCGGCGATCCGCGCCGGCGCGAAGCCCAGGGTGTGCCGCTGGAACTGGTAGACCTCCGGGGAGAGCGGGCTGAGCAGGGCGTCCACGCTGACGTCGGGATCGTCGGCACCCGCCTCCACGAGCAGGGCCCGGACGTGCGCGCGCCAGTGCCGGTACGTGCCGCCCGCGAACCGGGCCGGGCCCGGGCCGATGCCCAGCACCAGCGGCAGGTGCCGCTCCAGGTGCTCCAGGGCCGCCGCGTAGAAGGCGGCCAGCCGCTGCGCCGGCGGGGCGCCCGGACCCAGCGGCGGCGGGCCGAACGCCAGGCGCCCGCGCAGGGCCCGCTCGTGCTCGTCCAGCAGCGCGGCGGCCACGGAGGCCGGATCGGGGAACCGCCGGTAGAGCGTGGCCCGGCCGACGCCGGCCGCCTTGGCTATGTGGTCCATCGTCACACCGCGCGGATCCCGCTCGGTGAACAACTGCTCGGCGGCCGCGAGGATCTGCACCCGGTTGCGGATCGCGTCCTCGCGGCGCAGCGGCCGTGCGGCCGGCCCGCCCTTCCCCGCGGTACCGGACCGGGCGGGGCCGGAGCCCGCGGTGTCGCTCAACGTGCGGACCTCGTCGCCATTGGTCATGGCGGCGACCCTACGTCCTTCGTGTCGGTGTTGGGCTGAACGGGTGAAACACGAGAGGATGGGTGGATGCACATGAAGCGCACGGCCGAGGCGGCCCGGTGAGCAGGTACGACGTCACCGACGAGCAGTGGGAGGGACTCGCGCAGGTGGTGCCGCTGCGCAGTCGCAACGAATGGCCCTCCCGGGTGGACCACCGCACCATCCCCAAGGCCCCCGGAGCGGCCGCGGCGGAACAGCGGCGCTTCGTGGTGATCCGCGTTCAGATCTTCGCCGACGCGCGGGAGGTGGCGGAGTACCTGATCGCGCAGATCCCCGTACTGCTGGACCTCACCGGCGCGGACAGCGAAGTGGCCAAGCGGATCCTCGACTTCAGCAGCGGTGTGGTCTTCGGCCTCGGCAGCGGCATGCACCGGGTCGACCGCAACGTCTTCCTGCTGGCCCCGGTCGGGACCGAGGTGGAGGGGATCGCGGCCGCGGCCGTCCCCCGATCGTAGGAAGGTCGCGGCGGCGGAACGGTTCGGCGGGCACCCCGGCACCCGGGCGGACCGTACCGTCCGGCCATGGACGCCATCCTGGACGCGGCGGGGCCCGGCCGCCCCGCCGCCGCCCCGACCGGTACGCCGCCGTGCCCGGCAGCCGCGGCCGACAGCCCGTTACGCGGACACCCCCGGGGCGAGCCCGGCTCCGCCGCCGATGCCGGCCGCGCCGCCGATGCCGGCCGCGCGTCCGGTACGCCGCCGAGTGCCGACGGAGCCGCCCCCTCCGGCGGTGCCGCCCCCTCCGGCGGTGCCGCCCCCTCCGGCGGTGCGCCCGCCGACGCGGGACCGGCCCGGCCCGCCGTCACCGAGCTGCGGCTCTCCGCCTTCGGGCCGCACCGGGCGGCCGCCTTCCCCCTGGGCCCCGTGACCCTCTTCACCGGCCCCAGCGGCAGCGGCAAGACCCAGGCCCTGGACGCCTACCGGGCGCTGGCCGCCCTCGCCTCCGGCGCCACCCTGCGCGAGGCCTTCCCCGACCCCGGGTCCCGGGTGCCCGAAGGGGCCCTCCCCGACGGCGGCGGGCGGCGCGGATTCCGCCTCGGCTGCACGGTCGACGGCCCCTGCGGCCCCGTCCGCCTCGACCTCGCGGTCCAGGCCGAACCCGTGCTGCGCATCGCCGGCGAACGGCTCTCCCAGGACGGCCGGATCCTGCTCACCACCGCCCTGCGCGACCCGCGCCGGCGCACCGTCGAGGCCGCCTGGTTCACCGGCGGCACCGTGGGCGTGACCCGCGCGCCGATGCCCGACGACCGCCTCGGCACCGGACTGCTGCCGCTGCGCGTCGCCGGGTCCACGGCGGGCCAGCGCCGGGTGCTGGCCGCCGCCGAGCAGGTGGTGGTGGCCCTGCGCGCGGTGTTCGCCTGCGACCCGGACCCCGGCCGGATGCGGGCGCCCGTCCCGGCCGGCGAGGGCCGGCTGCGCACCGACTGCGGGAACCTGGCCGACGTGCTGCGCCGGACCCGCCACGAATGCGGCACCCGCCACGCGCTGCTGGCCGGGGCGGCGCGGACCGGCTGCGCCGGGCCGGTGGCGGGGCTGGACGTACGGGCGGCCGGGCGAGCGGCCGCGCACGGGGCCGGGCTGGTGGCCGCCGTGCTGGACCGCGGCCCCGGCCGCCCTCCCACCGGCCTGGACCGGCTCGGCGCGGGCGAACTGCGCTTCCTGGCGCTGGCCCTGGTCCTGCTCACCGGCCCCGGGGTGCTGGAGGTGGACCCGGCCGCCGAACTGCTCTCCGCCCGCCAGGCCCTCACCGTCCTCGCCGACGGCCTGGACCGGGGGCTGGACCGCCGGCAGTCCGCCGAACTGCTGCGGCTGGCCCTGCTGTCCGGCGGGCGCGGGCACATCAGGCTGGTGGCGGCGGTCGGCGAGGACACCGCGGGAACCGGACGCGGGGCCCCCGGCGTCTCAGTGGTAGACCTGTCCCCATGAACGACGCAGCACCCACGGGTGACGGGCCCCCGCCCCGGCGGGACGAACGCCTGTACCGACTCCAGCGACGGCTGGCCGATTTCGCGGCCGCCCGGGACTGGGCCCCGTACCACACGCCCAAGAACCTGGCCGTGGCCCTGAGCGTGGAGGCAGCCGAACTGGTCGAGATCTTCCAGTGGCTGACTCCGGAACAGTCGGCGGTGGTCATGGAGAAGCCCGAAAGCGCACACAGAGTGGCCGACGAGGTCGCCGACGTGATGGCGTACCTGCTGCAGTTCTGTGAGGTGGTCGGGGTTGATGTGCTGGATGCGCTGGCCGCGAAGATCGAGAGGAACGAGCACCGCTTCCCGGTAACCGGTACTTCGACACCAGATCGTCACTCTTCGGAGTGATGGCGTCGTCCACAACCATGTTTGTGTCCACAGATTTCCGAATACCCCTGGCTTTACTGGCTCGTTGCCTTCACTCTGGGTAGTGGAGAACGGCGGGATGTCGTGCGGACGGGGGACGGCATATGGATGCGGTACGGCTCATCGCGGCCGGCCGGCACGCGCTGGCGCGGAGCGGGGAGGCATGGGACATCGTGGGCGAGGCCTGGCAGGCCCAGGCGCTCGCACAGGGCATGGGGAGCTGGCTGGCGGTCACCGGGCCGCCGGAGCTGAGAGCGGAGGCGCGGGGACTGGGTGAAGCCGGCGGCAGAGGGTGCGGGGTCATCGACCGGGCGGCCCTGCGGGGCGAGGGAAGACCTCCCGAACAGCCGCCCAGGGCGGCGCAGCTCACCGGGACGGCCGACATACGGCAGGCACTGCTCGGGCTCCAGGAGCTGCTCGGCGAGGTCGGCATAGCCCTCGTCGGGGTGGCCTGCGCGACGGACGACGAGGGCCTGTACTGGCAGTGCATAGAGTCGATCGACGCGGCGGACGAGTCGAGCGACCGGGTGCGGGCACTCCTGCGCCGGATGGCTGCCGTGCGCGAGCGGGGCTCGGCGTCCGGCGTGAGCTGAGCCGGGAGCGGGCCCGGGCGGGCGGGTGCGCGGCTGGGGGTCCCGCCGCGCGCGACGGGACCCCCGTACGGTCAGAAGGACCGGTCGGAGTGGCGGTCGGAGCGGAGCTCGCCCTCGTACGCGCGGCCGCCGGAGGCCGTCGGCGCGGCCGGGAGGGTGGTGCGGTCCGCGGAGTGCTGGAGGTCGGCGTCGAGCTGGGAGAGGTCGGCGTTCAGCGCCGCCATCAGCTCCTCCATCTGCTGGAGCAGGCCCTTCGGTGCGCCGCCCTGGGCGGGAGCCGCGGACTCCTGGCGTGCGTGGTCGTGTGCTGCCTGTCCGGTCTGTCCGGGATGCTCTGGCGCGGACTCGTGGGACATGGCGGCCTCCTCGGCCCTGGCCCTTCCGGTGCGGAAGGGGGCGGTGGACGCATCGGCGGGAGGCCGCCGGCGCGCGGGCCGGGCGGTCCGGCTCCGTCCGAGCCAACGATCCCCATCGGCGCTGGTCACTGGCGGGGCGGGGCGGTGGCCCTTCCGGTTGACGAAGATTCACCATTCCTAGCGATGTCGGCCGGTGTTGGCCGGATCGCCGTAAACCGGGCTGGCCGGTTGTCTCCCCGAACGGTCTTGGGAAACGGAGAGCAGCGCGAGCTGGTCGCTTCGGTCCCGGCAGGTCTTGGTGCCCTGGTGGGGCGTGCCTGTGGTCCTTGGCGGGCTCGCGGTCCCGCACGCCCTCGGCCGGGGGACGGTCTGGCCGGTAGCTCTCCGCAACACGATCCTCTGGTCGTGTGCGGTCACACCTGGCCGACGCCGTGCCCCGTGTCCGAGGGCGCGCCTGCCGATCGCCGCTGCGGCCGCGTGGTGGCCGGTGACGGCAACGGTCTTCGACTGCTGCTGGAGAGGCTGCTTCCAGTGCTGTGCTCCCCAACGGGAGGTGTAGGCGGGGTCGACCGCGACGACGACGAGCCCCGCGTGGTGGGCCATGCCGCGCACGCGTTCCCGGAAGCGGGCGGTGGGGAGTCCGGCGACCGTGCGGCGAAAGGCCTTGCCGCGTCTGCCGCGGCCCATGGTTTCGCGGCCGGTGGCGCGGGCGTCGTCGAAGCCGAGGTTTTCGATCGCCAGACCGGCGCAGCCGTTCGCCTTGGCGAGGTGGATGAGTTCGCTGATCGCCTGCCGCAGTCGTCCGTCGCGCTGCGATGCGGGTCCGGTCAGGTCGGCGGGGAGCGTGAAGGGCCGGCCCACCGGGTTGCCGTGCGCGTCGATGACGCATGCGGCGAGGTGGCCGGCGTTGAGGTCCACGGCCAGCAGCCGCACACCGGTGGCGGCAAGCTCGGCCGGGGTGGGCAGGACCGTTTTCGGGGTGGACCAGGACGCGTCGAGATGCCAGCGGCCACGTTCGGGGTCGTGGGTGATGTCGTAGCGCACGGCCCGGTTGGCTGTGACCCGGTCCAGCCACTCGCCCCGGCGGTGGTTGAAGATGACGGTGCAGGCGAGGCGGTAGCGGCCGCGTGGCGCGTTCGCCAGGTGCCGCAAGGGCTCGGGAAGCACGATCGAGACCGTGCCGCAGGCCGGGTCCACACTGATCGTGTAGTTCCCGAACCGGGCCCCCGACTCCCCGTCGGCAGTCAGGAACAGGCGGGCCGCCTCCCACCGCTCCCGCCACCCGGATTCACTGAGACCGGCCTCCGTGAGGTGGTGCCGCACCTTGGCGAGCCGCCTGCCGCCTACGGCGACCGACGGATGCCCAACCTCGATACGGGCCTCCACGTCGGCCAGGCGCGCGGTGAGCACCTGCAACCGGCGCTGCTTCTGCGCACGTTCGGCAGGGCTCGGATAGCCCCGGACACCGCCCGCACGCTGCCCGCACGGCACCGCCAGACGCTGACGGATCCTGGCGATGGCCCGGCGCAGGGAGGCCCTCTCATCAAACAGACACCGCAGGGAGAGCTGGTACTGATCCTCACTGGCGCGGGTCATCGCCCCCGCCCAGCGCGATGACGACACCTTCGTCAGCGCCCGCTTACGCTCCGCCCGCCGATTCCCCTTCACCGCCACCCGACCAATCCGCAGCCGCTCAGCCAGATCGGCACGGGCGCACCCGCCCAGATGCCCGCCAACAAACCGCAAGACCAGGGCATCCTCCGCGGACACGCGCAGACGATCCCTGATCCGCGCACCCGCAGGAGCAGACACGGTGAACGGCGCGACCAGCTCGCGCAGCGCACGCTTCGGCTCCCGCTTCCTCCCACCGCGGGCCATAGGCCCCTCTCCCCATCCCCTGCAGCAGCACGGACGTTCCCTGCTCAGACTGGCGTCTCAACGAAGCCACCCGTCCCTGCAACGACTCCCGTTCACCCGTACGAGGTAGCCGACGGCCGGCCACGGCCAACAACCGAATCAACCGCCGACCACCCGGCAGGGGTCGGAAGGGCAGGATGGCGAGCATGGATCTTCGCATTTTCACCGAACCGCAGCAGGGTGCGAGTTACGAGACCCTCCTGACCGTCGCCAAGGCCACCGAGGAGCTGGGCTTCGACGCGTTCTTCCGGTCGGACCACTACCTGCGGATGGGCTCCGTCGACGGCCTGCCGGGTCCCACGGACGCCTGGATCACCCTCGCGGGCCTGGCCCGGGAGACGAAGCGGATCCGGCTGGGCACGCTGATGACGGCCGGTACCTTCCGGCTGCCCGGCGTCCTCGCGATCCAGGTGGCGCAGGTCGACCAGATGTCCGGCGGCCGGGTGGAACTCGGCCTGGGCGCGGGCTGGTTCGAGGAGGAGCACAAGGCGTACGGGATCCCCTTCCCCGCGGAGCGGATGGCCCGGCTGGAGGAACAGCTGGCCATCGTCACCGGGATGTGGGCCACCGAGCCCGGCGCCGTCTTCGACCACCGGGGGGTCCACTACCAGGTGGAGAACTCCCCGGCGCTCCCCAAGCCCGCCCAGGCCAAGGTGCCCATCCTCGTCGGCGGCCACGGCGCGCGGCGCACCCCGCGGCTCGCCGCCCGCTACGCGGACGAGTTCAACATGCCGTTCGCCTCGGTGGAGGACAGCCGGCGGCAGTTCGCCAGGGTCCGGGAGGCCGCCGCCGCGGCCGGCCGCAAGGCGGACGAACTCGTCTACTCCAACGCCCTGGTGGTGTGCGTCGGCAAGGACGACGCCGAGGTCGCGCGCCGGGCCGCCGCCATCGGCCGCGAGGTCGACGAGCTGAAGGCCAACGGCCTGGCGGGCTCCCCGGACGAGGTCGTCGAGAAACTCGGCACCTACTCCGCCATCGGCTCCTCGCGCGTCTACCTCCAGCTCCTCGACCTCGGCGACCTGGACCACCTGGAGCTGATCTCCGCCCGCGTCCTGCCCCAGCTCGGCCGGTAGGGCCGCCGCCGTGCCCCGTGCGACCGGCCCGCTCGCCGAAGCCCTGGCCCGCAGGGCCGTGCTCCTGGACGGCGGCCTCAGCAACCAGCTCGCCGACCAGGGCTGCGACCTGTCCGGGGGGATGTGGACGGGCCGGGTGCTCGCCGAGCGCCCGGGCCAGGTGGAGGCCGCCCACACGGCGTACGTGCGGGCCGGCGCCGAGGTGCTGATCACCGCGAGCTACCAGGTCGGCGACGAGCCGGACCTGCTGGAGCGGAGCGTGCGGGTGGCCGGCGCGGCCGCCGGGGCCGCCGCCCGGGAGGTCTGGGTGGCCGCCTCGGTGGGCCCGTACGGGGCGCTCCTGGCGGACGGCTCCGAGTACCGCGGCCGGTACGGGCTCACCGTGGCGGAGCTGGCCGGCTTCCACCGGCCCCGGATCGGGGCGCTGCTGGCGGCCGGCCCCGACGTCCTGGCGCTGGAGACCGTTCCGGACGTCCAGGAGGCGCAGGCCCTGCTGCGGGTGCTCGCCGGTACGGGCGCCCGCGCCTGGCTCACGTACACGGTCGCGGGCGGCCGCACCCGGGCCGGCCAGCCCCTCACGGAGGCGTTCGCCCTGGTGGCCGCCGCCCCCGAGGTGATCGCGGTCGGCGTCAACTGCTGCGATCCGGCGGACGTGCTGCCCGCCCTGGAGGCCGCCGCCTCCGTCACCGCCAAGCCGCTGGTGGCCTACCCGAACGACGGCTCCGTCTGGGACGCCGCCACCGGGAGCTGGAACGCCCCCGCCACCTCCGCCCCCTGGCCCGTCGAGGCCTGGCGTGCGGCGGGTGCCCGGCTCGTCGGGGGCTGCTGCCGCATCGGCCCGGACCGCATCGCCGAGCTGGGGCCGCGTCTGGCGTGATCCGGGGCGAAGGCAAGGGGCCGCGACCGACTATCACTCGATCGGGTGAAGGCTCTTTCTGGTGGGCTCCTGCTGGGATAGGCAGGACGGATGAAGCGCACCAGCAGGACGGGCGCCGCCGCCAGGCGCCGCATCACCCGCTCCAGGGCGTGCGGGGAGAAGAAGCAGTTCGCCAACGAGGCCGCGGCGGAACACGCCGCGAGCGAGATGCACCGGATCCAGCCGTGGCAGCACGAGCGGATCGCCTACCTGTGCCCGTACAGCGGCACCGAGCCGCACTGGCACATCGGCCGCCCGCTGAACATCCCCAAGCAGCGCTGACCCGACCCATTGGAGGTCCTCGCGGGGCGGCGGCCGGATCACCCGCAGGAGCGGGCCGGCCGCCGCACCTGCGCCCCGTCCGGCGGGCGGCCACCGGAAATCCGTTCGCACCGACGGCGGGGGCCGGGTCATGCTGGAGCGCATGTTCCTGACGATCAGCACCACCGGCACGACGGAGAATCCGGCCACTGACCTGGGATTCCTGCTGCACAAGCATCCCGGCAGGACGCAGGCCTTCTCCACCTCGCACGGCACCGCTCACGTGTTCTACCCCGAGGCCACGGCCGAACGGTGCACGGCGGCGCTGCTGCTGGAGGTGGACCCCGTCGCGCTCGTCCGGCGCGGCCAGGGCAAGGGGCGGGGCGGGGCGCCCGACGCCGCCCTCGCCCAGTACGTCAACGACCGCCCGTACGCGGCCTCCTCGCTGCTCGCCGTCGCGCTCAGCGGGGTCTTCCGCACCGCTCTCAAGGGCCAGTGCACCCTGCGCCCCGAACTGCCGGGCCGGCCGCTCGCGCTGCGGATCGAGATCCCGGTGCTGCCCGCCCGCGGCGGCCCGGAGCTGGTGCGCCGCCTGTTCGGCCCGCTGGGCTGGGACCGGGTGGAGAGCACGCCGATCGCGCTGGACGAGCGGTTCCCGGAATGGGGCGACAGCCGTTACGTGCGGCTCGTGCTGGAGGGCCGGGCCAGGCTGGAGGACGCGCTGCGCCAGCTGTACGTCCTGCTGCCGGTGCTCGACGACGCCAAGCACTACTGGATCGCCCCCGACGAGGTCGACAAGCTGCTGCGCGCCGGTGACGGCTGGCTGGCCGGGCACCCCGAGCACGCGCTGATCACCGCCCGCTACCTGGCCCGCCGCAAGGAGCTCACCCGCGACGCCATGGAGCGCCTGGAACTGGCCCGGCTGGCCGAGGCCGACGGGAGCGAGGCCGAGGAACTCGACAACGCCGTGGACGCGGCCCCGGACGGTGCCGAGGCGGCGCCGGAAGCCGCCGGCACCCCGGAGCGGGCCGTCCCGCTCGCCGTGCGCAGGCGTGACGCGATCCTCGGCGCACTGCGCGAGGCCGGCGCCCAGCGGGTGCTCGACCTCGGCTGCGGCGAGGGACACCTGGTGCGGGCCCTGCTCAAGGACCCGGCGTACACCGAGGTCCTCGGCGTCGACGTGTCCGTGCGGGCGCTGACCGTCGCCGCCCGCCGGCTGCGGCTGGAGCGGATGGGGGAGCGGCAGAGCTCCCGCGTCCGGCTGCTCCAGGGCTCGCTGGCCTACACCGACAAGCGGCTGGCCGGTTACGACGCGGCCGTGCTCAGCGAGGTCATCGAGCACCTCGACCTGCCCCGGCTGCCCGCGCTGGAGTACGCCGTCTTCGCCGCGGCCCGCCCCCGCACCGTCCTCGTGACCACCCCGAACGTCGAGTACAACGTCCGCTGGGAGTCCCTGCCCGCCGGACACGCCCGCCACCGCGACCACCGCTTCGAGTGGACCCGCGAGGAGTTCCGCGCCTGGGCCGCCCGCGTCGCCGGCCGGCACGGCTACACCGTCGCCCACGTACCCGTCGGCGACGAGGACCCCGAGGTCGGAGCCCCGACCCAGATGGCCGTCTTCACCATCGCCACCGAGACCCCGAAGGAGGGCGAGGCAGCATGACCACCCCCACCACCGACCGCACGGCAGACCGCGCGGCCCACCGCGTGCTCCCCGTCACCGACCTGTCCCTCGTCGTCCTCGTCGGCGCCACCGGATCGGGCAAGTCCACCTTCGCCCGCAAGCACTTCAAGCCCACCGAGATCCTCTCCTCCGACTACTGCCGGGGCCTGGTCGCCGACGACGAGAACGACCAGAGCGCCAGCAAGGACGCCTTCGAGGTCCTCCACTACATCGCCGGCAAGCGGCTCGCCGCCGGACGCCTCACCGTCGTGGACGCCACCAGCGTCCAGCAGGAGTCCCGCCGCGCGCTCGTCCGGCTGGCCCGCGAGCACGACGTCCTGCCCATCGCGATCGTCCTCGACATGCCCGAGTCGGTCTGCGCCGAGCGCAACGCCGCCCGCCCCGACCGGGCCGGACTGCCCCGCCGGGTCATCCAGCGGCACCGCTCCGAGCTGCGCCGCTCCCTGCGCGGCCTGGAACGCGAGGGCTTCCGCAAGGTGCACGTCCTGCGCACGGTGGAGGAGGCCGAATCCGCCGAAGTGGTGCTGGAGAAGCGCTTCAACGACCTCACCCACCTCACCGGCCCCTTCGACATCGTCGGCGACATCCACGGCTGCTCCTCCGAGCTGGAGACCCTGCTCGCCAAGCTCGGCTACGAGGACGGCGTCCACCCCGCCGGTCGCACCGCCGTCTTCGTCGGCGACCTCGTCGACCGCGGCCCCGACAGCCCCGGCGTGCTGCGCCGGGTGATGGGCATGGTCAAGTCCGGCAACGCCCTGTGCGTGCCCGGGAACCACGAGAACAAGCTCGGCCGTTACCTCAAGGGATCGAAGGTCCAGCAGACCCACGGCCTCGCCGAGACCGTCGAGCAGCTCTCCCGTGAGAGCGAGGAGTTCGTCAAGGAGGTCAGGGAGTTCATCGCCGGCCTGGTCAGCCACTACGTCCTCGATGGCGGCAAGCTCGTCGTCTGCCACGCCGGGCTGCCCGAGAAGTACCACGGCCGCACCTCCGGCCGGGTGCGCTCGCACGCCCTGTACGGCGAGACCACCGGCGAGACCGACGAGTTCGGCCTGCCCGTGCGCTACCCGTGGGCCGAGGACTACCGCGGCAAGGCGGTCGTGGTCTACGGCCACACCCCGGTCCCGGACA
Source organism: Streptomyces sp. NPDC044002 (assembly GCF_056434525.1). Taxonomy (NCBI): domain Bacteria; kingdom Bacillati; phylum Actinomycetota; class Actinomycetes; order Kitasatosporales; family Streptomycetaceae; genus Streptomyces; species Streptomyces sp. NPDC044002. The sequence continues at coordinate 19,162 of NZ_JBWKEZ010000024.1, forward strand.
CCACCTGGATCAACAACACCATCTGCCTCGACACCGGCGCCGTCTTCGGCGGCCGGATGACCGCCCTGCGCTGGCCCGAGCGCGAACTGGTCGACGTGCCGGCCGAGAAGGTCTGGTACGAGCCGGTCAAGCCGCTCGCCGCCGAGGTGCCGGGCGGCCACGAGGGGCGCCCGCTCGACCTGGCCGACGTCCACGGACGCCGCGTCGTGGAGACCCGCCACCTGGGCAACGTCGGCGTCCGCGAGGAGAACGCGGCCGCCGCCCTGGAGGTCATGAGCCGCTTCGCGGTGGACCCCCGGCTGGTGCCCTACCTGCCGCCGACCATGGCGCCGACGGCCGCCTCGCAGGAGGAGGGCCACCTGGAGCACCCCGCCGAGGCCTTCGCCCAGTACCGGGCCGACGGCATCGGCCAGGTGGTGTGCGAGGAGAAGCACATGGGCTCCCGCGCCACCGTCCTGCTGTGCCGGGACGCGGACACGGCCCGCGCGCGGTTCGGCGTCGAGGACGGCCCCACCGGCTCCCTCTACACCCGCACCGGCCGGCCGTTCTTCCCGGACCCGGAGCTCACCGAGGAGTTCCTCGCCCGGCTGCGCACGGCGGTCGACCGCGCGGGCCTGTGGGAGGAACTCGGCACCGACTGGCTGCTGTTCGACGGGGAACTGCTGCCCTGGTCCCTGAAGTCCACGGGCCTGCTCCGCAACCAGTACGCGGCCGTGGGCGCCGCCTCCCGCGCCGTCCTGCCGGACGCCGTCGCCGCACTGGAGGCGGCCGCGGCCCGGGGCGTGGACACCGGCGCGCTGCTGGAGCGCCAGCGCGGCCGGGCCGCCGACGCCGCCGCGTTCACCGAGGCGTACCGGCGTTACTGCTGGAGCACCGACGGGCTGGACGGCGTACGTTTCGCGCCGTTCCAGCTGCTCGCCGCGGCCGGCCGGTCGCTGGCGGCCGTACCGCACGACGAGCAGCTCGCCTGGCTGGACCGGCTCGCGGACGCCGACGGGGGCACGGACGCGCCGCTGCTGCGCCGCACCCGCCGGGTGTACGTGGACACCGGCGACGAGGAGTCCGTCCGCGCGGGCACCGAGTGGTGGCTGGAGCTGACCGCCGCCGGCGGCGAGGGCATGGTCGTCAAGCCGCTCCAGGCGTACGCCCGGGACGGCGGTGGCCGGCTGGTCCAGCCCGGGGTGAAGGTCCGGGGGCGCGAGTACCTGCGGATCATCTACGGGCCGGAGTACGCGCGTCCGGAGCAGCTGGAGCGGCTGCGCCACAGGTTCCTGGGACACAAGCGCTCGCTCGCGCTGCGCGAGTACGCGCTCGGCCTGGAGGCGCTGGACCGGCTGGCGGCGGGGGAGCCGCTGTGGCGGGTCCACGAGCCGGTGTTCGCCGTGCTGGCCCTGGAGTCGGAGCCGGTCGACCCGCGCCTGTGACCCCGCTCGCGGGTCAGGGCGGGGCGTAAAGCGGGAGCCCCCGTACGGCCTCGAATTAGGTCGTATGGGGGAACTTTCCCGCGGAAGCCCCGGGAAAGCGGCGGCGGGATCGTTCATCCAGGGCAGCGGAGTGTCCGCGACCCAGGAAGGACGGAACGTCACCTATGAAGATGACCGCGCGCGGAAGCATTGCGGCGCTCATGACCTGTATGGCCGCGGCCGGCGCGGCCTCCCCGGCCGTGGCCGACTCGGTCCCGGTGGGTGTCCCGCTGGAGGCGGTGGAGACCACGCTGGGCGTGCCGGCCCCGCACCTGGCCACCGGGGTCCCGGTGCCGCTGGTCGGCGCCCCGGAGGCGCCCCGGTTCCACCAGGGCGACCTGCTGCCGACCCCACTGCTCCCGGTGGTGCCGATCGCCGCCGACCTTGGGGCCACCCGCGTCGCGTCGGCGGTGCCCAACCTGATGGGCGAGCCCGAGACGGACGGCGAGGGCTCCCTGGAGTCCCCGGCCACCACCCTGCTCACCCGCACCCCCGGTGCGGTCGTCGGCGCCCCGCTGACGATGCCGGACGCGAGCAACAACGGCGTCCCCAACCTGGCCGTCCCGAAGCTGGGCCTGGCCGCCCCGGACGTCATCGGCACCCCGACGGCACTTCTCGGCCTGCGCTGACCGGGTACGGCCGAGGCGGGGTCGCAAAGCCGCCCGGTCTGGGAATGTGTACGGCATGGGATTCCATGTCGATTCCGAGACCGGGCGGCTGCGCCGCGTCATCCTCCACCGGCCCGACCTGGAGCTGAAGCGGCTCACACCGAGCAACAAGGACGCCCTGCTCTTCGACGACGTGCTGTGGGTGCGCCGGGCCCGCCAGGAGCACGACGGGTTCGCGGACGTCCTGAGGGACCGCGGTGTCGCCGTCCACCTCTTCGGCGACCTGCTCCGCGAGGCCCTCGACGTGCCCGAGGCGCGGCACCTCGTCCTGGACCGGGTCTTCGACGAGAAGGAGTACGGCCCGCTCGCGACCGACCACCTGCGCGCGGTCTTCGACGGGCTGCCCTCCGCCGCCCTCGCGGAGGCCCTGGTCGGCGGGATGACCAAGAGGGAGTACCTGGAGCGGCACGCCGAGCCGGTCTCGGTGCGCTTCCACGCCCTCGACATGGACGGCTTCCTGCTGGGGCCGCTGCCCAACCACCTCTTCACCCGCGACACCTCCGCCTGGATCTACGACGGGGTGTCCATCAACGCCATGCGCTGGCCCGCCCGCCAGCGCGAGACCGTGCACTTCGAGGCGATCTACCGGCACCACCCGCTGTTCACCGGCTCCGGCCCCTTCCACTACTGGTCGCAGGGGCAGGCCGACTACCCCTCGACCATCGAGGGCGGGGACGTCCTGGTCATCGGCAACGGTGCCGTGCTGATCGGGATGAGCGAACGGACCACCCCGCAGGCGGTGGAGATGCTGGCCCGGGGCCTGTTCGCGGCCGGCTCGGCCTCCGTCATCGTGGCCCTGGACATGCCCAAGCGGCGGGCCTTCATGCACCTGGACACGGTGATGACGATGGTCGACGCAGATACGTTCACTCAGTACGCCGGGCTCGGCATGCTGCGCTCCTACACGATCCGGCCCGGCGAGGGGGCGGGCGAGCTGCGGGTCAGCGACCACCCGCCGGAGCACATGCACCGGGCCATCGCCGCGGCGCTCGGCCTGGACAAGGTGCGGGTGCTCACCGCCACGCAGGACGTGCACTCGGCGGAGCGCGAGCAGTGGGACGACGGGTGCAACGTGCTGGCCGTGGAGCCGGGGGTGGTCGTCGCCTACGAGCGGAACGTCACCACCAACACCCACCTGCGCAAGGAGGGCATCGAGGTGATCGAGATCCCCGGCAGCGAATTGGGGCGCGGCCGGGGCGGTCCGCGCTGCATGAGCTGCCCCGTGGAGCGGGACGCGGTGTGACGGCCGGCGTGTGACGGTTGAGGTGTGACGGCCTGCGTGTGACGGCCGGCGTGTGATGTGATCCACTGTTCCGTATATCAATGCAGAGGATCGTATAGACTTCCAGCATCCCCTGTCAGCGCCACTCTGGAGCGTCCCCATGGCCACCGACCTCTTCGGCCGCAGTTTCCTCAAGGAGCTCGACTTCACCGCCGCCGAGTTCCGCGGCCTCGTCGAGCTCGCAGCCGAACTCAAGGCGGCCAAGAAGGCCGGGACCGAGCAGCGCAGGCTCCAGGGGAAGAACCTCGCGCTGATCTTCGAGAAGACCTCCACGCGCACCCGCTGTGCCTTCGAGGTCGCCGCCGCCGACCAGGGCGCCCACACCGTCTACCTCGACCCCTCCGGCTCCCAGATCGGCCACAAGGAGTCCGTCCGGGACACGGCGCGGGTGCTCGGCCGGATGTTCGACGGCATCGAGTACCGGGGGGACAGCCAGCAGGCCGTGGAGGAGCTGGCCGCCCACTCCGGCGTGCCCGTCTTCAACGGCCTCACCGACGACTGGCACCCCACCCAGATGCTCGCCGACGTGCTCACGATGACGGAGCACAGCACCAAGCCGCTGGACCGGATCTCCTTCGCCTACCTGGGCGACGCCCGCTTCAACATGGGCAACTCGTACCTGGTGACCGGCGCCCTGCTGGGCATGGACGTACGCATCGTCGCGCCGAAGGCCTACTGGCCGGCCGAGGACGTCGTGGCGCGGGCCCGCGAGCTCGCCGCCGCCGGCGGGGCCCGGATCACCCTCACCGAGGAGGTCGCGGAGGGCGTGGCGCAGGCCGACTTCGTGGCCACGGACGTCTGGGTCTCGATGGGCGAGCCCAAGGAGGTCTGGGACGAGCGGATCGCGGCCCTGGCCCCGTACGCCGTCACCATGGACGTGCTGCGCGCGACCGGGAACCCGGACGTGAAGTTCCTGCACTGCCTGCCCGCCTACCACGACCTGGGCACCAAGGTGGCCCGGGAGGTCCACGAGCGGCACGGCCTGGACTCGCTGGAGGTCACGGACGAGGTGTTCGAGTCCGCGCACTCCGTCGTCTTCGACGAGGCCGAGAACCGGCTGCACACCATCAAGGCCGTCCTCGTCGCGACGCTCGCCGGGCCCGCCGCGTAGCCGGCCGCATACTCATGCGGGCTGCGGGCTGCGGGCTGCGGGCTGCGGGCTGCGGCTGCGGCCGCAGCCACGGGGCGGCGGAGGATCAGGCGGTCGCAGCCGCCCGGCTCGGCAGGGTGAACCAGACGGCCTTGCCGCGCGCGGTGCGCCGGTGGCCGCACGCCGAGCTGAGGGCCCTGATCAGCAGCAGCCCGCGGCCGCCCTCCTGCCACGGGTCGGGCTGCGGCCCGGGGCGGCCGGCGGCGAGGTCGCCCGGAGGCTGCGGGTCCCCGTCGTGCACCTCCACCTGGCAGCCGCCGGCCCGCAGCTCCACGACCAGCTCGATCGGGGCCCCCTCGGTTGTGTGCTCGACGGCGTTGGCCACCAGCTCGGCGGTCAGCAGCTCCGCCGTGTCGCTGTCGGGGCACCGTTCGGGGTCGGTGAGCGCGGTGCGGATCAGGGCGCGGGCCATCGGCACGGCGGCGGTCGTGTGCGGGAGGGCGATCCGCCAGGCGGAGGTGTCGTGCACGGCGGATCCGTCCTTCCGTGAGGGGGGGTGTGGGGGGAAGTCCCGGATTCAACGATACGGACCGGGCCGGGGCGCCCGTAGGGCCCCCCGGCGCAATACCGGGGCACGAGGTCGGGGGAGGCCGGGGACCTTCGCCCCGTGTGCCGCACCGCGAGTGCCGTCCCGTGCGGCTCCCCGCCGCCGCGTACCGCCGTCCGGGCACCACTTGTCGCGTTTCTCTGACGGCAGTCACGATTCGGTGATAGCTTCGGTGGTGTGAGCCCCTTCACCGGTTCCACACCAGAGACCGAACGGTGGCGCCACCTGCGGGTGGCCCGGCAGGACGGCGTCGCCACCGTCACCCTCGACCGCCCCGAGAAGCTGAACGCGCTCACCTTCGGCGCCTACGCCGACCTGCGCGATCTGCTCGCCGAACTGTCCCGCACCCGCTCCGTGCGCGCCCTCGTCCTCGCCGGCGAGGGCCGCGGCTTCTGCTCCGGCGGGGACGTGGACGAGATCATCGGCGCCACCCTCGCCATGGACACCGCCCAGCTCCTCGACTTCAACCGGATGACCGGCCAGGTCGTCCGCGCCATCCGCGAATGCCCCTTCCCGGTGATCGCCGCCGTGCACGGGGTGGCCGCCGGAGCCGGGGCGGTCCTCGCCCTCGCCGCCGACTTCCGGATCGCCGACCCCTCCGCCCGCTTCGCCTTCCTCTTCACCCGCGTCGGCCTCTCCGGCGGCGACATGGGCGCCGCCTACTTGCTGCCCCGTGTCGTCGGCCTCGGCCACGCCACCCGGCTGCTGATGCTCGGAGAGCCCGTACGCGCCGCCGAGGCCGAACGGATCGGCCTGCTCAGCGAACTCGTCGACGAGGGCAAGGCCGACGCCCGCGCCGCCGAACTCGCCGCCCGCCTCGCCGCCGGCCCCGCCCTCGCCCACGCCCAGACCAAGGCCCTGCTCACCGCCGAGCTGGACATGCCCCTGGCCGCCTCGGTGGAACTCGACGCCAACACCCAGGCCCTGCTGATGAACGGGCAGGACTACGCCGAGTTCCACGCCGCCTTCACCGCGAAACGGCCCCCGGAGTGGAAGGGCAGGTAGCCGCATGTCCGCGAGCACCCTGAGGGCCGCCGTCGTCGGCGGCGGACCCGGCGGGCTCTACGCCGCCGCACTGCTGGCCCGCCAGGGGCACGCGGTGGAGCTCTGGGAACGGGGCGCCCCCGACGACACCTTCGGCTTCGGCGTGGTGCTCTCCGACGAGACCCTCGGCGGCATCGAACGCGCCGACACCGTCGTCCACGCCGCCCTCGCCGCCGAGTTCGTCCGCTGGGACGACGTGGACGTCGTCCACCGCGGCCGGCTGCTGACCTCCGGCGGCCACGGCTTCGCCGCCCTCGGCCGCCGCAGGCTCCTGGAGATCCTCCACGAACGCTGCGCCGGCCTCGGCGTGCGCCTGCGCTTCCGCGCCGACGCCCCCGACGCCTTCGCCCTGGCCGGCGCCTACGACCTGGTGGTCGCCGCCGACGGGGTGCACAGCGCCACCCGAGCGAGCGGCGCCGCGCACTTCCGGCCCACCGAGACCCCCGGACGCTGCCGGTACGTCTGGCTCGCCGCCGACTTCGCCTTCGACTCCTTCCGCTTCGAGATCGCGGAGACCGAACACGGGGTCATGCAGCTGCACGGCTACCCGTACGCACCCGACGCCTCCACCGTCATCGTCGAGATGCGGGAAGAGGTGTGGCGGGCGGCCGGGCTCGACCTGTGCGACGAGGCCGAATCGGCCTCCCGCTGCGCCAAGACCTTCGCCGAGGCCCTGCACGGACGGCCCTTGCGCGGCAACCGCTCCGCATGGACCCGCTTCCGCACCGTCGTCAACGAGCACTGGTCGCACGGCAACGTGGTGCTGCTCGGCGACGCCGCGCACACCGCCCACTTCTCCATCGGCTCCGGCACCAAACTCGCCGTCGAGGACGCCCTCGCCCTCGCCGAAGCCCTCGACCGGCTGCCCGACGTCCCCTCCGCACTCGCCGCCTACGAGGAGGAGCGGCGCCCGGCCGTGGCCAGCACCCAGCGCGCCGCCGCCGCCAGCATGCGCTGGTTCGAGGACCTCGCCGGGTACGTGGACCAGCCCGCCCGGCAGTTCGCCTTCAACCTGCTCACCCGCAGCCGCCGCGTCACCCACGACAACCTGCGGCTGCGCGACGAACGGTTCACCCGGGCGGTGGAACGCGACTTCGGCTGCCCCGAGGACGCCGACGGCACGGGAACCCCGCCCATGTTCACCCCGTTCACCCTGCGGGGACTCACCCTGCGCAACCGCGTCGTGGTCTCGCCGATGGACATGTACTCCGCCCGGGAGGGCGTCCCCGGCGACTTCCACCTCGTCCACCTGGGCGGGCGGGCCCTCGGCGGAGCCGGGCTCGTCATGACGGAGATGGTGTGCGTCAGCGCCGAAGGCCGCATCACCCCCGGCTGCGCCGGCCTGTGGACCGCGGAGCAGGCGGCCGCCTGGAAGCGGATCGCCGACTTCGTCCACACCTCCGCGCCCGGTACGGCCCTCGGCGTCCAGCTCGGCCACTCCGGCCGCAAGGGCTCCACCCGGCTGATGTGGGAGGGCATGGACGAACCGCTCCCGGACGGCAACTGGCCCCTCGTCGCCGCCTCCGCACTGCCCTACAAGGCAGGGGTCTCCGCCGTCCCGCGCGCCCTGGAGGCGGCCGACCTCGCCGCGATCCGCTCCGACTTCGCGGCCGCCGCCGTCCGCGCCGCCGACTGCGGCTTCGACCTGCTGGAACTGCACTGCGCGCACGGCTACCTGCTGTCCGGGTTCCTCTCCCCGCTCACCAACCACCGCGACGACGCCTACGGCGGCCCCCTGGAGAACCGGCTCCGGTTCCCCCTGGAGGTCTTCGACGCCGTCCGCGAGGTCTGGCCCGCCGACCGGCCGATGACGGTCCGCCTCTCCGCCACCGACTGGGCCCCCGGCGGCACCACCCCCGAGGAGGCCGAACGGATCGCGGCCGCCTTCGCCGCCCACGGCGCCGACGCCGTCGACGTCTCCACCGGACAGGTCGTCGCCGAGGAGGCCCCGGAGTACGGCCGCTCCTACCAGACCCCCTACGCCGACCGGATCCGCAACGCCCTCGGCGTCCCCGTCATCGCCGTCGGCGCGATCTCCTCCTGGGACGACGTCAACTCCCTGCTGCTGGCCGGCCGCGCCGACCTCTGCGCGCTCGGCCGCCCGCACCTGTACGACCCGCACTGGACGCTGCACGCGGCCGCCGAACAGGGCTACGCGGGCCCCGGCGCCCCGTGGCCCGCCCCCTACCGCGCCGGCAGCCGCAGGCCCCCGACCGGCAAGGGATAGCTCAGACCGCCTCCAGCACGACCCGGTCCTCCACCGGGGCGTAGCCCAGGCGCTGGTAGACCCCGTTGCTGGTGGGGTTGGCCAGGTCGGTGAAGAGCAGCACCTCGGCCGCCCCGGCGGCGTACGCGGCCCGGCTCGTCGCGTGCGTCACCCCGGCGGCGTAGCCGCGGCCCCGGTCGGCGGGCGGGGTGTAGACGGGGCCGACGCGGGAGGCGCCGCCGATCGGGCGGGAGAAGCCGGCCAGCGACACCGGCCGGCCGTCGAGCTCCCACAGCAGCAGCCCGCCGTACGAGATCCGGTAGAGCAGCTGGGCCTCGGAGGGGCTGGCGGGGATGCCGCACTCCCGGTCGAAGGCCTCGATCCACTCCAGCAGCAGGGGCAGGTCCGGCTCGGCGGCGGTCCGGACCCGGCCCGCCGGGGCGGGGTCGGGTGCCGCCAGGGTGCCCAGCCGGTACAGGCGCAGCTCCTCCACGACGCGGGCCGGCGTCCCCCACGCCGCCGCCAGCGCCTGCGCGTCGTCGCGGCGGGCGTTGAACCCGCCGACGCGGCCGCGCAGCGGGTCGGAGCCGAGTGCGTCGGCCAGCGCCCGGACCGCCTCGGGGGGCACGGCGCCGAGCAGCAGCGGGAACGGCGGGGTGTGCAGCAGGGCCCCGTCCACGGACCCGTCCGGGCCGGTCCACCAGCCGAAGAGGGGGTCGGAGTCGCCGAAGGCCCGGGGGCCCCGCCGCTCCAGGGCGTCGGCGACGGTCAGCAGGGTGGTGTTGACGACGGGCTGCGCGGCCACGGCCGGGCGCGCGGCGGCCAGATAGGCCGCCAGATCAGTGCTGAAGGTCCATGTCATGCCCCATCGTGGCGGGCCCCCGGAGGCTGCCGCACCGGGTTTTCCGGTGGGCGCGCGGTGGTGGGCGCGCAGGGGTGGGCGTGCGCTCCCCTGCGTGGGGGAGGAGGTATCCCCGCACGGGGGAGGAGCGGGCCCACGGCCGCTGGGATCTTGGGAATGCGAGCAGGAGCCGGCCGGGCCGGCCGTCAGCCGTCAGCCGTCAGCCGTTGGACGAGGAGGAACCATGAACAGCACACACGTGCACGGGCACGCGCAGGTCATCCGGGTGGGGCACGGCAGGGGCGCCGGCCCCGCGCCGCTACGGCCGTTCCCGTACGAAGCGGGCGCCCAGGTCGCGCAGCCGGGTGTGGAGCTCGGCGAAGACGGCCGCGGAGCGTTCGCCCGGCCAGTCCGCCGGGAGCAGTGCGCGGGGCAGGCCCGGGTCGGCGTAGGGCAGCCGCCGCCAGGTGTCCAGGGCGGCCAGGTAGTCCCGGTAGGCGGCCTCGGGGGTGGGCTCGGGGCCCTGCTGGAGGGCGCGCAGGACCGGTTCGTGCCGGTCGAGGAACTCCTCGTGCTGCTTGGCCAGGGCGGTCAGGTCCCACCAGCGGGCCACCGACTCGGCGGTGGGGGCGAAACCGGCGTGGGCGCCGCGGAAGAGCTCCACGTACCCCGTCAGGTGCAGCCGCTCCAGGGTGTGTCCGGTCTCCTCGGCCAGCTGGGCGGGGGCGATCCACACCCCCGGCGCCACCGCCCCGAAGCCCAGCCGGGCCAGGCGCGAGCGCAGCAGGTGACGCTTGTGCCGCTCCTGCTCCGGTACGGAGAACACGGCGACGAGCCACTCCGGGGACACCGGCACGGCCTGGTAGATCCGCCGGTCCCCGTCCTCCAGCAGCAGCCGGGCCTCCTCGGACGGCTCGTACCCGGCCGAACCGTCGGCGGCCTTCGCGGGCACGAGGAACCCGCGCCGCTTGAGCCGGGACACCGAGGACCGGACGGAGGGCGCGTCGACGCCGGCCGCGCCCAGCAGGCGGACCAGGGCGGACACCGGGACGGCGCCCTCGAAGGACCGCCCGTAGGCGCCGTAGAAGGTGACGATCAGGGATCGCGGAGTGTGCTGCTCGACCACGGGTTCACTCTAGATCGCGGAGCCGGAAGCGTTGGAGTTTGCCGGTGGGGGTGCGTGGCAGCGCGGGCAGGAAGACGAAGGAGCGCGGGCACTTGTGCGGGGCCAGCTCCCCCTTCATGAAGGCCCGCAGGGCCTCCTCCGTCAGCACCGCCCCGTCGCGGGGCACGGTGTACGCCACCACGATCTGCCCGCGCCGCTCGTCCGGGCGGCCGACGACGGCGGCCTCCGCCACGTCCGGATGGCGCAGCAGGGCCTCCTCGACCTCGGGGCCGGCGATGTTGTAGCCCGAGGAGATGATCATGTCGTCGGCGCGGGCGACGTAGCGGAAGTAGCCGTCGGGGTCGCGGACGTAGGTGTCGCCGGTGAGGTTCCAGCCGTCCCGGACGTACTCGCTCTGCCGGGGGTCGGCGAGGTAGCGGCAGCCGACCGGTCCGCGCACCGCCAGCAGCCCCGGCTCGTTGTCGGCGACGGGCCGCCCGGAGGGGTCCACCACCCGCGCCTCCCAGCCGGGCACCACCCGGCCGGTGGTGCCGGGGCGGATGTCCTCGTCGGCGGCGGAGATGAAGATGTGCAGCAGCTCGGTGGCCCCGATGCCGTTGATGATCCGCAGGCCGGTGCGCTCGTGCCAGGCCCGCCAGGTCGCGGCGGGCAGGTTCTCGCCGGCCGAGACGCAGCGGCGCAGCGCCGACAGGTCGTAGGCGCCCGTGTCGTACGGGCCCAGGGTGTCCAGCATCGACCGGTAGGCGGTGGGCGCCGTGAACAGCACGGTGACCCGGTGTTCGGCGAGTGCGGGCAGCAGCACCCGGGGAGTGGCCTGCTCCAGCAGCAGGGCGCTGGCGCCGGCGCGCAGCGGGAAGACGACCAGTCCGCCGAGGCCGAAGGTGAACCCGAGCGGGGGGCTGCCCGCGAACACGTCGTCGGGGCGCGGCCGCAGGACGCGGCGGGAGAACGTGTCGGCGACGGCGAGGAGGTCGCGGTGGAAGTGCATGCAGCCTTTGGGCCGGCCGGTGGTCCCGGAGGTGAAGGCGATCAGGGCGACGTCGTCGGCGGAGGTCGCGACGGCCGGGTAGGGCCCGGTGTGCGCCTCGGCGAGGCGCAGCAGGTCGTCCTCGGCCGTGCCGCCGTAGGGGGTGATCCGCAGTCCGGGCACCTCGGCCTTGGCCAGGTCGTCGAGGACGTCGGCGTGGCACAGGGCGTGCCGTACCTCCGCCATGGCGCACACGGTGGCCAGTTCCTGGGCGCGCTGCTGGGCCAGTACGGTGACGGCCACCGCGCCCGCCTTCATCACCGCCAGCCAGCAGGCCGCGAGCCAGGGGCCGGTGGGCCCGCGCAGCAGCACCCGGTTGCCGGGGACGACGCCGAGGTCGATGGTGAGGACGTGGGCGAGGGCGTCGACGCGCTCGCGGAGCTCCCCGTACGACCACACCCCGCCGGCGCCGTCGCGGAAGGCGGGCCGGTCCGGTCCGAACCGCGCGATGGTGGCGTCGAGCAGTTCGGTGCCGCAGTTGAGCCGGTCCGGGTAGGCCAGTTCGGGCAGCTCGAACAGGAGCTGCGGCCAGGCGTGGGCGGGCGGCAGGTGGTCGCGGGCAAAGGTGTCGGCGTGAGCGGATGGCTTGAGCTCCAAGGCGGGTTCGCCCCCTTGCAACGTCCGGAATTTGTGGTGGAGCCGGCCGTGCGATAGCTCTCCGAGCGTATCGTGATGGTGACGGCAGTCAACAGGACGCGATAAGAGTGTCGACGGGACTTGGTCGACGGGACTTGGGGGCATTCGGATGGCCGGATTCGCGCTCGGGGCGGAACAAGAGGAATGGTGCGGCCGGTTGCGCGCCCTCGCGCGGGAGCGGCTGCGGCCGCTCGCCGAGAAGGGCGAGCCCGGACGGGTGAACCGGCCCCTGCTCGCCGAGCTGGGGGAACTGGGCCTGCTGGAGCGCGTCTTCACTTCGGGGGCGCTGGAGCTGTGCCTGCTGCGGGAGTCCCTCGCCTACGGCTGCACGGAGGCGGAGACGGCCCTGGCCCTCCAGGGGCTCGGCGCGCACCCGGTGCTCCGGTCGGGGAGCGCCGCCCAGCGGGAGCGGTGGCTCCCGGGGGTCCGGGCGGGCCGGCACGTGGCGGCGTTCGCACTGAGCGAGCCGGGAGCCGGCTCCGACGCCGCGGCCCTCGCCCTGACGGCGGAGGCGGACGGGCCGGGCTGGCGCCTGACGGGTGCCAAGTGCTGGATCTCCAACGCCCCCGAGGCCGACTTCTACACCGTCTTCGCCCGTACGGGTGAGGCAGCGGGGGCGAAGGGCATCACGGCCTTCCTGGTCCCGGCGGACCGCCCGGGACTGACCGGCGAGGCCCTGGAGATGCTCTCCCCGCACCCGATCGGCTCGCTCGCCTTCGACGGCGTGCCCGTCGGCCCGGAGGACGTGCTGGGCGGGCCCGGGCAGGGGTTCCGCGTGGCGATGGAGACCCTGAACCTCTTCCGGCCCAGCGTGGGCGCCTTCGCGGTCGGCATGGCGCGCGCCGCGCTCGACGCGACCGTGGCCCACACGGCCGGCCGGACCGCCTTCGGCGGGGTGCTCGCCGACCTCCAGGCGGTCGCGCACCGGGTGGCGGAGATGGCCACCCGCACCGAGGCCGCCCGGCTGCTGGTGTACGCGGCGGCCGGCGCGTACGACAGCGGCGCGCCCGGGGTGCCGGGCCGGGCCGCCATGGCCAAGCTCCTCGCCACGGAGACGGCCCAGTACGTGGTGGACCACGCCGTCCAGCTGCACGGTGCGGCCGCCCTGCGCCGGGGCCACCTGCTGGAGCACCTCTACCGGGAGGTGCGGGCGCCCAGGATCTACGAGGGGGCGAGCGAGGTGCAGCGCACCATCATCGCCAAGGAGCTCTACCGGGGGGTGGCGGCGCGATGAGCCCCGAACGCCTCAACCCCCCGGAGCTGTCCCCGGCCACCGGTTTCTCCCACGCGGTGTCGGCCACCGGCTCGCGGATCGTCTTCCTGGCCGGCCAGACCGCGCTGGACGGCGCCGGGAAGGTGGTCGGCGACAGCCTGCCCGAGCAGTTCGAGCAGGCCCTCGCCAACCTGCTGACCGCCCTCGCCGCGGCCGGCGGCCACCCGTCCGACCTGGCCCGGGTGACGGTGTACGCGGTGGACGTGGAGGCCTACCGCGCGCACGCCGCCGAACTGGGCCGCATCTGGCGCCGTCTCGCGGGCCGCGACTACCCGGCGATGGCGGTCGTCGGGGTGGTCCGCCTGTGGGACACCGAGGCCCGGCTCGAACTGGACGGCATCGCGGTGCTCCCGTAGTCCCGCCGGCTACCCCTTCACCGCCCGGCGGCGGTACTCGTCGGTCGTGACCCCGCCCACGCCCCAGTCCTCCAGGGCCACTTCGTCGATGAGGACGAAGGTGGTGGCGGGGTCCTTGTCCAGGACCCTGACCAGCAGGTCGGTGACACCGGCGATGATCTCGGCCTTCTGGGCGGCCGTGGCTCCCTCGCGGGTGATCCTGACGTTCACGTACGGCATGTCGGAAGTCCTTCCGTGGGTTCGGGCGGGGTGGGTCAGGGGCGGCCGGTGACGTGGCCGCCGTCCACGCGCAGCGCGTGGCCGGTGACGAAGGAGGCCCCGGCCAGGTAGAGCACCGCCTCGGAGATCTCCGCGACCTCCCCGACCCGGTCCAGCAGGGCGAGGCCGCCGAAGGAGTCCACGTCGGCTCCGGAGTGCAGGGGCGTGCGGATGATCCCCGGGGCCACCAGGTTGACGCGGATGCCGTCCGCGGCGAGTTCGGCGGCCAGGCTCGTCGTCAGCGCGTGCACGCCGGCCTTGCTGACCACCGGGGCGGAGGCCGGGAAGCCGGCGATGGCGTGGTCCACGAGGGTGGTGCCGATGTTGACGATGCTGCCGCCCGTGCCCTGGGCGCGCAGGGCCCGCACGACGGCCTGCGTGGTGAGGTAGGTGCCCTTGAGGTTGCCGGTGAGGAAGACGTCGAGGTCCTCCTCGGTCACCTCGGTGAACGGCTTGGAGGCGAAGACGCCGGCGTTGTTGACCAGCACGTCGATGCGGCCGAAGCGCTCCAGTGCGGTGCGCACGAGCAGTTCGCCGGTCTCCGGCGCCGCGATGGACCCCGCTGCCCACGCGGTGCGCGCGGGGTGTCCGAGGTCGGCGGCGGCCTTGGCGAGGCGGTCGGCGTCGCGGCCGTTGAGGACCACGTTGGCGCCGTCGGCCAGGAAGGCCCGGGCGATGTCCAGGCCGATGCCGCTGGAGGAGCCGGTGATCAGGGCGGTGCGGCGGGTGGTGGTGTCGGTCATGTCCGGGTGCCTTCCAGGAGGTTTCGTGGGCGGTACCGGAAACGTATGGGCCCCCAACCGATAACACCACGACGGAAATTGGAGCATGTGATAATCCACGGTTATGGATGTGGACCTGCGTGACCTGGAACTCCTCGACGCCACCGCCGAGACGGGTTCCCTGACCGCCGCCGCCGAGCGGCTCTACGTCAGCCAGCCCGCCCTCAGCCAGCGGCTGACCCGGCTGGAGGACCGCCTGGGGATGCGTCTCTTCGACCGGAAGGGCCGCCGCCTGGTGCCCAACGCGGCCGGCCGCCGGATGCTCGTCACGGCCCGCCGCGTCCTCGACGAGCTGGAGTCGGCCGGCCGGGACCTGCGCGACATCCGCGACGGCCGCGACCGGAGGGTGCGCTTCGCGGCCCAGTGCAGCACCACCTTTCCGTGGCTGCCGCCCGTGCTGCGGGCCTACCGCGAGCGGGAGCCGGACATCGAGGTGCGGATCGAGACCGTCCCCGACGACGCCCCGATCCCGGCGCTGCTCGCGGACAGGGTCGACGTCGCGCTCGTCACCAAGTCGGACGCGCAGATGGACCGGGTGACCCTGACCCGGCTCTTCGAGGACGAGATGGTGGCGGTGGTGCCCGCCGGACACCCCTGGGCGGCGCTCCCGCACCTGACCGCCGGCGACTTCGACGGCGTCGACCTGGTCCTCTACGACTTCTACGACCAGCGGCGCATCCCCGCGGAGCCGCTGCCGATCCCGGCGGGCGCCCGGCCCGGCCGGATCACCACCATGCCGGTGGTGACCGACCTGGTGGTCGAGATGGTGGCGGGCGGCCAGGGGGCGGCGGTGCTGCCCAACTGGACGGCCGCCCCGTACGCGGCCTCGCACGGCCTGGCGCTGGTCCGGATCGGTGAACGGCCGCTGACCCGGACCTGGTTCTGCGCCACCCGGCCGGGCCCCCACCCGCCGCATCTGGAGGGCTTCGTCGAGGAGCTCCTGGCCTGTCTGAAGGCCTAGCGGGCGGGCGTCCGGCCGGAGGTTCCCTCAAGAAGTACTGAACTGGTGTGCGCATAGGTCTTGTCAGTGCAATTTCACATTACTATGTTACAGCTCACACCGCGGCACGTTAATCCCCGTCAAACGCCGCGTGACGCAGGGCAGTTCGCACCTTTCCCCCACCTCCCTCCCAACAGGAGTCATCGGTGTTCCAGCACAGAGCTGTGCGTACGTCTCTCCTCGCCACCGCCGTCACGGTTACCCTCCTCGCCACCGCCGGCCAGGCCGCGACGCAGGCGGCGGAACGGACCACCCCCACCGGCACCTTCTCCGCCGGAGTCCAGGGCCGGGCGGCCGACGCGGCGCCCAACCCCTTCGACGAGGTCGACCGCCGGGCCGACGCCCAGCCGCTCGTCCCGGCGCCCGCCCCGGCCCCCGGCGGCGGGGCCGTCACCGACGGACGGGTGCCCGGCGCCGCCCCGGCCGTGGAGGCCCCGGGCTCCACCGCGGCCGCCGAACGCACCGAGAAGAGCCGCCGGTCCGCCCAGGCCGCGCCCACCGCCAAGAGCGTCGCCGCCGGCGTCCCCTGCACCCTCGACGGGATCAAGAACCTCACCCCGGAGCAGTTCGCCGACTTCCTCGGCGACCAGGCCGTCACCGCCGACGGCTGCCTGCGCGGCCTGATCTGGACCTGGGACGCCCGCTTGGCGCCCGTCATGTCCGACGCCCACGTCCAGGCCGTCTCCCGCCGGATATCCGGCCTGGCCGCCGCCCACGACGGCCGTAACTCCTCCCACCTGGAGGAGATGTTCACCTACCTGCACGCCGTCGCCTACCACGACTTCTCCCGCGACGAGATCGACGTCACCGACGCCCCCACCACCGCCGCGATACGCCAGGCCATCGACGACTTCGGCAACGCCGCCCGCACCTTCGACGTCACCCCGTCCAACGCCCGCACCCTGCGCGAGGCCCTCTATGCCGCCGGCCCGGGCCTGCGCCACCACCAGATCGGCCTGATCAAGAAGGTCCTGGCCACCATGGACCCGGCCCACCCGGCCACCAACCTCGACGCCGGCTGGGCCGGCGCCGTCCTCGCCGCCCTCTCCACCAACTACCTGGGCGTCTACCCCGGCAACCAGGACACGGCCTTCCACGCGGCGGTCGCGGGGGACGCCTCGTACCGCGCCGCCTTCAAGGCCTTCGCCGACTACACCCACCTCAAGGGCACCGGCAACGCCTGGGTGGTGCGCGACGCCCTCAGCGAGTACGCCCGCTTCGGCCAGGTGGAGGGCCTCAGGGACCAGGTCGTCGCCGACCTCGGAGCCATGCTGGACCGCGTCAAGTCCGGCCACGGCACCGATGCGTGGGCGAAGCTCGTCTCCTGGCTCAACTTCTACGACGCCTGCAAGCCGTACGGGGTCTGCAAGGAGGACATCGAGAAGCAGCTCTTCCCGTACACCTACAGCTACGACAACGGCGCCATCAAGGTCCGCACCGCCCTCGACAAGGCCACCGTCGACCAGCTCTACTACGCCAGCAAGCAGGTCAAGACGCAGTTCCACCGCGTGGTAGGCACCGACCAGCCGCTCGCCGGGGACCCCAACAGCACCCTCAACATCGTGCTGTACGCCTCCCGCGCCGACTACGAGAACTACCACCCGATCCTGACCGGCTACGGCACCAACAACGGCGGCATCTACATCGAGAACGGCGCCACCTTCTACACCTACCAGCGCCGCGTCCCGCAGGACTCCTCCCTCACCCTGGAAGAGCTCTTCCGCCACGAGTACACCCACTACCTCAACGGCCGCTTCGCCGTCCCCGGCTCCTTCGGCCAGGGCCCCTGGTACGAGGGCGACCGCACGACCGCCATGGACGAGGGCACCGCCGAGTTCTTCGACGGCGCCACCCGCGACAACGGCATCGCCGTCCGCAAGTCCCTGGTCAAGAGCATCATCAACGACACCGCCGGCGGCGGCCCCCGCATGACCGTCGAGCAGCTGCTCAACGCCACCTACGACGGCGACGGCTTCCGCTTCTACAGCTACGCGGGCACCTTCTTCGAGTTCCTGTGGACCGAGAAGCCCTCGCTGCTGCGCGAGATGTACGGGTACCTGCGCGCCAACGACGTCGCCGGGTACGACGCGTGGCGCCACCGCACGGGCGCGGACACCTACCTCCAGCGCGACTACAACCGCTTCCTGGACGCCCAGATCGCCAAGGTGGACCAGCTCTACGTACCGAACACCACCTTCACCCCGAACGAGCAGCTGCGCGACGCGGCGCTCGCCTCGGTGAAGTCCTCCTTCGCGACGGCCACGTACAACACGCCCGACTGCGTGGAGAACGGCGATCCCGGCAAGCGCCGCTTCACCTGTACCGGCCGGATCACCGCCAACCTGAAGAACTGGCGCAGCGACGACCAGAACTTCAAGGACATGTCGGAGACGGTGGACTACTTCATCCTCGACCGGGCGGGCGCCGCCTCCAACAACCTGGCCGACATGAACTGCTCCTTCGGCCCGGTGGAGATCTGGGACAACAAGGCGGCGGGCACCTCCTCCTACAGCTGCGAAGGCCCGCTCCGCAGCTGACCGCACGCCCGGCCGGCCCCGTACCTGAACGGGGGGCGGGGTCGGCCGGGCCACCCTAGGCACCCTCAAAAGAATGTGACATATTACTGACCATGGACGTCGTGATCATTGGCGCCGGCGTCGTCGGGGCCGCGTGCGCGTACTACGCGAGCCGCTCCGGCCTCTCCGTGGCGGTGGTGGACCGCGGCCCCGTCGCGGGCGGCACCACCGGCGCGGGCGAGGGCAACCTGCTCGTCTCCGACAAGCCGGCCGGCCCCGAACTCGACCTGGCCCTCCTCTCGACGGAACTCTGGCGGGACCTGGCCGCCGAACTCCCGCACGCCATCGAGTACGAGGCCAAGGGCGGCCTGGTCGTCGCCCCCGACGAGACCACCCTCAAGGCCCTGCGCCACTTCGCCGAGGGCCAGCGCGCCGCCGGGGTCGTCTCCGCCGAGGCGGGCCCGGACGCCCTGTACGACCTGGAACCCCACCTGGCCCCGGGCCTGGCGGGCGGCTTCCACTACCCCCAGGACGCCCAGGTCCAGCCCGCCCAGGCGGCGGCCCGCCTCCTCAAGGCATCGGGCGCCGAACTCCACCTGGGGGAGGAAGTCACCGGCATCCTCGTGGACTCGGGCAAGGTCCGAGGTGTCCGAACCCCCCGCCGGACCCTCCACGCGCCCAACGTCGTCAACGCGGCGGGCACATGGGCCGGCACCATCGCGGCTCTCGCCGGAACGGACCTTCCCGTCCTCCCCCGCAGGGGCTTCGTCCTGGTCACAGAACCCCTCCCTCCTGTGGTCCGGCACAAGGTCTACGCGGCCGACTACGTCGCCGACGTGGCCAGCGACTCCGCAGCGCTCCAGTCCTCCGGAGTGGTGGAGGGCACCCCCTCCGGCCCGGTCCTCATCGGCGCCACCCGCGAACGCGTCGGCTTCGACCGCACCCTCTCCACCGAGGCCCTCCGCCGTCTCGCCGCCCAGGCCGCAGCCCTCTTCCCCTTCCTCGCGGACGTCCGCGTCATGCGCACCTACCACGGCTTCCGCCCCTACCTGCCGGACCACCTCCCGGCGATCGGCCCCGACCCCAGGGTGCCGGGCCTCCTGCACGCCTGCGGCCACGAGGGCGCGGGCATCGGACTGGCCCCCGCGACGGGAGCCCTCATCGCAGAGTCCCTCACCGGCACAGAACCCCGCCTCCCCCTCACCCCCTTCCGTCCGGACCGGTTCCAGGAGGGGGCGGGGCCGGGGTGGGGTGTCGTCCGGGACTAAAACGAGATGATTTCGGCGCGCGGTGCCGCCCGGCAGGTCGGTCACGGATCGGGCGCCGAACATCGAAGCCCGTCCCGGACGGCACCCCACCCCGGCACCGACCCCGCCCCACCGCATCCCCGCCCGGCCAGGGCCAAGGCACCGACCAACCCCGAGGAGACCCCCTGATGCGCAGCCCCCGCGAGCTGGTGGGCGGCAGCCCGGCGGCGGCCTACCCGATCCGCTTCGACGGCCGTGAACTCCCGGCCCAGGAAGGCCAGTCCATCGCCGCCGTCCTCTGGGCCGCCGGCATCCTCGCCTGGCGCACCACCCGCGAGGGCGGCACCCCCCGCGGGGCGTTCTGCGGCATCGGCGCCTGCTACGACTGCCTCGTCACCGTCAACGGCCGCCCCAACCAGCGGGCCTGCCTCGTCCCCGCCCGCCCCGGGGACTCCGTCACCACCCAGGAAGGCACCGGCCATGCCGACCTCGCCGTCTGACCACACCGACCACACCGACCACACCGACCACACCGACCCCACCGCCCCCGCCGACCTGGCGGTCATCGGCGCGGGCCCCGCCGGCCTGGCCGCGGCCGTCACCGCCGCCCGCCTCGGCCTGCGCGTCACCCTCCTCGACGCCGCCGACCGCCCCGGCGGCCAGTACTACCGCCACCCCGCCCCCGCCCTCGGCGCCGCCCGCCCCCAGGCCCTGCACCACGGCTGGCGCGCCTTCGCCACCCGCGAAGCCGCCCTCCGCGCCCACCGGGAGACGGGCCGCATCCGCTACCTCCCGGCCCACCACGTCTGGACGGTGGTCCCGGACGGGGAGCAGGGCTGGACCCTCCACGCGCTGGCCGGCCACGGCCCCGACGAGACCCCCGCGACCCTCCGCGCCCGCCACGTCCTCCTCGCCACCGGCGCCTACGAGCGCCAGCTGCCGTTCCCCGGCTGGACCCTCCCCGGAGTCGTCGGCGCCGGCGGCGCCCAGGCCATGCTGAAGAACAGCCTCGTCCTGCCGGGCCGCCGCGTCGTCGTCGCCGGCTCCGGCCCCCTCCTCCTGGCCGTGGCCGGCTCCCTCGCCGCCGCGGGAGCCACCGTGCCCGCGGTCGTCGAGGCCGCCGCGTACACCGCGTACGCCCCGCAGGCCCCCGCCCTCCTGCGCAACCCCGCCAAGCTCGTCGAGGGCGCCACGTACGGCGGCGCCCTGCTGCGCCACGGCGTCCGCCTGCTCACCCGGCACGCCGTCACCGAGGCGCACGGCACCACCCGCGTCGAGGCCGTCACCGTCACCCGCCTCGACGGCGACTGGCGCCCCCTGCCCGGCACCGCCCGCCGGATCCCCTGCGACGCCCTCGCGGTGGGCCACGGCCTGGTGCCGCAGCTGGAACTGGCCACCGGCCTCGGCTGCGCCACCCGCGAGACCGCCGACGGCACGCCGGCCCTGGACGTGGACGCGGAGCAGCGCACCTCCGTCCCCGGCATCTGGTCGGCCGGCGAGACCGGCGGCATCGGCGGCGCCGAACTCGCCCTCACGGAGGGGGAGATCGCCGCGCACGCGATCGCCGCCCGCGTGCTCGCCGCCCGGGTGGTCACCGCCCGCGCCCCCGCCGGAGGCGCCGTCGCACCCCGCGCCCTCGTCCGCCGCCGCGCCCGGCTGCGCGCCTTCGCCGACGCGATGGCCGCCGCCCACCGCCCCGGCCCCGGCTGGACCGGCTGGCTGCGGGAGGAGACGGACGTGTGCCGCTGCGAGGAGGTCCCGGCCGGCCGGATCCGCGAGGCGGTCCAGGACCTTGGGGCGCGGGACGCCCGTACGGTCAAACTGCTCACCCGGGCCGGAATGGGCTGGTGCCAGGGCCGGATGTGCGGTCCGGCCGTGGCGGCCCTGGCGGGCGGAGCCCCGGCACCCGACCGGCGCCCCCTGTCCTGCCCGGTCCCGCTGCGCCACCTCGCGGCTCTGGAACGGTCCTCGCCTCCGGACGCCGAACTTCCCACCCCGGGCCACTGATCGGGTCCGCCCGGACCCTTGTGGCCGGCTCACACCCACTAGTAAAATGTCACACACCACACTAGGGAGTCCTTCATGACCCACGCGCCCACCCCCGCGCCCAGCGCCGACACCCGCACCCGCCCCTGGCACGGCATCATGGTCGCCACCGCCCTGCCCCTGCGCGCGGACCTCTCCGTCGACCACGACGCCTACGCCGAACACGTCGCCTGGCTCATCGCCAACGGCTGCGACGGCGTCGTCCCCAACGGCTCCCTCGGCGAGTACCAGACCCTCACCGACGAGGAGCGGGCCCGCGTCGTCCGCACCGCCGTCGAGGCCGCCGGCGACGGCGCCCGCGTGATGCCCGGCGTGGCCGCGTACGGCAGCGCCGAGGCCCGCCGCTGGGCCGACCAGGCCGCCGAGGCCGGCGCGGGCTCCGTCCTGCTCCTGCCCCCCAACGCCTTCCGCGCCGACGAGGAGACCGTGCGCGCCCACTACGCGGAGGTCGCGCGGTCGGGCCTGCCGGTGGTCGCGTACAACAACCCGTACGACACCAAGGTGGACCTGACCCCCGCCCTCCTCGCCCGGCTGCACGCCGACGGCAGCATCGTCGCCGTCAAGGAGTTCAGCGGCGACGTCCGCCGCGCCTACGAGATCGCCGAGCTCGCCCCGGGCCTCGACCTGCTCATCGGTGCCGACGACGTCCTGCTCGAACTCGCCCTCGCCGGCGCCGTCGGCTGGATCGCCGGCTACCCCAACGCCCTGCCGCAGTCCTGCGCGACCCTGTACCGGGCCGCCGTCGCCGGCGACCTCGCCACCGCCCTGCCGCTCTACAAGTCCCTGCACTCCCTGCTGCGCTGGGACTCCAAGACCGAGTTCGTCCAGGCCATCAAGCTCTCCATGGACCTCGCCGGACGCCCCGGCGGCGCCACCCGGCCCCCGCGCTTCCCGCTCACCGGGGAGACCGAGGCCGCCGTGCGCGCCGCCACCGAGAAGGCCCTGGCCGAAGGCCTCAACTGATCCCAGGGGGGACCGGAATGCGCACGCGTCACATCTACCACGCCGTGGACTCCCACACGGAGGGCATGCCCACCCGGGTGATCACCGGGGGAGTCGGGGTGATCCCCGGTGCCACCATGGCCGACAAGCGGCTCCACTTCATGGAGCACATGGACCACGTCCGTACCCTGCTCATGTACGAGCCGCGCGGCCACGCGGCGATGAGCGGTGCCGTCCTGCAGCCCCCCACCCGGCCCGACGCCGACTTCGGCGTGCTCTACATCGAGGTGTCGGGCCTGCTGCCCATGTGCGGGCACGGGACGATCGGGGTGGCCACGGTCCTGGTCGAGACCGGCATGGTCCCGGCCGTCGAGCCGGTCACCACCGTCCGGCTCGACACCCCGGCCGGACTGGTGAGCGTCGACGTACGCGTCGAGGACGGCGCGGCCACCGCCGTCACCTTCACCAACGTCCCGGCCTTCAGCGTGGGCCTCGACCTGAAGGCCGAGGTGCCCGGCTTCGGCACGGTCACCTACGACCTCGCCTACGGCGGCAACTTCTACGCCTTCGTCGAACTCGACGCCCTCGGGCTGCCCTTCGACCGGGCCCGCAAGGACGACCTGATCGCCGCCGGACTCGCGGTCATGGACGCGGTCAACGCCTCCGCGGACCGCCCCGTCCACCCCGAGAACCCCTCCATCGCCGGGATCAAACACGTCTACCTCGCCGCCCCCGGCTCCGACGCCCGCCGCTCCCGGCACGCCATGGCGATCCACCCCGGCTGGTTCGACCGCTCGCCCTGCGGTACGGGGACCAGCGCGCGCATGGCCCAGCTGCACGCCCGGGGGCTGCTGCCGCTCGGCACGGACTTCGTCAACGAGTCCTTCATCGGCACCGAGTTCACCGGCCGGCTCGTCGGGGACACCACGGTCGGCGGCAGGCCGGCGGTGGTCCCCACCGTCACCGGGCGGGCCTGGATCACCGGCACCGCCCAGTACTTCCTCGACCCGACCGACCCCTTCCCCGGAGGGTTCCTGCTGTGACCACCGTCCGCACCACCGACTACCACACGGCGGGCGAGCCCTTCCGCATCGTCGACTTCACCGCGGGCGGGCTTCCCCCCGTCCCCGGTGACACCGTCGCCGAGCGCTGCGCCACGGCCATCGGCCCCGGGGGCTCCGGCACCATGCCCCGCCGCAGCCCGCTGGACGAGGTACGGCGCCTGCTGGTGCAGGAGCCGCGCGGGCACGCCGGGATGTACGGGGGGTTCGTGGTGCCCCCGGACGACGACGGGGCCCACCTCGGGGTGCTGTTCTGGCACAAGGACGGCTACTCCACGGCCTGCGGCCACGGCACCATGGCGCTCGGCGCCTGGGCCGTGGACACCGGCCGCGTCGCGGCGCCCGACGACGGGGACGCCCAGGTCCGCATCGACGTGCCCTCGGGCCGGGTCGCCGCCACCGTCCACCGGTCCCAGGGCCGCACCACCGGGGTCACCTTCCGCAACGTCCCGGCCCGGGTGGCCGCCCGCAAGGTCCCGGTGGCCACCACCCTCGGCCTCGCGGAGGTGGACATCGCCCACGCCGGGGCCTGCTACGCCTCCGTCGCCGCGCGGGACCTCGGCCTGGAGGTCACCCGCGCCGCCCTGCCCGAACTCGTACGCGCCGGGCGGGAGGTCCGGGCCGCCCTCGCCACCCACCCGGCGACCTGGCACCCGGGCGGCCCCCTCCTCTCCGGGGTCTACGGGGTGGTGCTGTACGAGGAGCTGCCCGACACCCCCTTCGGGCCGCACCAGCGCAACGTCACCGTCTTCGCGGACGGGCAGGTCGACCGCTCGCCCTGCGGCTCCGGGACCTCCGCCCGGCTCGCGCTGCTGGCGGAGGACGGCCGGCTGGGGGCGGGGGAGGACCTGCTGCACGAGTCGGTGACCGGCACCGTCTTCACCGGACGGTTCCTCGCGGGCGGGGTCACCGAGGTCACCGGGACCGCCTACCGCACCGGCGAGCACGCCTTCACCGCCGACCCGTACGACGCCCTCGGCGCCGGCTTCCTGCTGTGACGGGCCTCCCCGCGGCGGGCCTGCTCCAGCTGGGCGCCCGCGAGACGGCCGGCCTGCTCACGGCGGGGCGGGCCGCCGACGCCCTGGAGGCCGCCCTGCGCGCCGGCCTGGACCCGGAGGCCTGCCCGCAGCGCACCAGCGTCCCGGCGCCGGGCGGCGAACTGCTGCTGATGCCGGCCGCGTCGGGCGCGTACGCCGGGGTGAAGGTGGCCGGGGTGGCCCCCGGCAACCCGGCGCGGGGACTGCCCCGGATCACCGGCAGCTACCTGCTGCTGGACGGGCCCACCCTGCGCCCGCTGGCCCTGCTGGACGGCGCCGCCCTCACCGCCCTGCGCACCCCGGCGGTCTCCGCGCTCGCCCTGCGGTACCTGACCGCGCCCGGACGCCCGCTGCGGCTGGTGCTGTTCGGCTCGGGACCGCAGGCGTACGGGCACCTCGAAGCGGTGCTGGAACTGCGGGACCTGGCCGGGGCGGTGATCGTGGCCCGCGACCCGGGCCGCGCTGAGCGGCTGGCCGCGCACGCCCGGGACCTGGGCGTCCCGGCCCGCACGGGCACGCCCGCCGACGTGGCCGGCGCCGACCTGGTCCTGTGCTGCACCACCGCCCGCGAGCCGCTCTTCGACGGCCGCCTGGTCGCCCCGGGGGCGGTGGTCGTCGCCGTCGGCTCGCACGAGCCGGACGCCCGGGAGACCGACACCGCCCTCGTGCGACGCGCGGCGGTGTACGTGGAGTCGCGGGCGGCCGCCCTGCGCGAGGCGGGGGACCTGCTGGTCCCCGAGGCGGAGGGGGCGATCGGGCCCGGTCATATCACCGGCACCCTCGCCGACCTGGTCGCGGGACGCAATTCCACGGGCGGGAGGCCGAGTTGTCCACAGCTCTTCAAGAGCGTGGGCATGGCCTGGGAAGATCTTGCCGTCGCGGTGGCGATCTACCACGCGACCGGAGCGAACAGCGAAACGTGACATTGTACGCTGTTCCTCCGCACGTCGGTGGTGTGCGGGGTCTCGGAGGAAGAGCAATGGGTGACCTGAAGCAGCACAGTCTCATCAAGGCCCAGGAGCGGCTGCGCGACCAGGTCGGCCACGCCCTGCGCGCCGCGCTGATAGCGGGCGAGCTGCGCCCCGGCAGCGTCTACTCGGCCCCCGGCCTCGCCGCCGAGCTCGGGGTCTCGGCCACCCCGGTCCGCGAGGCCATGCTGGACCTCGCCCGCGAGGGCCTGGTGGAGCCGGTCCGCAACAAGGGCTTCCGGATCACCGAGGTCAGCGAGCGCGACCTCGACCAGTACACCGAACTCCGCACGATGATCGAGGTCCCGACCGTCGGCCGGGTCACCAGGATGGCCACGGCCGAGCAGCTGGAGCAGCTGCGCCCGATCGCCGAGGAGATCGTCAGCAGCGCCCGCGAGCACAACCTCATCGGCTACCTGGAGGCCGACCGCCGCTTCCACCTCGGGCTGCTCGCCATCGCGGGCAACGAGCGCCTGGTCGAGACCGTCGGGGACCTGCGCAAGCGCTCCCGGCTGTACGGCCTCACGGGCCTGGACGAGGCCGGCAAGCTGGTCTCCTCCGCCGAGGAGCACATCGAGCTGCTCGA
Source organism: Streptomyces sp. NPDC044002 (assembly GCF_056434525.1). Taxonomy (NCBI): domain Bacteria; kingdom Bacillati; phylum Actinomycetota; class Actinomycetes; order Kitasatosporales; family Streptomycetaceae; genus Streptomyces; species Streptomyces sp. NPDC044002. The sequence goes on from NZ_JBWKEZ010000024.1 coordinate 45,224, forward strand.
CCTGATGATCGCCGGCGACGCGGAGGCGGCCGAGGCCTGCATGCAGCGCCACCTGGGCCACGTCCGCTCGCTCTGGGCGCAGGGCCGCGACGAGCCCGTGGGGCGCCCGCAGGGCGGTCTCGGCTCGGGCGTCTGACCCCGCCGGGGCCTCCGCCGCCGACCCGGCCACCGTACGCACGCAGGGCCCGGACCTTCTGGTCCGGGCCCAACTCCCGTTTTCGGCACCGCATTTGGACACGGCTGGATAACGGCGGCGGCAACCTCTTGTCAGTACAATTTCACATTACTATGTTACCGGTCACATCCTAAAGCGCGTGCTGAAGTGCGCGCTGAAGCGCGGCCCTTCCCTGGAGTGACCCATGACCAAGCGCACCCAGCTCACCCTCGCCACCGCCCTGGTGGCGACGCTCGTACTCGGCGCCTCGGGCTGCTCCGACACCAAGAAGGGCCCCGCGGCGGGCGGCGGAGCCTCCAACCCCGCCGCCGCCAACGACGGGAAGGTCCTCGGCGGCACCCCGGTCAAGGGCGGCACCCTCACCGTCCTGTCCAACCAGGACTTCTCCCACCTCGACCCGGCCCGCAACTGGACGATGCCGACGATGGACTTCGGCACGCGGCTCCTCTACCGCACGCTCGTCACCTTCAAGGCCGAGCCCGGGAAGGCCGGCAGCGAGCTCGTCCCCGACCTCGCCACCGACCTGGGAACCCCCTCCAACGGCGGCCGCACCTGGACCTTCACCCTCAAGGAAGGCCTCAAGTACGAGGACGGCTCGCCGATCAAGGCCCAGGACGTCAAGTACAACGTCGAGCGCTCCTTCGCCCCCGACCTGACCGGCGGCCCCGACTACGCCGCCCAGTACCTGGCCGGCGCCGAGGGCTACAAGGGCCCCCTCCAGGGACAGCACCTCGACTCCGTCAAGACCCCCGACGACCGCACGATCGTCTTCGAACTGGGGCGCCCCGTCGCCGAGTTCTCCCAGACCGCCACCCTCCCCACCTTCGCGCCCGTCCCGCAGTCCCAGGAGAAGGGCACCCAGTACGACGCCCGCCCGTTCTCCTCCGGCCCGTACAAGATCGAGACGTACGACCGCGACAAGAAGCTCGTGCTCGTCCGCAACGAGCACTGGGACCCCAAGACCGACACCGTCCGCAAGGCCTACCCGGACAAGTTCGTGGTCGTCATGGGCCTCAAGGGCGGCCAGATCGACGACCGCATCATCGCCGGCGAGGGCGCCGACGCCTCCGCCGTCGAGTACGCCAACATGCGCCCCGAGAGCGCCCCCAAGGTGCTGCCCAAGCCCGAGGTCAAGGCGCGCCTGCTCGCCGAGTCCCAGGGCTGTACGGTCATGCTCCACCTGAACAACTCCCGCGCCCCCTTCAACGACCCCAAGGTCCGCGAGGCCATGCAGTACGCGGTCGACAAGGAGGCCGTCATCACCGCGGGCGGCGGCCCCGCCCTCAACGAGGTCGCCACCGCCTACCTGCCCCCGGCCCTCTCCGGCGGCAAGCAGGCCGACACCCTGAAGATCCCCCCGGCCGGCGACCCGGCCAAGGCCAAGGAACTCCTCAAGGCCGCCGGCAAGGAGAACCTCAAGGTCACCCTCTCCGTCTCCACCGGCGACAAGGGCAAGGCCGAGGCCATCCAGCAGGGCCTGTCCCGGGCAGGCATCCAGGTCGTCATCGACACCGTCGACCCCGGCGCCTACTACGACGTCATCGGCGACCTCTCCACCACCCCCGACATGACCTACACCGGCTGGTGCCCCGACTACCCCTCCGGCTCCACCTGGATGCCCTTCGTCTTCGACGGACGCACCATCAAGGACAAGGGCAACCAGGGCAACTACTCCCAGTTCCGCGACGAGGCCACCATGAAGCGGATCGACGAGATCAACGCCATGGCCGACGCGAAGCAGGCCAATCAGGCCTGGATCGACCTCGACGCCGAGATCATGAAGAAGTCCCCCTCCATCCCGATCCTGATGGAGCGCAAGCCGCTGCTCGTCGGCCCCAACATCGCCGGCGCCTACGGCCACCCCTCCTGGACCGGCACCATCGACTACGGGACCGTCGGCCTCAAGGACCCGTCGAAGAGCCAGGGCTGAGGGAAGCCCGAGGCCCCGACACCATGACCACCACAGCACCCGGCGCCGCCCCCGCCCCCGACGCCGCGGCCGGACGGCCCGCGGCGGCGCCGGGCAGCAGCCCCTGGCAGCTCGCCCGGCGGGAACTGCGCCGCCGCCCCGCCGTCCGCGTCAGCGCCGCCGTCGTCCTCCTCTTCGTCCTGATGGCCCTCACCGCACCCTGGCTCGGGGCGCTCGGCGGCTGGTCCCCGGAGGAGTTCGACAAGACCGCCGTCGACCCCTACCTCGGCGGCCTCCCGCTCGGCGACCTCGGCGGGATCAGCCCCGAGCACTGGCTCGGCGTCGAACCCGTCACCGGCCGCGACCTGTTCGCCCGCGTCGTCCACGGCGCCCAGGTCTCCCTGCTCATCGCCTTCGCCGCCACCGCCATCGTCGTCCTCGCCGGGACCGCCGCCGGCATCGCGGCCGGCTACTTCGGCGGCCGCACCGACGCCGTCCTGTCCCGGCTGATGGACCTCACCATGTCCTTCCCCTCGCTGATCTTCATGATCGCGATGCTGTCGGTGGCCAAGGACGTCAACCGCATCGTCCTCATGACCGCCGTCATCGGCCTCTTCGGCTGGCCCGGCGTCGCCCGCGTCGTCCGCGGCCAGACCCTCTCCCTCAAACACCGCGAGTACGTCGACGCCGCCCGCGTCGGCGGCGCGAGCGCCTGGCGCATCCTGACCCGCGAGATCCTCCCGGGCGTCTCCGGCCCGGTCATCGCCTACACCACCCTGCTCATCCCGGGCATGATCAGCACCGAGGCCGCGCTCAGCTACCTCGGCGTCGGGGTCCGCCCGCCCACCCCGTCCTGGGGCCAGATGATCGCCGAGTCCGTGGCCTTCTACGAGACCGACCCCATGTACTTCGTCATCCCGAGCGTCTTCCTCTTCCTCGCCGTCCTCGCCTTCACCCTCCTAGGCGACGCCCTGCGCGACATCCTCGACCCGAGGGGAGGCCGCAGTTGATCCTCTACCTGCTCCGCCGCCTGCTCGCCCTGGCCGGCGTGCTCCTCGCCATCGCGGCCGTCACCTTCGTCATCTTCTACGTCCTGCCCACCGACCCGGCCGCCGCCGCCTGCGGCAAGACCTGCAGCGCCGAGCGGCTGGCCGACGTACGCGCGTACCTCGGCCTCGACCAGCCCCTGTGGCGGCAGTTCGCCGACTTCCTCACCGGCATCTTCACCGGCCGCACCCTCGGCTCCGGCCAGTACGCCGTCCAGTGCGACTTCCCCTGCCTGGGCTACTCGTACGAGAACTCCCTGCCCGTCTGGGACCTGCTCATGGACCGGCTCCCGGTCTCCGCCTCCCTCGCCGTCGGCGCCGCCGCCCTCTGGCTCCTGCTGGGCCTCGGCGCCGGCGTCACCGCCGCCCTGCGCAAGGACACCGCCACCGACAAGGCCCTCATGGTCGGCGCCGTCGCCGCCGCCTCCCTGCCCGTCTACTTCACCTCCGTGATGCTCATCTACGGAGTCATCCGCGTCGCCGGACTGCTGCCCTACCCCAGCTACCAGGCCTTCACCGACGACCCCCTCGCCTGGGCCTCGAACCTGCTGCTGCCCTGGACCGCGCTCGCCCTGCTCTACGCCGCCATGTACGCCCGCCAGAGCCGCGGCTCGATGATCGAGGCGATGGCCGAGCCCTACATCCGCACCGCCCGCGCCAAGGGCATGCCCGAACGCACCGTCGTCGTCAAACACGGTCTCCGCTCCGGCATGACCCCCATCCTCACCATCTTCGGCATGGACCTCGGCGGCCTCCTCGCCGGAGCCGTCATCACCGAGTCCATCTTCGGACTCCCCGGCATCGGCAGGCTCTTCTACGGAGCCCTCGTCAGCTCCGACCAGCCCGTCGTCCTCGGCGTCACCCTGCTCGCCGCCTTCTTCATCGTCGTCGCGAACCTCGCCGTCGACCTCCTGTACGCCGTCATCGACCCGAGGGTGAGGTACTGATGACCACCCCGCTGCTCGAAGTACGCGACCTGCACGTCACGTTCAGCACCCCGCGCGGGACCGTACGCGCCGTCGACTCGCTCGGCTTCACCGTCGAAGCGGGCCGCACCCTCGGCATCGTCGGCGAGTCCGGATCCGGGAAGTCCGTCACCTCCCTCGCCGTCATGGGCCTGCACCGCACCGGCGCCGAGGTCACCGGCTCCGTCAGGCTCGCCGGACAGGAGCTGACCGGCCTGCCCGAGAAGGAACTGGCCAAGGTCCGCGGCCGCAGGATGGCCATGATCTTCCAGGACCCGCTGTCCAGCCTGCACCCCTACTACACCGTCGGCGAACAGATCGCCGAACACTTCCGGGTGCACTTCCGGGCCGGACGGGCCGCCGCCCGCAAACGCGCCGTCGACATGCTCGGCGAGGTCGGCATCCCCGAACCCGCCCGCCGGGCCGGGGAGTACCCCCACCAGTTCTCCGGCGGCATGCGCCAGCGCGCCATGATCGCCATGGCCCTGGCCTGCGAACCCGACCTGCTCATCGCCGACGAACCCACCACCGCCCTCGACGTCACCGTCCAGGCCCAGATCCTCGAACTGATCGCCCGCCTCCAGGAGGAACGCGGCCTCGGCGTCGTGATGATCACCCACGACCTGGGGGTGGTGGCCCGCGTCGCCCACGAGGTCCTGGTCATGTACGGCGGCCGCGCCGCCGAACAGGCCCCGGCCGACGAACTGTTCGCCGACCCCGCCCACCCCTACACCCGGGGCCTGCTCGACTCCCTGCCCCGCCTCGACAGCCCTGACGACGTCCCGCTTCCCTCCATCCCCGGCTCCCCGCCCTCGCTCGTCGACCGAGACCCCGGATGCGCCTTCGCCCCCCGCTGCCCGCGTGCCGCCGCCGGCACCCCGCAGGAGCGGGAGCGCTGCACGGGCGAACCGCCCGAGCCGCGCCCGTACGGATCCCCGGCCCGGACCGCCGCCTGCCACTTCGCCGGCTCCGCCCCCGCCCCCGTCCCCACCCCGGAGGTGTCCCGATGACCGCCCCGGCCACCGGCCAGGACCCGGCCGTACGCCAGGACGCCCCGGCCGGGCCCCTGCTCTCCGTACGGGACCTGACCATGACCTTCCCTGGCAAGCGGTCGCTGACCGGACGCCGGGCCGCCCCCGTCCGGGCCGTCGACGGCATCTCCTTCGACCTGGAGCCCGGCCGCACCCTCGGCCTCGTCGGCGAGTCGGGCTGCGGCAAGTCCACCACCGGCCGGATGCTGGTCCGGCTGCTGGAACCCACCTCCGGCAGCATCACCTTCGACGGCCGCGACATCAGCCGGCTCTCCCAGGGCGCGCTGCGCCCTCTGCGCCGCGACATCCAGATGGTCTTCCAGGACACGCACTCCTCCCTCAACCCCCGCCAGACGGTCGCCCGGATCATCTCCGACCCGCTGCTGGTACAGGGCTGGAGCGCGGCGGACGCCCGCCGCCGGGCCGCCGAGCTGATGGAACTGACCGGGCTGATCCCCGAGCACATCGACCGCTACCCGCACGAGTTCTCCGGCGGCCAGGCCCAGCGCATCGGCATCGCCCGCTCGCTCGCCACCAGCCCCCGGCTGGTCATCGCCGACGAGCCGGTCTCCGCCCTCGACGTCTCCGTCCAGGCGCAGATCGTCAACCTGATGGAAAGGCTGCGCGCCGAACTGGGCCTGGCCTACGTGTTCATCGCCCACGACCTCTCGGTGGTCAAACGGGTCAGCGACCGCGTCGCGGTCATGTACCTCGGCCGGATCGTCGAGATCGGGGACAAGAAGTCCCTCTACGAGAACCCGCAGCACCCCTACACCCGGGCGCTGCTGTCCGCCGTACCGCTGCCGGACCCGGCGGCGGAGCGGCGGCGGGAGCGGATCGTGCTGCTCGGCGACCCGCCGAGCCCGGCCGCCCCACCCCCGGGCTGCACCTTCCACCCGCGCTGTCCCAAGGCGCAGGAGGTCTGCCGCACCGAGCGGCCGCTGCTGCGGCTTGCCGCCTCGCGAGAGGTGGCCTGTCACTTCCCGGGTGACTGACGGGGATCACGGGAAGGAAGGGGAGGGCCCCGCGGACGACGGCGTCCGCGGGGCCCTTTCCGCTGTCCGGGCGGCCCCCGGCCTACAGGCCCAGCTCGCGGCGGAAGAACTCCAGCTCCAGCGCCGTGATCTTCTCGCGCGTCCCGCCCGGGGTCATGTGCGTGACGCCGGGCAGCGCGAGCAGCTGGTGCGGGCGGCCCGCGTCGGTGAGGGCCCGGGACAGGCGCAGGGTGTGGGAGGGGTGGACGTTGTCGTCGGCCAGGCCCGTGACCAGCAGCAGCGGCCGGGACAGCTTGGGCGCGTCGGGGATCAGCGAGTCCCGCTCGTAGACCTCGGGGTGCTCCTGCGGGAGGCCGAGGTAGCGCTCGGTGTAGGCGGTGTCGTAGTGCCGGAAGTCGGTGGGGGCGGCCCCGGCGGCCGCCGCGTGGAAGACGTCCGGCCGGCGCAGCACCGCCAGCGCCGACAGGTAGCCGCCGTAGGACCAGCCGCGGATCCCGACCCGGCCGAGGTCGAGGTCGCGGTGGCGTTCGCCGAGCGCCCGCAGGGCCGCGACCTGGTCCTCCAGGGTGACCTCGGAGAAGCCCCGGTACATGGCGTGGGTGTGGGCGGGGGAGACGTACGGGGTGCCCCGGTTGTCGGCGGTGACCACGGCGAAGCCCTGGTCGGCCCACCACTGCCGGGCCTGCCAGCGGCGCGGCTCGGCGGACACGTCCTGGAAGCCGGGGCCGCCGTAGCCGTCCACGAGCACGGGCAGCCGCCGGCCCGGGACGTGGCCGCGCGGCAGGACGAGGGCGGTCGGGATCCCGTGTTCGGTGACCCGTTCCAGGACGGGCTCCACCCGGTACGGCAGCGGGGCGGCCAGGTCGGCGGGGGTGAACTCCCTTCCGTCCGGGGTGCGTACGGTACGCCGGATGCCGCCGGCGTCGGCGCCGGTCAGCAGCAGGGTCCCGGCCGAGGCCGAAACGCCGTGCACGCCGGGCCCGTCGGCGAGCGGGGTCAGCTCTCCGGTGTCGGGGTCCAGCAGCAGCACCTGCTGCTCGGCGGGGTCGCGCAGTCCGGCCTCGATCAGCAGCCGGCCCTCGTGGAGCCCGGCGACGGCGCGGACCTGTATCCCCTCGCCGGTGAGGGGCTTCCCGTCGAGGGCGAGGCCGCGTGCGGTGCCGCCGGGAGTGTCGGCGGCGGTGAGGATCCGCCCGTCAGGCAGCCGCGCCGGGGTGCCGGGCAGGAGGGGGTCGACCCACTGGGGGTGCGTGGTGCGGGACAGCTCCGTGGTGCGGCCGGTGGCCGGGTCGGCGGTGAGCAGGAGCACGTTCCGCTGGAGCCGGTCCTGCACGGTCAGCAGGATCTCGGTCGCGGATTCCCAGCCCGCGTCGGAGAGGTAGGGGTAGGCCTCGGCGTCCCAGTCGAGCCGGACCCGGCAGCCGTCGGGGCCGAGCACCCACAGCTGCACGTCGGCGTTGGGGCCGCCCGCCTCGGGGTACGCGAAGTCCTCGGCCGGCAGCTCCGGGTGCGCCGGGTCGGCGAAGTGGCGGCGCTGGAGGGCGCTCTCGTCGACGCGGGCGGCGAGCAGGGTGACGCCGTCGGGGGACCACCAGTGGCCCCGGGTGCGGCCGAGTTCCTCGGCGGCGGCGAACTCGGCCAGGCCCCAGCGGGCCCCGTCGGCGGGGCTGATCCGGCCGCCGGGATGGACGTACAGGGCGTCGTCGGCGACGTAGGCGGTGCGGGAGCCGTCGGCGTTGGGGCGCGGGTCCAGGGCGGGGCCGGCGGCCGGGAGCGGCTCGGGGACGGCGGCGCCGTCGCAGGTGACCGCGTACAGGCTGCCGTGGAGCGGGAAGACGGCTCGGCGGCCGTCGCCGGAGAGGGCGTACGAGCCGATCCCGGCGGCGACGAGGCGGGTGCGCTCGCGCAGGCGGCGTTCGGCGACGGGGAGTTCTCCGGGCTCGGGGGAGAGTACGCGCGGGTCGGCGAGCCGGGTCTCGGTGCCGGTGGCGGTGTCGAGGACCCAGAGGCTCTCGACGGCGTCGGTGGGGCCCGCGGAGCGCAGGAACCAGAGGAGGCGGCCCCCGTCGCCGAACGAGAAGGCCCTTGGCGAGCCGTGGGTGAACCGGGCCGTGTCGGCGGAGAGCCTGAGGAATTCGTCCATGATCACATTGTGGCATGTGCAATATCACATAGCATAGGCCATTCGAGTGGTGGCCCCTGGTCCGCGGGCTTAGCGTCGACTAGTGGACCCGAACGCACTGCCGAACAACAACGGGACCGACGGCAAGGTCCGCGGGAGCGGAAACGGGCTGGCCCTGTTCGTGATTGCCTCCTGCCAGCTCATGGTCGTGCTCGACATCACCATCGTGAACATCGCCCTACCACACATCCAGACCGCCCTCGACTTCTCCACCGAGAGCCTGTCCTGGGTCGTCAACGCCTACACCCTGACCTTCGGCGGGCTGCTCCTGCTCGGCGGGCGCACCGGCGACATCCTCGGCCGCAAGCGCGTCTTCATCTTCGGCGTCCTGCTCTTCGGCCTGGCCTCCCTGCTCGGCGGACTCGCCCAGAACGCGGGCCAGCTGATGGCCGCCCGGGCCCTCCAGGGCGTCGGCGGCGCCATCGCCTCCCCGACCTCGCTCGCACTGATCACCACCACCTTCCGCGAAGGCCCGGCCCGCAACCGGGCCTTCGGCGTGTTCGCCGGCGTCTCCGCCGGCGGCGGTGCGATCGGGCTCCTCGCGGGCGGGGTGCTGGTCGAATGGCTCAACTGGCGCTGGGTGCTCTTCGTCAACGTCCCGATCGCCCTGCTGATCGCCGTACTCGCCGCCCGGGTCCTGCGCGAGTCCCAACGCCACCCCGGACACTTCGACCTGATCGGCGCACTGCTGGGCACCTGCGGCATGGTCGCCCTCGTCTACGGCTTCATCCGCGCCTCCCAGGACGGCTGGCGCGACGGGTTCACCCTCGGCTCCTTCGCCGCCGCCGTGGTCCTGCTGTCCCTGTTCGTCCTCAACGAGCGGCGCTCGCCGCAGCCGATCACACCGCTGCACATGTTCGCCGACCGCAACCGCGCCGGTACCTACGGGATCATGCTCTTCCTCGCCTGCGCGATCTTCGGCATGTTCTTCTTCCTGACCCTGTTCGTGCAGAACGTCCTCGGCTTCAGCCCGCTCCGCGCCGGACTCGCCTTCCTCCCCGTCAGCGTGATGGTCGCGCTCGCCGCCGGGGCCACCTCCCAACTGCTGCCGAAGTACGGGCCCAAGCCCTTCATGGTCACCGGTGCGCTGTGCTGCGCCGTCGGCTTGGGCTGGCTGACCCTGACCGACGTCCACTCCACCTACTTCGGCAGCGTCTTCGGGCCGATCCTGGTGTTCGCCACCGGCATGGGACTGCAGTTCGTGTCGCTGACCCTGATGGCCCTGTCCGACGTCCCCGACCGGGAGTCCGGAGCCGCCTCCGGACTGCTCAACTCGATGCAGCAGATCGGCGGGTCGCTCGGACTGTCCATCCTGGTCACCGTCTTCGGCACGGCCAGCCGCAACGAGGCCAAGGAGCAGGTGCCCGCCTTCCTCGGCTCGGCGAGCCCCGAACAGAAGGCCTTCTTCGCCCGCACCGGGCAGCTCCCCGAGCCCTGGGCCGACCAGGTACTGACCTCTGGGGTCAGCGCGGCCTTCGTGGCGGCCTCGCTCTTCACCCTCGCCGGCGCGGTCATCGCCCTCTTCGCCATCCAGGTCCGGCCCTCCGACCTGGAACGACTCCAGGGGAACCACACCCCGGCGGCCGTCCCGGGCGAGGGCGCCGGGTAGGCTCGGCCGATCATCGAAAACCGGGGGGAAACACCGATGTTCCGATCCACCCTGCGCGGCGCCGCCGCGGCAGCCCTGACCGTCACCCTGGCGGCACTCACCGTCTCCTGCGGCAACGACACCGAGCCGAAGGCCAAGCCCTCGTCGCCCGCCGCGGCCGCCTCGCCCGCCACCTCCGCACCCGTCCCCGGCGCCCCGTCGCCGGCCGCGTCCCCGGCCGGTACGGGCACGCCCGCGCCGGCCGCGACACCGACCGCGCGGGCTTCCGCGAACGGCCCCTCGGCGCTGCCCTCCACCCCGCCCGAGCTGGTCCGGGACGCCTTCGCCGGACTCCAGGCGACCCTGAACGACTCCTGCACCCCGGGCAACTGCGCGTACTTCCTCGGCCGGGTGTACGACGAACTCCACCGCCTGGACCGCGCGATGAAGGCCGACCCCAAGGGCCCCGGCCACTTCCCCGAGCCGATCGCCCTCATCGTCAAGCTCGACAAGGAACTCGGCGGCGACCGCACCTTCGAGAACCTGAAGAAGCACCAGAGCGCGCTCATCGGCACCCGGGACCAGATCAACACCTGGATGCAGGACCACCCCGACGACTACCGCTGACGCGGTCCGGACGGTCTAGGGGGTGCCCTCCAGGCGGCGGATCCGGCAGCGCGCCGGACCCTCCGCCCGCAGGGTGATCCCGGCGCTCACCGGCACCTCCCGGTCCACGGCCTCGAACTCGTACGCCCGCAGCAGCATCGCCAGCGCGATCACGGACTCCAGCATCGAGAAGTGCTGCCCGACGCAGGCGCGCGGCCCGCCGCCGAACGGGAACCAGGCGTAGCGGTGCCGGCCGGCCTCGGCCTCCGGCGCGAAGCGGTCGGGGTCGAAGCGCTCCGGGTCCTTCCAGTACCGGGGATGGCGGTGCGTGACCCAGGGGGCCACGATCACATCGGCCCCCGCAGGGACGGTGTGACCCCCGATCTCCGTGGCGGCGACGGCCTTGCGCCCGATGACCGGGGCCGCGGGGTAGAGCCGCATGGCCTCCTTGAGCACCTGGGTGAGGTACGGGAGGCGCTCCAGGTCACCGGCCCCGGGCACCCGCTCGCCCAGCACGCTCCGCACCTCCTCGCGGGCCCGGGCCTGCTCCTCGGGGTGGCGGCCGAGCAGGTGCAGGGCGAAGGCCAGAGAGGTGGCGGTCGTCTCGTGCCCGGCCAGCAGGAAGACGAGTACCTGGTCGCGGAGTTCGGCGGGGTCGAAGGTGGCGTCGTCCTCGCCCCGCGCACCGGCGAGCAGCGCCAGCAGGTCCTCGCCCTCCTCCTCCCCGGCCGGGGCCCCCAGTCGCTGCGAGATGATCCCGTCGCAGACGGCGTACAGCTCGTCCAGCGCGGCGGCCGCCCGCCGGTTGCCGGGGGTCGGCCAGGTGCGCGGGAGGTTGGCGGGGGAGTAGCCCCGGCGCAGCACGTACTCCGTGATGACCGGAAAACACCGGTCGACCACGCCCACGGTGGTGTCGACGTCGGCACCGAACAGGATCCGGGACACCGCGCGCAGGGCCAGGTGCATCATCTCGGCCGAGACGTCGACGATCCCGTCCCGGGCCTCGGCCCACGCGGCGAGGGTGCTCCCGGTCTCGGCGGCGACGGCCCCGGCGTAGCCGTCCACCCGCTTGCGGGTGAACAGCGGCTGGACCAGCCGGCGCTGGCGCATGTAGTCGGCGTCCTGGCTGGTCAGCAGGCCGTTGCCGAAGGAGTCGCGGAGCTCCTGGTAGAAGGCGTTGTCCTTGCGGAAGTTCCCGGCCTCGGAGGCCAGCACCCGCTGGGCGCCCTCCGCGGAGAACACGCAGTACAGCTCGGCGCGCAGCCCGGGCGGGCCGGCGCTGATCCGCACGACGTCCCCGTGCCGCTGCCGGGCCCGCTCGTACGTCCCGAGGGAGTCCGCCTTGAGGTCGAAGAGCGACCCGAGCAGCGGAACCCCCTCCAGCCCCGGAACCCGCACGCCGTCAGCCATCTGCCGCCCCCGCCCCTGGACACCGTCCGTGTCCGACGAGGCCGATTCTGCCCGCCCGCCCCGTCCGGATCGACCCCTGACAAGCCATCCGGCCGAATCTCGCCGCCGCCTGGCCGCCGCCCGGCCGCCGCCTACTTGTCGCAGGCGATGCCGTCCTTGTCCCGGTCGAGGGCATCGCGGTAGCCGGGCTGACCGCGCCGGATGGGTGCCGCTCCGGCCGCCTTCGCGGCGTCGCAGTTCTTGTAGTAGACGCTGCCGCCGGCGCCGCTGCCGCCGGTGGACCCGTCGGTCGGCCCCTCGGTGGCGGGCTTGGGCTTGGGCGCGGACGGCGATGGGGACGGGGACTTCGGCGCCGCCCCGGAGGCGGCCGGGCAGGAGGTGCCGGGTGCCGCGAGTGACAGCTCGACGGCGGCGCCGGCGCTGACCGCCGCCCCGGCCGCGGGGTTCTGGACGCACACCTCCCACTGCCCGTGGTCCGGGGCCACGACGGTCCCGGCCTTCGCCCCGCGCGCCTGGACCGGGGTGCTGACCACCTGCCGCACGAGCGCCTCGGCGTCGGCGAACTTCTGCCCGACGACGGCCGGCATCACGGCCGGAGCGGAAGCACTGGCAGAAGCGGAAGCCGAAACGGAAGCCGAAACGGAAGCCGCGGGCTTCGAGCCCCCCGCACCCTTCTTCGCCACCCCGCCCCCACACCCGCCGACCACCACCACGACACCCACCACGACACCGACCACGGCGACACCCCGACGCTGGAACACGCTCAACCCCCCCTAGATCAACAACGCAAACGGCCGCAGCCTAAACGTGCGACCCCACCCGAGTCAGCGGCTTTCCCGCCGTGTCCGTCAGCCACGACCACCGCTCCAGTGCGGCGAGGCGAGCCGTCCTGGCGTGGATTGCCAAACCCCTAACTTCGACTGCCCGTCAGTTGATCACCGGAGCAACATCTTCAGATCTGAGGATCCACGCGCTACGTTCCCCGCCTTCGCCCAAGGAAGGACCACTCGCGTGAGATCCGTTTTCCGTGCCGCCGGCGCGTCCGCCGTCGCCCTGGCCCTCGCCGTCACCCTGGCTCCCGTGGCCGCCCACGCCGCGACCCCCGCCCCCGCACCGGCCGCGTCCCTCTCCAGCGCACCCGGCCGCGTCCTGTCCGTCCCCGGGCTCGTCAACGCCCGTGACCTCGGCGGCTACACCACCTACGACGGCAAGACCACCAAGTGGGGCACCGTCTACCGCACCGAGACGCTCTCCAAGCTCACCCCCGACGGCGTCAACGCCGTCGGCGCGCTCGGCCTCGGCAAGGTCGTCGACCTGCGCACCGGCCCGGAGATCACCGCCGACGGCACCGACAAGCTCCCGGCCGGTGTGACCGGGGTGGCCCGCCCGGTCGACGACGCCAGCCTCTACGCGTTCATCGGCGGTGTGGTCCGCTCCAAGGACCCCGTCTACCAGCAGGCGCAGCTCGGCGACGGGGCGGCGGAAGCGCGGATGACCGCCCTCTACAAGGCCTTCGTCACCAACCCGGGCAACCGGGCCCAGCTCGGTGCCGCGATCAAGGACGTGGCCAACTCCACCAAGCCGATCTCGTTCCACTGCTCGTCGGGCAAGGACCGCACCGGCGTCCTCGCGGACACGATCCTGCGTGCGGTCGGCGTCCCCGCCTCGACCTCGGAGCAGGACTACCTCCTGTCCAACACCCTCCGCGCAGCGACCGACAAGGCCCTCCGTGACCAGGTCAAGGCGGCCGGGTACATGCAGAACCCGGACCTGCTGATCCCGCTCCAGGAAGTCCGCAGCGACTACCTCGCCGCGTACCGGAACCAGGCCGTGGCCGACTACGGCAGCTTCGGCGCCTTCCTCACCGACGGCCTCGGCCTGACCCCGTCGGACCTGCTGAAGCTCCGCTCGCGCAGCGTCTCCTGACCCGGAGAACGACGAAGGCCCCCGCCCGGACCGGATCGTGCCGGAGGCGGGGGCCCGGCTGCAGGAGTGGCGCGAGTTTCATGTTGTGGACATGTCTGGATTGGCCGTCCTTCGATGTCTACAGTTCGCGAACCCCCGCTGAAAGACCGTCGTCCGGAGGTTCCATCATGTCCAAGGCTCAGGTTGCCGCCATCGAGAGCGCCGCGAAGTTCCTCACCCTCTGCGTCGCCGTCGCCGTCCTCGGCGCCGGCGTCACCGGCTGCCAGGCCGCGGGTGAGGACGCCGGCTTCCCCGATACGGCCGTCACCCCTCTCCCCACACCGACTCGGACGCCGACGCCGTCACCGTCCTGGAGCCGGGTCCCGCCGCCAGCGCCGACGTACACCCCGCCAAGCCCTACCCCGGCGACGCCCACCCGGGCCCCGAGTTTCGGCTCCGGTGGCGGCTCCGGATCCTCAGGCGGCAGCGGCAGCTACAGGGGGTCGAACCCCGGCTACTACGACGGTAACTACGACAACGACGACGAGTGGCACCGCGACCACGGCAACGCCAAGGAGTACTACGACGGCAACTACAACAACGACGGTGCCTACCACAACAAATACGGCAGCAGACGCGGTCGCCCCAACCCCCACTGACTGAGAAGGCCGGGGTCCCGCCGGTCAGGCTGGTTGGAAGTCGTATGCGCCGCTGCGGACATGGCAGACGTCACGGCCGGGACAGTAGCCTCCGCGTGCCCCCACGGTGCGGGCGGCAGGTCAGGGCTTTCGGTGACGGCCGGGCGCCTTCTTCGGCATCGGCTGTTCGGGCTGCTGCGACTGTGGGGCAGGCACCGGGTTCATGTACGCGCATGCCGCCGCGTAGTCGTCCACGGTCGTGAGCGGCTGCCAGGCGAAGCCGTCCCACTCCATGATCAAGCGCGGAGCGCCAGGGTTCAGGTGGGCGGCCCGCTGCGGGCCGGAGCCGAGGGTGAGGGCCTTCAGCTCACCCGGCTGCCTCAGCCGCCCTTCGCGCCGCGCGGCCCACTCGGCAAGGGGTTCTTCGTCGTCCATGAGCGTCTCCCTTGAGCAAGGCCGGCACCTTACCGAAATCCAGACGGTTCCGCGCCTCAGGCTGCCCGTGAGGTGACGAGCAGGGTCCCGAGGGCGCCGCTGTCGGGGTTGGGGACGACGTCGGCCTGGACGTCCGCGAAGCCGTGGCGCTTGAGGAGGTATTCGGTGACGCGGAGCACTTCGACTTCGCACCGCTCTTCGGTGCCCTTGATGCGGAACTCGATCCGGTCGCCGACGGCCGTCAGCTCGGCGTTCGGTGACGAGGGATCGGCGGGCACGGCCTCTCCCTTGACCGGTCAGCGGGTGTCGGCTTCGCGGAGGGCCTGGTGGTCGGCCACGATCCACTCGAACCCGCCGCCTTCGGGGCGCAAGAACACGGCCTCGGCGGTGATTCGGCGGGTGGCGGGGTCCTGCCATTCGCCGACGAACTGCACGACGCCCTCGCGGTCCTGGGTGAGGTCGTAGACGCGGCTTCCCTCGAACAGCCAGTCCGGCCGCCGGCTCACTGCGTGCCGTCCTCGGCGAGGCACCCGTGCAGGTTGCCGAGCCTCTTCCAGCCGCGTCGGGCCCGCTCGATGAGGGCTGCGGAGGGCTGCCCGTAAGGGGCGGTGACGTCGCTGTTCACGGCGAACGCGTCCCAGGGGATGGGCGGTTCGGGCCGGGCTTCGAGCTGTCGGGGCAGGGGGCGGCGGGGAAGTTCGGGGCTGGGCATCGAGCGCTCCTCTCCGAGGCGGGTGACGCAGCGGGCCGCGGAGGCGGCATGGGGATGAGGGCCGCGGCCCGCTGCGGGGAGGCCCGGGTTGTCACCGAGAGCGCGTGCGGCAGCTCGACCCCGGGCGGGTGACGGGTTGCTCACGCTGCGTGCGCTCCGCCATGGCCACCAGACTGGACCGGTCCACCGGTCCAGTCAACCCCTTTGGTCCATAACGTAGTTGTCGGTGCGCTCCCACAACCCGGACGGCGTAACGCCCTCCTCGCAGACCAGCGGATTGCCGTCCTGGTCAAAGGCGGTGTGCAGTACCACCGCGACCGCGCATGGACGTTTCACCTGAAGGTGTTCGGCCTCGCCGCTCGTCGCGAGCCGCACCGACGTGACGTCGACGCCCTGTACGGGGCTGCGCCCGGTGGTGCGACGGACGTAGTGCGTGGTTCCCTCCGCGATCGGGCCGCCCTGGTGCAGACGCGGGCAGGCTTCCGCGACGTCGGGCGGGAACCACGCGGTGGTGTATGAGTGGGGCTGGTTGTCGTCGACCAGCGTCAGCCGGGCACGGTGGAGTCCCTTCACGCCCGGCTCCAGGCCGAGGGCGTCGGCGATGTGCGAGGGCGGGATCAGCATCTCCGGTGTGCCGATTCTCTTGAAGGGCATGCTGCCCTGGATCCGGCTGGCTCCCGCGCCCCGGTTCCCCGCCGGCCGCGCCACCGGGGTCTCCACCACGGAGAATCCTCGCCCCTGGTGCGGAATCACGAGACCGTCGTCCTTCAGGACGTCCATGGCCTTCATGGCGGTGGCCCGGGACACGCCCCACTGCTCGCACAGGTCCCGACTGGACGGCAGCAGGGCGCCGGGCCCGAACTCTCCGTCGGCGACGCGGCGGCGCAGGCTCTCCGCGATCTGTTCGTACTTCAGAGTCGGCATATACGTTCCTTGACAAGAGAGTTGACCGGTCAACCGGTCAGGCTAGGGGGGTATCGCCCTCTGTCGCCAGGGTCCAAAATCATCGGCATGACTGCACCCTCCGTAGGCCCCGAGATCATTGCCTTCTACAGTGAGACCATCAGCGAGTCCGAACGGCTGAGCAGCAGCGCTGACGGTGTGCTTGAGATGGTCCGGACTCAGGAACTCCTGAGGCGGCGTCTTCCGCCCGCACCCGCCCGGATCATCGACATCGGCGCGGGCCCCGGCGCCCACGCGCGGTGGCTACTGAAGGACGGATACGAAGTCGACCTCATCGACCCCGTCCCGCGCCACGTCGAAGAAGCGGCGGCCGCCGGCTTCGCCGCCCGTATCGGGGATGCCCGCGCGCTGGACGCCGAGGACGACTCCTATGACGTCGCGCTGGTGCTGGGGCCGCTGTACCACCTGCTCGACCACGGCGACCGCATCCAGGCCCTGCGCGAGGCGGCCCGGGTCGTGCGTCCCGGCGGACTCGTCGCAGCGGCGGCGATCGGGCGGTACGCGTCACTGTTCGAGCACGTCGCCACGACGATGCTGACCATCGACCGTGTGCGCGCTGCCGTCGCCGACATCCTTGTCACCGGTATCCATGCGCCCGGCCGGAAGGGCTTCACCAGCGCCTACTTCCACACTGGCGAGAGCCTGGCGGCGGAGTTGCGGGAGGCGGGTCTGGCCGATCCCGTGGTGTACGGGATCGAAGGCCCCGTGTGGGCCGCCCTGAAGGCGACGGAGCAGTACAGCAAGGACAGCCTCATCGACACACCGATGTTCGAGGCGGCACTGACGGCGGCGCGGCTGGCGGAGCCCCACCCCGACCTCCTGTCGGCGAGCTCGCACATGCTCGCTGTGGCCACGGTCTGACCCGGAACACACGAAGCCCCCGCCGGCCGGAGCGGGGGCGGGGGCTCGTCATGTGGCTATCCGGGCCGGGCGCAGCCTAGATGTCCCGGAAGATCTCGATCTGCGCGCCCACCGAGTTGAGGCGCTCCGCGAGTTCCTCGTAGCCGCGGTTGATGACGTAGACGTTGCGCAGGACCGAGGTGCCCTCGGCCGCCATCATGGCCAGGAGGACGACCACCGCCGGGCGGAGGGCCGGGGGGCACATCATCTCGGCCGCGCGCCAGCGGGTGGGGCCCTCGACCAGGACGCGGTGGGGGTCCAGGAGCTGGAGGCGGCCGCCGAGGCGGTTGAGGTCGGTCAGGTAGATGGCCCGGTTGTCGTACACCCAGTCGTGGATCAGGGTCTTGCCCTGCGCGGACGCGGCGATGGCGGCGAAGAACGGGACGTTGTCGATGTTCAGCCCGGGGAAGGGCATCGGGTGGATCTTGTCGATCGGGGCTTCGAGCTTGGAGGGGCGGACCGTGAGGTCGACCAGGCGGGTGCGGCCGTTGTCGGCGACGTACTCCGCGGAGCGGTCGTGGTCGAGGCCCATCTCCTCCAGGACCGCGAGCTCGATCTCCATGAACTCGATCGGGACCCGGCGGATGGTGAGCTCGGACTCCGTGACCACCGCGGCGGCCAGGAGGCTCATCGCCTCGACCGGGTCCTCGGAGGGGGAGTAGTCCACGTCGGCGTCGATGACCGGGACGCCGTGCACGGTGAGGGTGGTCGTGCCGATGCCCTCGACCTTGACGCCCAGCGCCTCCAGGAAGAAGCAGAGGTCCTGGACCATGTAGTTGGAGGAGGCGTTGCGGATGACGGTGACGCCGTCGTGGCGGGCCGCGGCCAGCAGGGCGTTCTCGGTGACCGTGTCCCCGCGCTCGGTCAGGACGATCGGGCGGTCGGGGGCGACTCCCGTCTCGACCTTCGCGTGGTAGATGCCCTCGGTCGCGGTGATGTCCAGGCCGAAGCGGCGCAGGGCGATCATGTGGGGCTCGATGGTGCGGGTGCCGAGGTCGCAGCCGCCGGCGTACGGCAGGCGGAACTGGTCCAGGCGGTGCAGGAGCGGGCCCAGGAACATGATGATGCTGCGGGTGCGGACGGCCGCGTCCGCGTCGATGGCGTCCATGTCGAGGCGGGCCGGCGGGACGATCTCCAGGTCCACGCCGTCGTTGATCCAGCGGGTGCGGACGCCGATGGAGTTCAGGACCTCCAGGAGGCGGTAGACCTCCTCGATGCGGGCCACCCGGCGCAGGACCGTGCGGCCCTTGTTGAGCAGGGAGGCGCACAGCAGCGCCACGCACGCGTTCTTGCTCGTCTTGACGTCGATGGAGCCGGACAGGCGGCGGCCGCCGACGACGCGCAGGTGCATCGGGCCGGCGTAGCCCAGGGAGACGATCTCGCTGTCGAGCGCTTCACCGATTCGGGCGATCATCTCAAGGCTGATGTTCTGATTGCCGCGCTCGATGCGGTTCACGGCGCTCTGGCTCGTGCCGAGGGCGTCCGCGAGCTGACTCTGCGTCCAGCCCCGGTGCTGCCGGGCGTCACGGATGAGCTTGCCGATGCGTACGAGGTAGTCGTCTGCCATGGGTGCACCGTATCTCAGATATGAGATGTGGATCGCCCGGGGTGTGGTGGACGGGTGGTATCGACCCGTCAGATTGCACGTACGGCCCAACAGGGCTTGCGCCGCGCGGACTCCGCCGGTGCCGGCGTCAACTCCCCTTTGTGTCGGTGTGTCGATCTTTTGGGGGTGAGGTGGGAGTCGTTACGATCATCCCTTTTTGGGGTGTGGCGATGCCTGTCGTGGTGGCGTCGGCGGCGCCCGGCCGGGCGGTGTCCGGGCATGCCGGAGCGGCCGCCCGGTGGACGGCTCCGGCGGGGCGCGAGCTGCGCACCTCGTGCCCGCCCCCCGACATGTACTAGAGTTATCTCGACATCGAGATATCTGCCGAAGGCGTACCGCAGCCGCCCCCGCTGGTAAGGGTTACCTAACTTAGCCTTACCTTAGCGGATTGGCCACAGGGCGTGGCGGCAGGATTGCGGTTATACGCGCGAGATCATGCATGAAGGAGACTGTCGTGTCGGCGAACAGCTTCGACGCCCGCAGCACGCTGCAGGTGGGCGACGAGTCGTACGAGATCTTCCGGCTGGACAAGGTTGAGGGCGCCGCCCGCCTTCCCTACAGCCTGAAGGTCCTGCTGGAGAACCTGCTCCGCACCGAGGACGGCGCGAACATCACCGCCGACCACATCCGGGCGCTCGGCGGCTGGGACTCCCAGGCGCAGCCCAGCCAGGAGATCCAGTTCACGCCGGCGCGCGTGATCATGCAGGACTTCACCGGCGTCCCCTGCGTCGTGGACCTCGCCACCATGCGTGAGGCCGTGAAGGAGCTCGGCGGCGACCCGGCGAAGATCAACCCGCTCTCGCCCGCCGAGATGGTCATCGACCACTCGGTCATCGCCGACAAGTTCGGCACCAAGGACGCGTTCGCCCAGAACGTGGAGCTGGAGTACGGCCGCAACAAGGAGCGCTACCAGTTCCTGCGCTGGGGCCAGACCGCCTTCGACGACTTCAAGGTCGTCCCCCCGGGCACCGGCATCGTCCACCAGGTCAACATCGAGCACCTGGCCCGCACGGTCATGGTCCGCAACGGCCAGGCGTACCCCGACACCCTCGTCGGCACCGACTCGCACACCACCATGGTCAACGGCCTCGGCGTCCTCGGCTGGGGCGTCGGCGGCATCGAGGCCGAGGCCGCGATGCTCGGCCAGCCGGTCTCCATGCTGATCCCGCGCGTCGTCGGCTTCAAGCTGACCGGCGAGCTGCCGACCGGCACCACCGCCACCGACCTGGTGCTCACGATCACCGAGATGCTGCGCAAGCACGGCGTCGTCGGCAAGTTCGTCGAGTTCTACGGTGAGGGCGTCGCCGCCACCTCCCTCGCGAACCGCGCCACCATCGGCAACATGTCGCCGGAGTTCGGCTCCACCGCCGCGATCTTCCCGATCGACGGCGAGACCCTGAAGTACCTCAAGCTCACCGGCCGCTCCGAGCAGCAGGTCGCGCTCGTCGAGGCGTACGCCAAGGAGCAGGGCCTGTGGCTGGACCCGGCCGCCGAGCCGGACTTCTCCGAGAAGCTGGAGCTCGACCTCTCCACGGTCGTCCCCTCCATCGCCGGCCCGAAGCGCCCGCAGGACCGCATCGTCCTGGCCAACGCCGCCCAGCAGTTCGCGGTGGACGTCCTGAACTACGTGGACGACGCCGACGAGGCGGGCAAGGAGTCCTTCCCGGCCTCCGACGCCCCGGCCGCCAGCAACGGCGTCCCGACCCGTCCGACCCAGGTCACCCTGGCCGACGGCACCTCCTTCGAGATCGACCACGGCGCCGTCACCGTCGCCGCGATCACCTCCTGCACCAACACCTCGAACCCCTACGTCATGGTCGCCGCGGCGCTCGTGGCCAAGAAGGCGGTCGAGAAGGGCCTGACCCGCAAGCCGTGGGTCAAGACCACCCTGGCCCCGGGCTCGAAGGTC
Source organism: Streptomyces sp. NPDC044002 (assembly GCF_056434525.1). Lineage (NCBI taxonomy): Bacteria > Bacillati > Actinomycetota > Actinomycetes > Kitasatosporales > Streptomycetaceae > Streptomyces > Streptomyces sp. NPDC044002. Next base: position 66,199 of record NZ_JBWKEZ010000024.1, read on the forward strand.
GTCACCGACTACTTCGACAAGGCCGGCCTGACCCCGTACCTCGACAAGATGGGCTTCAACCTCGTCGGGTACGGCTGCACCACCTGCATCGGCAACTCCGGTCCGCTGGACGAGGAGATCTCGAAGGCGATCAACGAGCACGACCTCGCGGTCACCTCGGTCCTCTCGGGCAACCGCAACTTCGAGGGCCGCATCAACCCCGACGTCAAGATGAACTACCTGGCCTCCCCGCCGCTGGTCGTCGCGTACGCCATCGCGGGCTCCATGAAGGTGGACATCACGACGGAGGCCATCGGCACCGACGCCGAGGGCAACCCGGTCTTCCTCAAGGACATCTGGCCCTCCGAGGCCGAGGTCAACGACGTCGTGGCCAACGCCATCGGCGAGGACATGTTCTCGAAGTCCTACGAGGACGTCTTCGCGGGTGACGCCCAGTGGCAGGCGCTGTCGATCCCGACCGGCAACACCTTCGAGTGGGACCCGCAGTCCACCTACGTCCGCAAGCCCCCTTACTTCGAGGGCATGACGATGGAGACCACCCCGGTCTCCGACATCGCCGGCGCCCGCGTGCTGGCGAAGCTGGGCGACTCGGTCACCACCGACCACATCTCCCCGGCCGGTGCGATCAAGGCCGACACCCCGGCCGGCAAGTACCTCACGGAGCACGGCGTCGAGCGCCGCGACTTCAACTCGTACGGTTCCCGCCGCGGCAACCACGAGGTCATGATCCGCGGTACCTTCGCCAACATCCGCCTGCGCAACCAGATCGCGCCGGGCACCGAGGGCGGCTTCACCCGCGACTTCACCGTCGAGGGCGCGCCGGTCTCCTTCATCTACGACGCCTCCCAGAACTACCAGGCCGCCGGCATCCCGCTGGTCATCCTGGCGGGCAAGGAGTACGGCTCCGGCTCGTCCCGCGACTGGGCGGCCAAGGGCACCGCGCTGCTCGGCGTTAAGGCCGTCATCGCCGAGTCCTACGAGCGCATCCACCGCTCGAACCTGATCGGCATGGGCGTTCTGCCCCTCCAGTTCCCCGAGGGCGCCACCGCGGCCTCCCTGGGCCTCACCGGCGAGGAGACCTTCTCCTTCAGCGGTGTGGAGGAGCTGAACAACGGCACCACCCCGCGCACGGTCAAGGTCACCACCGACACCGGTGTCTCCTTCGACGCGGTCGTCCGCATCGACACGCCGGGTGAGGCGGACTACTACCGCAACGGCGGCATCATGCAGTACGTCCTGCGGAACCTCATCCGCGGCTAAGGGCGCGCCAGGCGGAGCGATCCGCCGCCAGTCGGCACCATAGGGCCGTACCCCCGTTAAGGGGGTGCGGCCCTTCCGCTTTTCGCGGCGGCGGTCCCAGGCAACGGACAGGTCTCAACTCGGAAAAGCCGGGAACGATCCTTGTGCACGATCTTGCTCAGGCGAGCGGAAGTGGACTATACCTGTGCCCGTCCGGGCCACCGCGCGACGAGCGGCCCCGGGCCGGGGGAAGCCGGGGGACCTGCGGTGATGCCCGCATGCACGGTAACTGCCGTTGTTTCCGGCCTCCTTCACACATCTGACGAAGGCGAGGACTTGAGCATGGGATCCACTGGTGAGGGCCTCGGCCGCCGTGATCTGATCAAGCGTTCCGCAGCGCTCGGACTGATCAGCGTGCCGACGATGAGCTTCTTGTCCGCCTGCGCCTCCGGCGGTGAGGACACCACGAAGGGCCCCGACAAGGGGGCCGTGTCCAAGGAGAACCCCTTCGGCCTCGCCAAGGGCGGGAAGCTCGACGTGGTCATCTTCAAGGGCGGTTTCGGCGACGACTACGCGAAGGCCTGGGAGGCCGCGTTCGACAAGAAGTGGGGCACCACCAGCTCCCACCTGGCCACCCAGGAGATCGCGGCCAAGCTCCAGCCCCGGTTCAACGCCGGCAACCCGCCGGACGTCCTCAACGACTCCGGCGCCCAGATGATCAAGATCGACGTCCTGGCCAAGGGCGGCCAGCTCGCCGACCTGACCGCGCTCCTCGACTCCCCCTCGCTCGACGACCCGGCCAAGAAGGTCCGCGACACCCTGATCCCCGGCACGGTCGAACAGGGTTCGCAGGGAGGCAAGTTCGTCGCCCTCAACTACGTGTACACGGTTTTCGGCCTCTGGTACTCCGGCAAGCTCTTCAAGGAGAAGGGCTGGACCGAGCCCAAGACCTGGGACGAGTTCCTGGCCGTCTGCGCCAAGGCCAAGGAGGCCGGCATCGGCGGCCTGGCCCACCAGGGGAAGTACCCGTACTACATCAACGTCGTCATCATGGACCTGATCGCCAAGAAGGGCGGTCTGGAGGCCATGAAGGCCATCGACAACCTCGCCCCGAACGCCTTCGAGGGCAACCCCGCGGCCCTGGCCGCCGTCGAGGCCGTCTACGAGGTGGTCGAAAAGGGCTACCTCATGCCCGGCACCAACGGCCTCACCCACACCGAGTCCCAGACCGCCTGGAACCAGTACAAGGCCGCCTTCATCCCCTCCGGCTCCTGGCTGGAGAACGAGCAGCTCAAGCAGACCCCGGAGGACTTCGACATGAAGTTCCTGCCGGTACCGGTGCTCGCGGACAGCAAGCTTCCCTTCACCGCCATCCGGGCCGGGGCCAACGAGGCCTTCGTCGTCCCGGAGAAGGCCGCCAACAAGGCCGGCGGCCTGGAGTTCCTGCGCTCCATGCTCTCCCGCGAATGGTCGACGCTCTTCGCCCAGCAGGCCAACTCCCTCACCGTCGTCAAGGACGGCGTCGACCCGGGCGTCAAGCTGCGGCCGGGCACCCAGTCCGCGGTCGCCGCGGTCAAGGCCGCCGGGGCGGACACCTTCAACTACCTCTACCCCGACTGGTACAGCGAGATGGACTCCGAGATCCAGAACGCGTCCAATGAGCTGATGGCCCAGCGGATCCAGCCAAAGGAGTGGATCAAGCGGGCCCAGGCTGCGGTAGACAAGGCTGCCAAGGACCCCAACGCCAAGAACAACCACCGCAGCTGACCCCACGTCCACCGGCAGCGTCACAGGGACGGACACCATGAGCCAAGTAGCCCGGCGCAGGGGAAGGACCACCGGCTTCATCGCCGGCTTCCTCGTCCTGCCGCTCGCGCTGTACCTGACCTTCGTCATCTGGCCGTACGTTCAGACGTTCGGCTACTCCTTCACCAACTGGTCGGGCCAGTCGCCGACGTTCGACTTCGTCGGCCTGGAGAACTACTCCGCCCTGATGGACGACGAGGTCTTCCGCGGCGCCCTCTGGCACAACCTGCTGCTCCTGGTGTTCGTCCCCGTGATCACCATCCTGCTCGCCCTCTTCTTCGCCTTCATGGTGAACGCGGGAGGGCGCAGCGGGGCCGGCGGGGTGCGGGGCGTCCGCGGATCGGCCTTCTACAAGATCGTCTACTTCTTCCCGCAGGTCCTCTCCCTCGCCATCCTCGCGGTGCTCTTCGGAGCGGTGTACCGCAGCGACGAGGGCGGCCTGCTCAACGGCCTGCTCTCCTGGGCGGGCCTGGTCGACCCGGCCCACCCGGTCGAATGGCTCAACGACCCCGACCTCGTCCTGTGGTGCCTGCTCCTCGTGGTGGTCTGGCACGGGGTCGGCTTCTACCTCGTCCTCTTCTCGGCCGCCATGCAGTCCGTGCCCAAGGACATCTACGAGGCCGCGCTGCTCGACGGCGCCGGGCGCGCCCAGACCTTCTTCCGGGTGACGCTGCCCCTGCTGTGGGACTCCGTGCAGACCTCCGCGGTCTACCTGGGCATCGCCGCGATGGACATGTTCGTCCTCGTGTCGACGATGACATCGGGCCAGTTCGGCGGCGGACCCGACCACCACAGCGAGGTCATGGCCACGGTGCTGATGCGCAACTTCCTGTACTTCGGGAAAAGCGGCTACGCCTGCGCCATGGGCGTGGTCATGCTCGTCCTGACCATGATCCTCTCCATCGTCACGCTGCGCGCCACCCGCCGCGAGCGCATCGAGTTCTGAGCGGGAGACCACGATGACCACAGTGATCAAGGCGCCCGGCGAGTCCTCCTCCGAGCGTTCCGGCAGCTCCGGGGACGGCGGCCGGGGCGGCGGGGGCCGCCGCTCCGACGGCATGGTGCTCAACGTCTTCTCGCACGGCTTCCTCGCCGTCTGGGCGGTACTGATCGTCCTGCCGCTCGTCTGGCTGGCGCTCGGTTCCTTCAAGACCGACACCCAGATCGGCGCCTCGGCCCTCAGCTGGCCCTCCAACTGGCACTTCGACGCCTTCGGCCGGGCCTGGGACAAGGGCATCGGCGGCTACTTCGGCCACACCCTGATCGTGATGGCCTTCTCGGTCCCGCTGACGATGCTCCTCGGGTCGATGGCCGCGTACGTCCTGGCCCGCTACCCCTTCCGGGGGAACCGGATCATCTACTACTTCTTCGTCAGCGGGGCGATGTTCCCCGTCTTCCTGGCGCTCGTACCGCTGTTCTTCATGGTCAGGCGCCTGGACATGCTCAACACCTACCAGGGCCTGATCCTGGTCTACGTCGCCTACTCGCTGCCCTTCACCGTCTTCTTCATGCACTCCTTCTTCCGCACCCTGCCGACGGCGGTGCACGAGGCGGCGGTGATCGACGGGGCCTCCGACACCCGGATCTTCTTCCAGGTGATGCTGCCGATGGCCAAGCCCGGCCTGATCAGCGTGGGGATATTCAATGTCCTGGGCCAGTGGAACCAGTACATCCTCCCCTCGGTGCTGATGCAGCCGCAGAGCGGATCCGACCCCGAGCGGTACATGCTCACCCAGGGCCTGATCCAGCTCCAGTACCAGATGGGCTACGAGACGGACCTGCCGGTGCTGTTCGCCGGCGTGACCATCGCGATGATCCCGATGCTGGTGGTCTACCTGTCCTTCCAGCGCCAGATCCAGGCGGGCCTCACCTCGGCGACCCTGAAGTAGCCTTCCGCAGCTGGTACAGCCTCCCGGAGCCGGGGCCCCCGACCCTCTGGTGGATCCTGGGCTCCCACCGGGTGCCGCCGACGCCCCACGCCGGCCAGTCGCACCCCGGTACGTCCAGGCGGACCCGCTGGGACCGGGGGTCCCGGCCGGGGTCGTACGACCAGGTGCCGGTGCCCGAGCAGCCCGGCGGGATGCCGCCCGGGGTGTCGCCGGGGGAGTGCTCGGCGACACCGGAGGCGGTGACCCGGCCGTCCGCGGTGAAGGCCAGGGTGTTGCCCGTGTGGTCGGACCAGGTGCCGGCCAGGGCCGCCGGGCCGATCACCGGGGGCTCGTACGGGGGCAGCGCTCCGGTGACGAGCCCGAGGGTGCCGCACAGGCCCGTCCCCGCCACCAGCGCCCCGCCCCACAGCGCCACCCGGCGGGCGAGCCCCTCGCCCCGGGGCCGGGCGGCCAGGGCGCCCGCCGAGAGCGAGGCCGTGGCCGCGGCCCAGAAGAGCAGCACGGGCGGGGTCCGCACGTCGTTGTACGAGGCGAAGGCCCAGACGGGCGGCGCCAGCAGGGCGGCCACCAGCAGCGGTACGCAGCACCACGCCGCACGCTCGCCGAGCCGGCGGCCGAGGAGGTCGGACAGCGCGACCGCCGGGAGCACGAACAGCAGCGACAGCAGGAACGCGATGACGCCGACGATGCCCATGAGGGAGACGAGGCCCGCCGCGATCCAGCCCCAGTCGGGCGGAGTGTCGGGAGGCGGCTGCGTGCGCAGGTACAGCAGTACGACCACGATGGCGAGCGCCACCTCCAGGTACCCCACCAGTACCGAGACCAGCAGGACCCTTCCGTACGAACGTTTCTGACGCATGTTCGCCCCCCGGTGACCGCCCTCGGGTCCATACTGCCAGCCGGGCTGAACGTGTTCAATTCATTGGAGCGGGTGCGACCGACCAGCTGACCGCCGAGACCGAGGGGTCGAGCGAGAGGCTGCTCACCGCCTCCTCCAGCGCCCGGCCCTTCTCGCCCTCGGCGGTCAGCAGCGCGGACACCGTCACCCGGCCGGGCAGCGGACCGTCCTGGCTGCGGATCTCCCGCAGCTGGTAGCCCGGACGGGTGAGGGCGTCGACCAGCCGGTGGCGGATGTGGGCCTCCTCCGCTTCCAGGCACACGGCCTCGAAGTGGTAGTCGGCGGCCACCTCCGCCCCGCCGCCCGGCTCGCGGTCCAGGCGCCGGCCCAGCGGGCGCAGCAGAAGGTTGGCCCCCACCACGCCCGCCGTGCCGAAGGCGGCGAGGACGAACAGGCCCACCCCGGCCAGGCAGCCCACGGCCGCCGAGCACCACAGGGTGGCGGCCGTGTTCAGCCCCCGCACGCTCAGCCCGTCCCGCATGATCACCCCGGCGCCGAGGAAGCCGATCCCCGAGACGATCTGGGCGGCGACCCGCGAGCCGTCGTAGTTCACCTCGGAGACCGCACTCAGGAAGCCGTACTGCGAGAGCAGGACGAACAGCGCCGCCCCGCCCGCCACCAGGGCGTTCGTCCGCAGCCCCGCCATCCGGGCGCGCCACTGGCGCTCCAGGCCGATGACCGAGCCGAAGCCGAGGGCCGCGGCCAGGTGGGCGGCCATCTGCCATTGCGTGAGGAGGGTCATCGGCCTTTCCCCTTCCCGTTCCTAGAGCCAGGTGCCGAAGCGGCGGATGTACCAGGTCTTCACGAGCTGGGTGAGCGTGCAGTACGCGAGCAGTACGCCGATCAGCCACGGGAAGTACGCCGCCGGCAGGGCGGTGAAGCCCAGGGACGGGGCCAGCGGGGAGAAGGGCAGCCAGAGCCCGGCCAGTACCGCGAGGACGGTCATCGCCATCACCGGCCAGGAGGCGCGGGACTGGACGAAGGGGATCTTGCGGGTGCGGATCATGTGGACGATCAGGGTCTGCGAGAGCAGGCCCTCGACGAACCAGCCGGACTGGAAGAGCGACTGCTCGGCCGCGGTGTTCGCCGCGAAGACGTGCCACATGATCACGAACATCGCGATGTCGAAGACCGAGCTGATGGGACCGATGCTGACCATGAAGCGGAAGATGCCCTTGGCGTCCCAGTTGCGCGGCTTGCGCAGGTACTCCTCGTCCATCCGGTCCCAGGGCGTGGCCAGCTGGGAGATGTCGTAGACCAGGTTCTGCACCAGCAGCATGATCGCGAGCATCGGCTGGAAGGGGATGAACGCGCTCGCCACCAGCACCGAGAAGACGTTGCCGAAGTTCGACGAGGCCGTCATCTTGATGTACTTGATCGTGTTGCCGAAGGTGGTCCGGCCCTGGACCACGCCCTGTTCCAGGACGGTCAGGTCCTTCTCCAGCAGGATGATGTCCGCCGACTCCTTGGCGATGTCCACGGCGGTGTCGACCGAGATGCCGACGTCGGCGTCGCGCAGGGCGGCCGCGTCGTTGATCCCGTCGCCGAGGAAGCCGACGGTGTGCCCCTCGGCCTGCAGGGCCCGGACGATCCGCGCCTTCTGGACCGGGTTGGCCTTGGCGAAGACCGTCGTACGGGCGGCCAGCGCGCGCAGCGCCGTGTCGTCGAGGGCGTCCACCTCGGAGCCCGAGACCACGTGGCCCACCTCGATGCCGACGTCGGCGCAGACCCGGGCGGCGACGAGCTCGTTGTCGCCGGTGACCACCTTCACCGCGATGCCCTTGTCCGCCAGGCCCTGCAGGGCGGCGGCCGCGGAGGCCTTCGGCGGGTCGAGGAAGGCGAGGAAGCCGACCAGGGTCAGCCCGTCCTCGTCCGCGACGGTGTAGGTGTCGCGGGGCTCGGCCACGGTACGGGTGGCCACCGCCAGGACCCGCAGGCCCTGCCGGTTGTTCTCCTCGGCGATCCGGGTGGCGCGCAGCCGCAGCCCGTCGGTCAGCTCGGTCCTCTCGCCGCGGTCGGTCATGTGCGTGCAGAGGGCCAGGACCTCCTCGACCGCACCCTTGGTGATCAGGACGTGCTCGGGCCGGCCGGCCTTCCCGGCCATGCTGTTGCGGTTGAGGACCACGGACATCCGGCGCCGGGCGAAGTCGAAGGGGATCTCGTCGACCATCGAGAACCGTGCGTCGACGACAACCTCCTCGGCCTCGTTGACGCGGTCGATGACCGCCTGGTCCATCAGGTTCTTCAGGCCGGTCTGGAAGTGGGCGTTGAGGTACCCGTACTCCAGGACCTCGCCGTCCTCGGCGCCGTGCACGTCCAGGTAGCGGTCCAGGACGATCCGGTCCTCGGTGAGGGTGCCGGTCTTGTCCGTGCAGAGCACGTCCATCGCGCCCAGGTTCTGGATCGCGTTCAGCCGCTTGACGACGACCTTGCGCCGGGCCATGGCGACCGCGCCGCGCGCCAGGTTGGCGGAGACGACCATCGGCAGCATCTCGGGGGTCAGGCCCACCGCGACGGCGATGCCGAACAGGAAGGCCTCGTCCCAGTCGCCCTTGGTCAGGCCGTTGACCATGAAGACGACGGGCACCATCACCAGCATGAAGCGGATCAGCAGGAAGCTGACCTTGCGCACGCCGGTGTCGAAGTTGGTCTGCGGGCGCTCGCCGACCAGGGTGCCGGCCATGGAGCCGAACCAGGTGTCGGCGCCGGTGGCGACGACCACGCCGGTGGCGGTGCCGGAGGTCACCGAAGTCCCCATCAGGCAGAGGTTGTCGGCCTCCACCGGGTCGGTGGTCGCGTCCTGTCCGAGGTCCTCGGCACTGGGGGTCCCCCCAGCGGAGCGAGGGGGAGTGTCCGCCTTCGGGACCGGCAACGACTCGCCGGACAGCGCCGCCTGGCCGACCATCAGGTCCTTGGAGGTGATCAGCCGCAGGTCGGCCGGGATCAGGTCGCCGGCGGCCAGCTTGACCAGGTCGCCCGGGACCACCCGGTCCATCGGCACCTCGAAGGTGGTGGGCGCCGAGCCGCTGCCGGCCCGGCGCTGCACCGCGCAGGTGGTGGTGACGAGCTTCTTCAGGGCGTCGGCGGCCCGGCCCGAGCGGTACTCCTGCCAGAACCGCAGCAGCCCGCTGACCGCCACCATCACGGAGAGGATGACGACCCCGGGATCCCCCGGGTCCTGCCAGAACATGACGGCGGCGAGGAAGACCAGGACGCCGATGAAGGGGTTGCAGAAGGCCTTCGCGAGCTGGGTGGTCCACAGCGGGGTGCGCTCCTGGGCGACGACGTTGGGGCCGTGCCGCTCCAGCCGCCGCGCCGCCTCGGCGTGGGTGAGGCCGCTGCGGGAGGTGTCGGCGTCCTGGAGGACCCGTACGGCGGGGCTGGCGCTGATCGCGGCCAGGCGCTCGCCGGCGAGGCGGGTGGCGGCTTCGAGCTCGGCGGCCTTGCGCTCGCGGCGGCCGCGGCCCGGCGGCGCGAGCTTCGCGGGGGTACGAGGGGTGAGCATGGTCATGGCAAATACCTCCCTCCACGGCGTCCGGGCAGCGCGGAGCCGCGCGGTGACGTGGAGTGATCGGTGTGCGGCGCGGGGTGGCGCGGGACGCCACGGGGTGCGCCGCGGACATGGATGACGTATGCCTGACAGGAGAGTCAGGGCATGCGAAAGGAGAGGGCAAACGCGGTCCCGCAGGGCACCGGCGCGGGCGCGGCACGGGAACGGCGCGCGGCCGTGGCCGTGGGCGTACGCGGAGAGGTCAGCCGATCAGCGGGGCACAGGCCCGGACGGTCGGCGGGTCAGCCGGCACAGGCGCGGCGAGGACTTCGATCGGGACTCATCCCGAACACCTCCTCGCGTAGCGCTGTCATGGCAGGGCGCGCGGTCCGGCCGGAAAGGCCGCAGAGGACCGGCGCCTCAGCGACCGTAACACGATCTCGGCGGCCCTTGTTCATACTTTCGGGCCATGTGTCCGGTTCGCTCTGTCTCAGGCTCTTGACGGCAGAGGGGGCAAAGGCTCGACTTAAGGTTCACAAGTTGGAGAGACGCCGGGGTCTCGGAGCACGCAGCCGCGATACCGGCCGGGGGGCGACGGATGGCCGTCGCTTATGGGCAGGAGTGGATGAGTCGTGCAGACTCCCGGATCGCAGTCCTCACTGCATCGCGCGAACCTGGAGAGAGTCGTGCGGGCCGTGCGCCTCGCCGGTTCGCTGACCCAGGCGGAGATCGCCCGCACCACCGGACTGTCGGCGGCCACGGTCTCCAACATCGTCCGTGAACTGAAGGAGAGCGGCACCGTCGAGGTCACCGACACCTCGGCCGGCGGCCGCCGGGCCCGCAGCGTCTCGCTCAGCGGGGACGCGGGCATCGTCATCGGAGTGGACTTCGGCCACACCCACCTGCGGGTGGCCGTGGGCAACCTGGCGCACCAGGTGCTCGCCGAGGAGGCCGAGCCGCTGGACGTGGACGCCTCCTGGGTGGACGGCTTCGACCGGGCGGAATCCCTGGTCGGACGGCTGGTCCAGGGCATCGGGGTGGCCCGCGACAAGGTCATCGGCGTCGGGCTCGGCGTCCCGGGCCCGATCGACGTGGAGTCCGGAACCCTGGGCTCGACGGCGATCCTGCCGGGCTGGGCCGGGATCAACCCCCGCCAGGAGCTCTCGCAGCGCTTGGGCGTGCCCGTCTACGTGGACAACGACGCGAACCTCGGCGCGCTGGGGGAACTCGTCTGGGGGAGCGGCCGGGGGGTCCGCGACCTGGCGTACATCAAGGTCGCGAGCGGTGTGGGCGCCGGCCTGGTGATCAACGGCCAGATCTACCGGGGGCCCGGCGGCACGGCGGGGGAGATCGGGCACATCACCCTGGACGAGTCGGGGCCCGTCTGCCGCTGCGGCAACCGCGGCTGCCTGGAGACCTTCGCCGCCGCGCGGTACGTGCTGCCGCTGCTCCAGGGCACGCACGGACCGGAACTGACGATGGAGAAGGTGGTCGAGCTGGCCCGCGGCGGGGACCCGGGCTGCCGCCGGGTCATCACCGACGTGGGCCGGCACATCGGCAGCGGCGTGGCCAGCCTGTGCAACCTCCTGAACCCGAGCCGCATCGTGCTCGGCGGCTCGCTGGCGGAGGCCGGCGAGCTGGTGCTGGCGCCGATCCGCGAGTCCGTGGGGCGGTACGCGATCCCCAGCGCGGCCCGCCAGCTGTCGGTCCTGACGGGCTCGTTGGGCGGCCGCGCGGAAGTACTGGGCGCACTGGCCCTCGTACTCAGCGAGATGGGCGATTCGACGCTTTTGGCGGAAAATGGCATTGGGGTGCGAGTCCCCGCCGCCATGTCTTCAGGTAGATAACGGATGGCACCGTTGTCATCTCGTTAAGGATTCACTCCTTGACGGCAAACCGCGGCCGGGGTTGACTCACGTCCACCTCGGCCGCAGCGTTGCGGCCTCGTCAGGGAGGTTCAACGAATGAACACGCGTATGCGTAGAGCCGCCGTTGCCGTCGCCGCCGGCGCCATGGCCGTTTCGCTGGCCGCTTGTGGCAGCGCCAAGGAAGCGGGTGGCGAGAAGAAGCCCTCCGGTGCCGCCGCCACCGGTGACGCGATCAAGGTCGGTCTGCTCCTGCCCGAGAACCAGACCGCGCGCTACGAGAAGTTCGACAAGCCGCTGATCGAGAAGAAGATCGCCGACCTCACCGGCGGCAAGGCCGAGGTGGTCTACGCCAACGCCAAGCAGGACGCGACCACGCAGAACTCGCAGGTCGACACGATGATCACCAACAAGGTGAACGTCCTGATCGTCGACGCGGTCGACGCCAAGGCCATCGCCGGCTCGGTCAAGAAGGCCAAGGACGCCGGCATCCCGGTCGTCGCCTACGACCGCCTGGCCGAGGGCCCGATCGACGCCTACACCTCCTTCGACAACGAAGAGGTCGGCAAGGTCCAGGGCAAGGCCCTGCTGGAGGCCCTGGGTGACAAGGCCAAGGACGGCCAGATCGTCATGATGAACGGCTCCGTCACCGACCCGAACGCCGCGCTGTTCAAGAAGGGCGCCCACTCCGTCCTCGACGGCAAGGTGACCATCGGCAAGGAGTACGACACCAAGGAGTGGAAGCCGGAGAACGCCAACACCAACATGGCGGGCGCGCTGACCGCGCTCGGCAAGGACAAGGTGATCGGCGTCTACTCCGCCAACGACGGCATGGCCGGCGGCATCATCACCGCCCTCAAGGCCGCCGGCCTGTCCCCGCTGCCCCCGGTCACCGGCCAGGACGCCGAACTCGCCGGCGTGCAGCGGATCGTGGCGGGCGAGCAGTTCATGAGCGTCTACAAGCCGTACGCCCCCGAGGCCGCGGCCGCCGCCGAGATGGCCGTCGCCCTCGCCAAGGGCGAGAAGATCGACGGCATCATCAACAACAAGGTCGACAGCCCGACCACCAAGGGCGTCCCGGCCGTGCTGATCCCGGTCGTCTCGCTCACCAAGAGCAACATCAAGGACACCGTCGTCAAGGACGGCGTCTACACGGTCGACGAGATCTGCACCGACAAGTTCTCGGCCGCCTGCGCCACCATCGGCCTCAAGTAAGGCCCACCGCCGCCGCCCCTCCGCGGCCCGGCGGCCCCCCTGCCCTGCCCGGCGCCCCGCCCCTCATACCCCGCCAACCGCGGGGCGCCGGGCAGAAACGTTTTATCGCGAAGCGATCCGCTTTTCGCTTGTCGTATCCCCATCCGCCCCGCTCCTGCTCTTTTGCACGACATCCCCGCCGGTCAGGCGGCGAAGGAGATGGTTCATGTGTCCGCTGCGCCCGTGCTGGCGTTGCGAGGGGTCTCGAAGCGGTTCGGCGCCGTCCAGGCCCTGACCGACGTAGAACTCGAGATCCACTCCGGTGAGGTGGTCGCCCTGGTCGGCGACAACGGCGCCGGCAAGTCCACGCTGGTCAAGACGATCGCCGGCGTGCACCCCATCGATGACGGAGTCATCGAGTGGGAGGGCCGCCCGGTCTCCATCGGCAAGCCCCACGACGCCCAGAACCTCGGCATCGCGACCGTCTACCAGGACCTCGCGCTGTGCGACAACATCGACGTCGTCGGCAACCTCTTCCTCGGGCGCGAGCTCAAGCGCTTCGGCGTCCTCGACGAGGTGGAGATGGAGCGCCGCGCCCGCGAGCTCCTGACCACCCTGTCCATCCGGATCCCCAGTGTCCGGATCCCCATCGCCTCGCTCTCCGGCGGCCAGCGCCAGACCGTCGCGATCGCCCGCTCGATGCTGGGCGAGCCCAAGCTCGTCATCCTCGACGAGCCCACCGCGGCCCTCGGCGTCGAGCAGACCGCACAGGTGCTCGACCTCGTGGAGCGGCTGCGCGAGCGCGGCCACGCCGTCATCCTCATCAGCCACAACATGGCCGACGTGAAGGCCGTCGCCGACAAGGTGGCGGTGCTGCGGCTGGGCCGCAACAACGGTGTCTTCAACGTCGCCGACACCTCGCAGGAAGAGATCATCTCCGCCATCACCGGGGCCACGGACAACGCCGTGACCCGCCGGGCGGCCCGCACCGGGGAGGCCCGCAAGTGAGCACCGAACACCACACGCATGCGGAAGAGGTGGCCCAGCTGGCCAACCCCGCCGCACCGGCGGACGCCATCCCGGCGGTGGACCCCCGCCTGCTCGTGCGCGAGCAGGGCCTGTCCGGCTACCTGAGCGAGTTCGGCCGCAAGATGAAGGCCGGCGACCTGGGCTCGATCCCGGTCGTCCTCGGCCTGATCATCATCTGGAGCATCTTCCAGGGGCTGAACTCGAACTTCCTCTCCCCGGAGAACCTCTCCAACATCGCGATCACCATGGTCGCCACCGGCATGATGGCCGTCGGCATCATCTTCGTGCTGCTGCTCGGCGAGATCGACCTCTCGGTCGGCTCTGTCAGCGGCGTCTCGGGCGCGATCGTCGCCGTCCTCGCCGTCACCCACGGCGTCAACGAGTGGGTCGCGATCCTCGCCGCCGTCGGCGGCGGCGCCCTGATCGGCGCGATCCACGGCTTCTTCTTCGCCAAGATCGGCGCCCCGGCCTTCGCAGTCACCCTGTCCGGCCTGCTGTTCTGGTCCGGCGCGATGCTCCAGATCCTGGGCAGCAACGGCACCATCAACCTCGACTCCGAGGGCGTCGTCGGACAGCTCACCACGTACTACTTCTCCGACGTGGCAGCCGGCTACGGCCTCGCGGCCGTCGCCACGGTGGCGTACTTCCTCGCCACCTACTCCGACAACCGCCGCCGGGAGGCCGCCGGGGTCCCCTCGCGGCCGCTCAGCGAGATCCTGCTGCGCACCGGCCTGCTGGCGGTCTTCACCTTCGGCCCCGCCGTCGTGTTCAACCAGTACAAGGGCCTGCCCCTGGCGCTCGTGATCTTCGTGGTGGCCCTGGTCGGCACGGACTTCGTGCTGCGCCGCACCACCTTCGGCCGCAACGTCTTCGCCCTCGGCGGCAGCGTCGAGGCCTCCCGCCGCGCGGGCATCAACGTCAACGGCATCCGCATCGCGGTCTTCGCGATCGCGGGCACCTTCGCGGCGATCGGCGGCCTCTTCTGGGCCTCCAAGATCGCGGCGGCCAACCAGAGCGCCGGCGCCGGCGACCTGCTGATGAACGTGATCGCGGCGGCCGTCATCGGCGGCACCAGCCTCTTCGGCGGCCGCGGCCGGACCTGGAACGCCCTCCTCGGTGTGATGGTCATCACCAGCATCCAGTACGGTCTGGCCCTGGAGGGGATCGCGACTCCGATCCAGTACATGATCACCGGTGCCGTACTGCTGGCGACGGTGGTCATCGACTCGGTGACCCGCAAGACCCAGAAGTCGGCCGGCCGCGCCTGACCGCGCGACCTGGGCCGATCCCAGGCGGTAAGACCCGTCACAGTGCCCGGTGCCACTCCGCGTGGCGCCGGGCACCCGTGCGTACACGTGTGCGTACGGGTGTGCTGGTATACGCCCGTTTGGGGTGTGTGACGCCGCGGCGAGGTGTACAGGTATGACAAAGGTGTGACCCGTCAGGTACCGCCCGATGACCGCCCTCGCGAGCGGAACATTAGACTCGACAGACCAGCAAGCAACTGCAAGGAGGCACGGGTGCTGCTGACCCGCATCAAGGGACCGCGCGATCTGGACCGGCTCAGCCAGGAGGAGCTCAACCAGCTCGCGGCAGAGATCAGGTCCTTCCTCGTCGACGCCGTCTCCAAGACCGGCGGGCACCTCGGCCCCAACCTCGGCGTGGTCGAACTGACGATCGCCCTGCACCGGGTCTTCGAATCGCCCAAGGACAAGGTCCTCTTCGACACCGGCCACCAGGCCTACGTCCACAAGCTGCTCACCGGCCGCCAGGACTTCAAGGACCTGCGCGCCAAGGGCGGCCTGTCCGGCTACCCCTCGCGCGCCGAGTCCGACCACGACGTGATCGAGAACTCGCACGCCTCCACGGTGCTGGGCTGGGCCGACGGCCTCGCCAAGGCCAACGAGGTGCTCGGCCGAGAGGACCACCACGTCGCCGCCGTCATCGGCGACGGCGCGCTCACCGGCGGCATGGCCTGGGAGGCGCTGAACAACATCGCCGCCGCCAAGGACCGCCCGCTCGTCATCGTCGTCAACGACAACGAGCGCTCGTACGGCCCCACCATCGGCGGCCTCGCGAACCACCTGGCCACCCTGCGCACCACGGACGGCTACGAGCGCTTCCTGGCCCGCGGCAAGGAGATCCTGGAGCGCACCCCCGTCGTCGGGAAGCCGCTCTTCGAGACCCTGCACGGCGCCAAGAAGGGCCTCAAGGACTTCATCGCCCCGCAGGGCATGTTCGAGGACCTGGGCCTGAAGTACATCGGCCCCATCGACGGCCACGACATCGAGGCCCTGGAGTCCGCCCTCCAGCGCGCCAAGCGCTTCAGCGGGCCGGTCATCGTGCACTGCCTCACCCAGAAGGGCCGCGGCTACACGCACGCCGAGCAGGACGAGGCCGACCGCTTCCACGGCATCGGCCCGATCCACCCCGACACCGGGCTCCCGGTCAAGACCGCCGCCGCCAGCTGGACCTCCGTCTTCGCCGACGAGATGGTCAAGCTCGGCCACGAGCGCGAGGACATCGTCGGCATCACCGCCGCCATGCTCCACCCGGTCGGCCTGAAGAAGTTCGCGGACACCTTCCCGGACCGCATCTACGACGTCGGCATCGCCGAGCAGCACGCGGCCACCTCGGCCGCCGGCCTCGCCACCGGCGGCGTCCACCCGGTCTTCGCGGTCTACGCCACCTTCCTCAACCGCGCCTTCGACCAGGTCCTCATGGACGTGGCCCTGCACAAGTGCGGAGTCACCTTCGTCCTGGACCGCGCCGGCGTCACCGGCGACGACGGCGCCTCCCACAACGGCATGTGGGACATGTCCATCCTCCAGGTCGTCCCGGGCCTCAGGCTGGCCGCCCCGCGCGACGCCGAGCAGCTGCGTGCCCAGCTGCGCGAGGCCGTCGAGGTCAAGGACGCCCCGACCGTCGTGCGCTACTCCAAGGGCGTCGTCGGCCCGGCCGTCCCGGCCGTCGGCCGGATCGGCGGCATGGACGTCCTGCGCACCCCGGCCCCCGAGGTCACCCGGCCGGACGTACTCCTCGTCTCCGTCGGCGCGCTCGCCCCGATGTGCCTGGAGATCGCCGACCTGCTCGACAAGCAGGGCATCTCCACCACCGTGGTCGACCCCCGCTGGGTCAAGCCGGTGGACGAGGCCCTCGCCCCGCTCGCCGAGCGCCACCGGGTCGTCGTCACCGTCGAGGACAACGGCCGCACCGGCGGTGTGGGCGCCGCCGTCTCGCAGGCCCTGCGCGACGCCGGCGTCGACGTACCGCTGCGTGACTTCGGCATCCCGCAGCGCTTCCTCGACCACGCGCAGCGCAAGGAGATCATGGCCGAGATCGGCCTGACCGCCCCGGACATCGCCCGCCAGGTCACCGGTCTGGTCGCCAAGCTGGACGGCCGCTTCGAGAGCGAGCCGGCCGCCGCCGTCGACTAGCCGCGACGGGCCGGATCGCGCGGTTGCACGTCACGGGCCGGGAGATCACCCTTGAAGGGTGGGCCTCCCGGCCCGTTCGCGTACTTCTTGGGAGGTGCGTCGGTGAGCACGGATCTCAACAGCCCGTTCCGCACCAAGACGGTGGAACAGTCCATCCGTGACACGGAGGAGCCGGAGCACGCGCTCCGAAAATCGCTCTCCGCCTGGGACCTGACGGTCTTCGGTGTCGGCGTCATCATCGGTACCGGCATCTTCGTCCTCACGGGCATCGCGGCCCGCAACAACGCCGGCCCCGCCACCGCGCTCTCCTTCGTGGTGTCGGGCGTCGTCTGCGCACTCGCGGCCCTCTGCTACGCCGAGTTCGCCTCCACCGTCCCGGTGGCGGGATCGGCGTACACGTTCGCGTACGCCTCGATCGGCGAGCTGCCGGCCTGGATCATCGGCTGGGACCTGGTCCTCGAATTCGCCCTCGGCACGGCCGTCGTGGCCGTCGGCTGGTCCGGATACGTACGCCACCTCATGCACACGAACCTCGGCTGGGACATGCCCGTCGCGCTGTCCGGACCCGATGCGGGCGGCACCTTCGACCTGATGGCCTTCCTGCTGGTCCTCGTCCTGACCGCGATCCTCGTCGTCGGCACCAAGCTGTCGGCCCGGATCACCGCGGTCGTCGTCGCCATCAAGGTCTTCGTGGTGCTGCTGGTCATCATCGCGGGCCTGTTCTTCATCAAGGCCGACAACTACTCGCCGTTCATCCCCCCGGCGAAGCCGCAGGAGGGAGGCAGCGGCTGGACGGCACCACTGGTGCAGCTGCTGTTCGGGTACGAGCCCACCAACTTCGGCGTCATGGGCATCTTCACCGCGGCATCCCTGGTCTTCTTCGCCTTCATCGGCTTCGACGTCGTGGCCACCGCGGCCGAGGAGACCAAGAACCCGCAACGGGACATGCCGCGCGGCATCCTCGGCTCGCTGCTCATCTGCACGCTGCTGTACGTCGCCGTGACCATCGTCGTCACCGGCATGCAGTACTACGCGGAGATGTCGCCGACAGCACCGCTCGCCGAGGCCTTCAAGTCCGTGAACCAGCCGTTCTTCTCCGGTGCCATCAGCCTCGGGGCGGCCGTCGGCCTGATCACGGTCAGCATGATCCTGCTGCTGGGCCAGACCCGCGTGTTCTTCGCGATGAGCCGTGACGGACTGCTGCCGCGCGTCTTCTCCGTCACCCACCCCAAGTACCGCACCCCCTACCGGGCGACGCTGCTCCTCGGCGGGATCATCGCGGTCATCGCGGGGTTCACCAGCCTGGCGAAGCTCGCGGAACTGGTCAACATCGGCACCCTGTTCGCCTTCGTCATCGTGGCGCTCGGCGTGATCATCCTCCGCAAGACCCGCCCCGACCTGCACCGGTCCTTCCGCACCCCGTGGGTGCCGGTGGTCCCGATCCTGTCGATGGCGGCCTCGCTCTGGCTGATGCTCAACCTGCCCGCCGAGACCTGGGTCCGCTTCGGCATCTGGATGGTCATCGGCTTCGTCGTCTACTTCCTGTACGGCAAGCGCAAGAGCCGCCTCGCGCAGGTCGGCCAGGACGCGGAGTACTAGGAGCGGAAGGACGTCAGGACGACGGGGACGGCCCGGGCGCGCGGGACTTGGCGCCCGGGCCGCCGCCCTTGGCGGGGGAGTCCTTCGCGGAGGCGGGCACCTTCCGGTCGTTGCGCAGGGCCTCCCACAGCTGGGAGGCCTGCTCCTGTGCGACCACGACCCGGTTCGGGTCCACCTTGTCGTAGGCCACCGGCAGCATGATGGTCTCCATCGTGGACGGGTCCACGCCCCGCATGCTCCGCGCGAACTCGGACAGCGCGGTGAGCGAGGCCAGATCGGAGTCGGTGGTCAGCGACTTGGTGGCCGCGTCGGCCAGTTTGTAGAGCCGCGCCGGATTGCCGAGGGCGTCCTGGTTCTTGACCTCGGCGAGCAGCGCGAGCATGAACTGCTGCTGGAGGCCTATGCGTCCGAGGTCGCTGCCGTCGCCGTAGCCGTAGCGGGTCCGTACGAACTTCAGCGAGTCGGTGCCGTTCAGGCGGTGCGTCCCCGCGTCCAGCTTGAGGCCGCCCTTCGCGCCGGTCATCGGCTGGTCGAGGGTGACGGTGACCCCGCCCAGGGCGTCGACGAGGCCCTTGAAGCCGGCGAAGTCCACCTCGACGAAGTGGTCCACGCGGATCCCGGACAGCTGCTCCACCGTCTTGACCACGCAGGCCGGACCGGCCAGCGAGTAGACGGAGTTGAACATGACCCGGCGGGCCTCGGGAACCATGGCGCCGTCCCCGTCCTTGCACTCGGGCCGGGTGACCAGGGTGTCGCGGGGGATGCTCACCGCGGTGGCCCTGGACCGGCCCTCGGGTATGTGCACCAGCATCGCGGTGTCGGAGCGGGCCCCGCCGACGTCGCCGTGGTCGAGCTCGCCGTTGGCCCCGGCCCGCGAGTCGGAGCCGAGGACCAGGACGTTCTGCGCGTTCTCGACGACCTTCGGCGGCCGGTTGTCGCTGCCGATGGCCTGGTCCAGGTCCACGCTGTCGATGTTCCCGCTGAGGTGCCCGTAGACCCACCAGCCGGACCCCGCCGCGCCGAGGACCACCACGGCCGCCGTCCAGGCGAGCCCCCGCCGGATCCGGGAGGCGCGGGAGCGGGGCGGCTTCGTGCCGGCGGTGGAGTCTGAGGTCACGGGCTACAACATAGACGCAGGGGGCCGCCCGGGAGCCCCGGGGTATCCTGAATCTGTTCGAACGACGAAGCGGAAGGGTTGCTGCGGTTCCATGGCGACGCGATCCAGGCGCGGTTCGGACAGATCCCCCGAGCAGCCCTCCGGCGCCGCCGGCTCCCCCGCACGCGACCGGAACACCACGGCCCTGGGCCCCCTGACCGGCCGTTGGCTCCTCACCGGCAAGGACGGCCGGCTCACCGCCTACGCGCGCGCCGAGAACGGCCTGCTCCGCTGGACCGAGAGCGCCCCCGGCGGCCCCGGCTGGAGCGGCCCCGACCTGCTGCCCGCCGACGGCCTGACCGACCTCGCGGTGGGCCAGGGCCCGGACGGGTACGCCCACTTCGCGGGCCGGCGCCGCACCGGGACCGGGGACGCCGCGACGGTCACCTACCACCACGCGGTGCAGTACCAGAGCGGCCGCCCGCTGGGCCCCTGGGAATCCCTCGGCACCCTCTACCAGCGGGCCGGGACGGCGCACCGCGGCGGCCCGCCCGCCCTGGCGGTCGACGCCCTGGGCACGCCCCACCTCTTCGTCCGCAACGCGGGCCGCGGAGTCCATCTCAGGCGCCAGGACAGCAAGGGCAACTGGCAGGCCTGGGAGGACCTGCGGGGCAGCAAGGCCTTCGAGGGCATCACCGCCGACTCCACCGCCGACGGCCGCGTCTGGCTGGCCGCGCCCGGCGAGAAGGGCCTCTCCCGCTGGACCCAGAGCGCGCCCGGCGGCCCGGTGGAGCGGGCCGGGGACGTCCCGTACCCCGCCCAGGACGGCTCGGTGCGCACCCTGGAGACCTCCCCGGGCCGCGTCACCCACTTCTGGCACGCCGCCGACGGGAGCGGGGTGTTCGCCTGCCGGGAGGGCGCCGGGGTGCTGGCGCTCGGCGGCGGGCCGGGCACCGGCGCGGTCGCGGCCGTCCGCGCACTGGTCGACGGCTACGACTGCACGGTGCTGGCCCACCGGGGCGTGAACGGGCGCACCGCCCTCGCCGCGTACCCCACGGAGCACGAGGCGGCGGGGCTGTGGTGGACCGAGATCGGCGAGGAGGGGCCGGGCTCACCGGCGCTCGCCCTCGACGCCCGGGGCCTGCTCGTCATCGCCTGCGTCAGCGCCCGGGGCGAGCTGCTGGTCAGCCGGCAGAAGGACAACTCCGGGCTGTCACTGGGCCGCTGGCAGCGCCTGTGACGGCTCGGGCCACCGCCGCCCCTGCGGCGGGATCCTCGTCAGGTTGTGCCGGTCCACCGCCAGCGCCGATATCCGCCGCAGGAAGTCCACCGACCGCTCAGCGGTGTCCGGGGTGATCCAGGCGTCGTCGATGTCGCACAGCTCCACCCGCACGGGCGAGCCGCCCAGCACGATGGGCAGGGTGTAGGCGATGGTGGACGCGAAGGTCAGCAGGGACCGGCCGATGGGCTCGGTGAGCGCGGTCAGTTCGAGCGGCAGCTCGGGGTGCACGATCTCCATGCCGGTGAGGCCGGCGATCCGCTCCAGCTTGGACCCGCTCTCCCTGCGGTGCGCGAAGTAGCGGCCCGCCGACCGGTGGCGGGCGATCCAGCCGACCGCGTCGATGTACCGGTCCTCGTCGACGACCCCGGTCTCCACCAGGGAGCTGCCCGCCAGGTCGGCCCCGGCCCGCACCCGCACCGGACCGAACGTGGCACGGCTCCAGGCGTAGTCGTTGGGCCGCACCTCGGTGCCGGGCGGCGCGGTGACCGGCATGCAGGTGAAGAAGACGGCGCGCTCCAGCTCCTCCCGGGCCAGCCAGCGGTTGACCGGGCCGCCCTTGGCGGAGGGCTTGAGCTCGCCCTGGTGCCAGCGGGTCAGCTGTCCGCCGGAGGTCAGCAGGCTGACCAGCTCGGTGGTGGCGGTGCCGTCGTCCACGACGACCACCTCGCGGGCCTTGGAGCGCGGCAGCAGCAGCTGGATCGTACGGGAGAACAGGTCGCCGATCACCAGGCGCCGGGCGGACGCGACCGCACGGCCCAGGCGGACGAGCTCCCCGGCCCGCCCCAGATAGCCGGCCCGGACCTCGTAGCGCCGCCAGACCACCTTGGACTGGGAGGCGAACCGGCACAGCCGGCGGACCTGCGCGCGCGAACGCGGGTCCACCGGCTGGAGGACGGCGATGGTGAGGGACGCTGCCTCGCCCGGGTGGACGTACGCCCACTCCAGGACGTTCAGTAGTTGAGCCGGGCTCTCCACCAGGGCGAGGGTGTCGCTCATGCCGAGGCCGTCACGCCCTCGGCGGGCAGGGTGCCCTGGACCCGGCGGAGCTTCTTCATGGGGCCGAGCTCGGAGGCGTAGACCCGCTTGACGCCGTCGCCGAGGGCGGTCTCGATGGTGCGGATGTCGCGGACCAGGCGGGCCAGGCCCCCCGGCTCGACGGAGGCGGCCTGGTCGGAGCCCCACATCGCGCGGTCCAGGGTGATGTGCCGCTCCACGGCGCACGCGCCGAGGGCGACGGCGGCCACGGTGGTCTGCAGGCCCGTCTCGTGGCCGGAGTAGCCGATCGGGACGTTGGGGTACTCGTCCTGGAGCGTGTTGATCACCCGCAGGTTGAGCTCCTCGGCCTTGGCCGGGTACGTCGAGGTGGCGTGCAGCAGGACGACGTTCGCGCTGCCCAGCACCTCCACGGCGTGCCGGATCTGCTGCGGGGTGGACATGCCGGTGGACAGGATCACCGTCTTGCCGGTGGCGCGCAGGGCGAGCAGCAGCTCGTCGTCGGTCAGCGAGGCGGAGGCCACCTTGTGGGCCGGGACGCCGAACTTCTCCAGGAAGGTCACGGCCTCGGTGTCCCAGGGGGAGGCGAACCAGTCGATGCCGCGCTCGGCGCAGTGTTCGCCGATGGCCCGGTACTCGTCCTCGCCGAACTCGACGCGGTGGCGGTAGTCGATGTACGTCATCCGGCCCCAGGGGGTGTCCCGCTCGATGTCCCACTGGTCGCGCGGGGTGCATACCTCGGGGGTGCGCTTCTGGAACTTGACGGCGTCACAGCCCGCGTCGGCGGCCGCGTCGATCAGCGCGAGGGCGTTGGCGAGCTCACCGTTGTGGTTGATCCCGATCTCACCGATCACGTAGGTGGGCCGGCCGGGGCCGACCTCCTTGTTCCCGATGCGGCGGATTCGGCTGCTGTGCACCACTGTTCAGAGTTCCTTTCCGGGGTACTGCGAGGGGTCCGGCGACGCGGGGGCCGCCGGGGTCTGAGGGAGGTCGAGGAGGGGGGCCAGGGCCCGGGCCCGGTCGAGGTCGCCGGGCTCGTCGATCTCGATGGCCCGCTCGGGGGCGGTGGGGACGAGCTGGGTCCGGCCGAAGAAGCGGTGGCCGTGCCGGCGGAAGCCGTCGGCGCGCATGGCGTAGACGGCGCCCGACTCCAGGTACTCGGGGGTGCGGTCCTGGCGGCGCAGGCGTACGGAGCTGTCGTGGTTGACGCCGTGCGCGTGGTGGCCGGCCTCCGCCCCGGCGGGCCCGGTGCCCCAGAGGAAGCCGTGGAAGGGCACAGCGGTGAACGCCGAGTCGGCGCCGCCCCGGACCACGGCCAGCACGGTCTCCTCGACCTCCTCCGGGGTGGTGAAGGGGCTGGTGCACTGCACGAAGACCAGGACGTCCACGGGCTCGGAGTGACGTTCCTCCAGCACGTCCAGGGCGTGCAGCAGCGCGGACTCGCTGGACGCCCGGTCCGAGCCCAGCTCCGCCGGGCGGTCGACGACCTCCGCGCCCGCCGCGCGGGCGGCGCGGGCGATCGCCGCGTCGTCGGTGGAGACCACGACCCGGGTCACGTGGGCGGCGCCCCGGCAGGCGAGGACCGCCCGCGCGACGAGCGGTACCCCGCCGACCTCGGCGGTGTTCTTGCCGGGGATGCCCTTGGAGCCGCCCCGGGCGGGTATGACGGCGGTGACGTTCACGAGGCTTCCCCCTGGGGTGCCGGTACGACGGGGGCGGTCACACGCCGCCCCACTGCTGGATCTTCGGGGCCACGCGCTGCACCCCGAACTGGTAGGCGACCTTCAGCACGCGGCGGGAGGTGCGCCGCATGGGGCCGCTCGGGCGGCGGGCGGCGGCCGCACCGGGGGAGCCGTCCGGGTTCAGCCCGCGGCGGCGCAGCAGCGTGCCCACGTATTCGGGGGCGCTGTCGGCCGTGTAGTACGGGGATATCGGCGGCAGCGCGGCGCCCCGCAACTGATCGATGCGGTGGCGCAGTTCCCCGTACGGATTCACCGCGCGGATTCCCTGGTCGGCCGTCCAGGATTCGTCCGCCAGCGGGGCGTCGCCCTCGTCTATCGCGGTCCAGTCGGTGACGCACCCGGAACCGGTGAAATAGTGGTTTCCGTGGACTTCGCGGACTCCCAGATCGCTGAGGATGGCGGTCGGCATTCCCCGGTGCATCGATTCCAGGGCGGCCGTGGAACTGACCGTCACGAGCAGGTCGGTGCGGTCGAGGGTGTCCGACATGTTTCCGTAGACGAAATGCAGATTGGGCGGCAGCGGCTCTTCCAGCTGTTCCGCGAGCACCTGGTAGTGGAAGGCCTCCACATGGGTGGTCGCCTCCCCCGGCTTGCTGCGGAGTTTGATCAGTACGTCGCGCCCCGGGCGCAGCCGCGCGTGGGATATCGCGCGGCGCAGCATGTAAAGGCGACCGTTGCGGTCGGCGGGCACCGACGGCTGGACGGCGAAACACACGGTATAGGGGTGGGCGGCGTGCGTGCGGTTCGCGTCGTAAGGCCTCTGGTCGAGGAAGGGCAGCGCCGTCTGGACGATGCAGGAAACTGGAATTCCGAGCGGCTCGTACACCTCGGTGAAACGGCGCCGGTCGAAAGGACTGTTGGCGAGGACGATGTCGGCCCCGGCCCGCAGCAGGAGCCCGTCGGCCATCTTCTCGTAGACGACGCCCACGTAACCCGTCATCAGCACCGGCCGCCGCGGCGCCCCGGCGAACCGGCGGGCGAGCGCGTGCAGGGCCGCGTGGGTGGCGCCGCCGACCGTGCCCAGGATGATCAGATCCGCTCCGTCGAGTTCCGGCGCCGCCGCGAAACCGGCGAGCGTGGCCTCGGTGATCGAGGCGGGGGTGATGCCGACCTCCGCCAGCTGGCGCGCGGTCGGCGTACTGCGGCCGCGCAGCATGTGGGCGTGCACCTCGCTGCCCGGAGCCAGGCCCACCGCCAGCCCCGCGCCCCATTTCCAGCGGGTGTCGGAGTCTGCGAGCACGTGGATGCGCACTTGGTGATTCCCGGTCGGTCGGCGGAGCCCAACTGCCGTCGGCGTGCCCGCGGCCGGCGCGGGCGAGGGGCGGGACTGCCGCCGGGCCCCATAGACCCTACATGCTCACCTGAGCCTTATGTGTCACGGAAAGGCTTCGACGGCCCGGGGAGTTGTACGTCACACCCGGAGGATCCGGGTGCCTCTCCGGGCGCTCTTATCATGATGTCCGGTCCGTCCGTGCGGCTTCGGCGGACGTGTGTGGGCAATGGGGAGAAGGTGAGTGCTTCCGGTGGTGACCCTTTCGGTAATCGTCGCGATGTGTGACGTCCGGGAGTTCTGCCGGACGGCGCTGAAGTCCTTGGCGCTCAATGCCCGGGAGGACTTCGAGTTCATCGTCGTCGACGACTGCTCCGCCGACGGCACGTCAGAGATCCTGCGGGAGATGGTCCCCGGGATTCCCGGTGCCGTGCTGATCCGCAACGAGCGGAACCTGGGCATTTCGGCCACCCGTAACATCGGCCTCGCCGCCGCCCGCGGCCGGTTCTTCACCTTCCTCGACGGCGACGACTGGTACGCCCCCGGATATCTCGCCGAACTGGTCGGCTGGATGAGCGAGTCGGGCGTGGATTTCCTGCGCACCGGTCACGTCCGCGTATACGGAAGAAAGCGGAAGATCGTCATGGCGCCGCTCGCGCCGAGGGCCCTCCCGCTCGATCCCGCCGACTACATAGGCCCCGTCGACGCCTCCACCTTCATGGACTACCCGCAGTCCTGGGCCGGCATCTACGACCGCGAACGGCTGCGGGAGGCCGACGCGCTGTTCTTCGACGAGAGCCTGCGCACCGCCGAGGACCGCCCGTGGTTCTACAAGCTGCACCTGCGGATGCGGTCCTTCGGAGTGGTCGACCTCCACGGCATCTTCTACCGCCGCGACGTGTCCACATCCCTCACCAAGGTCCCCGACGAACGGCAGCTGGACTTCCTCCCCGCCTTCCGGATGATTTTCGACGAGCTCTCCCACCACCCGCGCGGATATGAACTCTCGTTCAAGGCCATGCGAACGCTGTGCGCGCTCATCGTCATTCATCTGGGCCGCGAGGAGCAGTACGAGGAACTCACCCGGGACCTGCTGCGCGCACGCGGCGCGCAGATCCTCTTCGACCTCCCCCAGGACATCCTCGAAGGGACCCTGGCGGGAATGGACTCCGCACGCGTGACCAAGCTCAGGGAACTCATGTCGCAGCACCAGGGCGCCGCCGCCCGATGACCCGGATATTCGCCGCCTCCACCCTCTACGGCGCCATGACGGTGGCCGCCGCCATCGACGCCGGGCAGCTCGGCCGGGACGACCGCGAGCGGATCCTGCTCGTCTGCAACAACGTCGACATCCCCGAAGTCGCCACCCCGCTGCACCACATGCCCGGCGCCGCCGCCGTCCTCAAGCGCTTCCACCGGGTCGTCTACTGGAACGACCTCATCTACCCCTTCCACCCGGCGGTGTGGGCCCCCCGCGACGAGGACGCCCCCCTCTGGCGCACGGTGATGGCGGAGAAGATGGCCATCCGGCCCGGCCCCCTGGAACTCGTCGTCGAGTCGATCCAGGTCAAGCCCGCCCAGACGCTCTGCAAGATCTTCTCCGACGCCACCCTCGCCGTGTACGCCGACGGCGTCATGAGCTACGGCCCCACCCGCAACGACCTGCCCCGCCCCCTCCACGGCCGGATCGGCCAAGTCCTCTACCTCGACCTCGTCCCGGCCCTGCTGCCCATGCTCCTCACCGAGTACGGGATCCCCTCGCAGCCCGTGCACACCGGCGCCGTGCTCGAACTGATGGCGGAGCTCACCGAGGAGTGCCGCCCCATCCTCGACCGGGTGATCCCGCGGCAGCTCGCCGGGGGAGGGCCGGGGACCGCGCTCCTCCTCGGCCAGTACCTCTCCCCCCTCGGCATCCTCACCGAGGAGGAGGAAGAGGACCTGCACCGGCGCATGTTCGAGCACGCCGTGCGGCTCGGCCACACCTCCGTCGTCTTCAAACCCCACCCCAGCGCCCCCTCCGCCCTCTCCGACGCCCTCGCCGCGGCGGCCCGCGAGGCCGGCGTCCCCTTCCTCGTGCTGGACGTCCCGGTCCTCGCCGAGACCGTCTTCGCGTACCTGCGCCCCGGCCGGGTGATCGGCTGCTTCTCCACCGGCCTGTTCACCGCCCGCGCCCTGTACGGGATCCCCGTCGCCCAGACCGGCGCCCTGGAGGTCGTACGCCGCATGCGCCCGTACGCCAACAGCAACCGCATCCCCGCCACCCTCACCCACGCTTTGGTCCCCGACCTGGAGGACCCCGAGGCGGCCCCCGCCGACCGGATCCTGGACGCCGATCACATCCGGACCGAGGTCACCCCGTACGTCCAGGCCGTCGGCTACTGCATGCAGCCCAAGCGGTTCGGCTTCCTGCGCCCGGTGGCCGAGGCGTACATCGCCGCGGCCGTCGACCGGTGGGAGGAGCGCCCCGAGCTGTCCATGCACTTCAACGAACGCACCCGCACCCGCCTGGAACTGCCCGGCCCGCGCACCTGGAAGTGGCGGCGCGGCCTGGGCTGGACCCTGCGCAGCACCGGGGAGCGCCGCGAGCCGGACGAGGCGCCCGTCACCGACGTCTCGATGAGCGGCTTCGCCTCGCTCGTCGAGGCCAAGGACGACCAGGGCGTCCTGGAGGTCGGCGCGCGCCTGCTCGCCGAACAGGAGAACCTCGAACTGCTCCTCAACATGGCCCAGGCCCACATCCGCCGCAAGGAGACCGACCGGGCCAGGCAGCTGATCGAACGGGCCGCCGAGGTCTCCGCCGACAGCGGGCGCGCCATGGTGTGGCTGCGGATCGCGGAGACGGCCGCCAAGCTGGGCAAGCGCGGCGACGACCTGCGCCTGACGGCGGGGCGGCGGGCGCTCGGCATCAACCCGGACTCCCCGGCGGCCCAGCGCCTGGTCAAGACCGGCCGGCTCGGCCGCAGGTAGACGTACGCGGAGGGCCCGCCCGCACCAGGTGGTGCGGACGGGCCCTCCGTTCTGCTGCGCGCGGTGTTACGCCGGGACGCTGGCGACACCCGGGGCGAGGAACTTCTTGCCGTTCACCCGCTCCGAGACGCCCTCACGGTCCAGGTACGGGGTGATGCCGCCCAGGTGGAAGGGCCAGCCCGCACCGGTGATGAGGCAGAGGTCGATGTCCTGGGCCTCGGCCACGACACCCTCCTCCAGCATCAGACCGATCTCCTGCGCCACCGCGTCCAGGACGCGGTCGCGGACCTGCTCCTCGGTGAGGACGGAGTCGCCCTGCACCAGGAGGGCGGCGACCTCGGGGTCCAGCTCCGGCTTGAAGCCGTTCTCGGCGGAGTAGACGTAGAAGCCGCGCTTGCCGGCCTCGACGACCCGCTTGAGGTTCGGGGAGACGGTGAAGCGCTCCGGGAAGGAACGGTTCAGCGTCTCGGACACGTGCAGGCCGATCGCCGGACCGACGAGCTCCAGCAGCACCAGCGGGGACATCGGCAGGCCGAGCGGCTCGATGGCCTTCTCCGCCGTGGCGACCGGGGTGCCCTCGTCGATGACGTTCTGGATCTCGCCCATGAAGCGGGTCAGGATGCGGTTCACGACGAACGCCGGGGCGTCCTTCGTCAGAACGGCGGTCTTCTTCAGCTTCTTGGCGACACCGAAGGCCGTGGCCAGCGAGGCGTCGTCGGTCTGCTCACCGCGGACGATCTCCAGCAGCGGGAGGATCGCGACCGGGTTGAAGAAGTGGAAGCCGACCACGCGCTCCGGGTGCTGGAGCTTGGAGGCCATCTCCGACACCGACAGCGAGGAGGTGTTGGTGGCGAGGATCGCGTGCGCCGGGGCGACCGCCTCGACCTCCGCGAACACCTTCTGCTTGACGGACATCTCCTCGAACACGGCCTCGATGATGAAGTCCGCGTCCGCGAAGCCCTCGGCCTTGTCCAGGACGCCGGTCACCAGGGCGGTCAGGCGGTTGGCCTTGTCCTGGTTGATGCGGCCCTTGCCGAGCAGCTTCTGGATCTCGGCGTGGACGTAGCCCACGCCCTTGTCCACGCGCTCCTGGTCGATGTCGGTGAGGACCACCGGCACCTCCAGGCGGCGCAGGAACAGCAGCGCCAGCTGCGAGGCCATCAGGCCCGCGCCGACGACGCCGACCTTGGTGACCGGACGGGCCAGGGACTTGTCCGGGGCACCGGCCGGGCGCTTGCCGCGCTTCTGGACCAGGTTGAAGGCGTAGATGCCCGAGCGCAGCTCGCCGCCCATGATGAGGTCGGCCAGGGCCTTGTCCTCGGCGTCGAAGCCGGCCTGGAGGTCGCCGTCCTTGGCCGCGGCGATGATCTCCAGCGCGCGGTAGGCGGCCGGAGCGGCGCCGTGCACCTTGGAGTCCGCGATGGCGCGGCCCTTGGCGACGGCCGCGTCCCAGGCCTCGCCGCGCTCGACCTCGGCGCGCACGACCTCGGTCTCGCCCTTGAGGACCTTCGCGGTCCAGATCAGGGACTGCTCCAGGAAGTCGGCGCCCTCGAAGATCGCGTCGGCGATGCCGAGCTCGAAGACCTGCTTGCCCTTGAGCTGGCGGTTCTGGTTGAGCGAGTTCTCGATGATCACCGAGACCGCGCGCTCCGCGCCGATCAGGTTCGGGAGGATGGCGCAGCCGCCCCAGCCCGGAACCAGGCCGAGGAAGACCTCGGGCAGCGAGAAGGCCGGGATGGCCTTCGAGACGGTGCGGTAGGAGCAGTGCAGACCGACCTCGACACCGCCGCCCATCGCCGCGCCGTTGTAGTACGCGAAGGTGGGGACGGCCAGCGCGGAGAGGCGCTTGAAGACGTCGTGGCCGCCCTTGCCGATGGCGAGCGCCTCGTCGTGCTTCTTCAGCAGCTCGACGCCCTTGAGGTCGGCGCCGACGGCGAAGATGAACGGCTTGCCGGTGATGCCCGCGCCGACGATGGAGCCGGCGGCGGCCTCCTGCTCGACCTGGTCGATCGCCGCGTTCAGGTTGGCGAGGGACTGCGGGCCGAAGGTGGTCGGCTTGGTGTGGTCGAAGCCGTTGTCCAGCGTGACGAGCGCGAAGCGCCCGGCGCCGAACGGCAGGTCCAGGTGGCGGACGTGCGCGGACGTGACGACCTCGTCCGGGAACAGCTCGGCCGCGCCCTTCAGGAGCTCAGCGGTGGTGCTCACTTGGAGTCTCCCTCGGCGTTGAAGTTCGGGTTCTCCCAGATGACCGTGGCGCCCATGCCGAAGCCGACGCACATGGTGGTCAGGCCGTAGCGGACGTGCGGCTGCTCCTCGAACTGGCGCGCCAGCTGCGTCATCAGGCGGACGCCGGAGGAGGCCAGCGGGTGACCGAAGGCGATGGCGCCGCCGTACTGGTTCACGCGGGCGTCGTCGTCGGCGATGCCGTAGTGCTCCAGGAACGCGAGGACCTGGACCGCGAAGGCCTCGTTGATCTCGAACAGGCCTATGTCGTCGATCGTCAGGCCGGCCTGGGCCAGGGCCTTCTCGGTCGCCGGGATCGGGCCGTAGCCCATGACCTCCGGCTCCACGCCCGCGAAGGAGTAGGAGACGAGGCGCATCTTGACCGGGAGGTTGTTCTCGCGGGCGAAGTCCTCGGACGCGATGATCGCGGCGGTGGCACCGTCGTTGAGACCGGCGGCGTTGCCCGCGGTGACCCGGCCGTGCGTACGGAACGGGGTCTTCAGGCCGGCCAGGTTCTCCAGCGTGGTGCCCGGGCGCATCGGCTCGTCGGTGGTGACCAGGCCCCAGCCCGTCTCACCCGCGGCCTCGTTGGTGTTGCGCACCGAGATCGGGACCAGGTCCTGCTGGATCTTGCCGTCGGCGTACGCCTTGGCGGCCTTCTCCTGCGAGCGCACGGCGTACTCGTCGGCGCGGAGCTTGGTGATCGTCGGGTACCGGTCGTGCAGGTTCTCGGCGGTCATGCCCATGAACAGGGCGGACTCGTCGACCAGCTTCTCGGAGACGAAGCGCGGGTTCGGGTCGACGCCCTCGCCCATGGGGTGGCGGCCCATGTGCTCGACACCGCCGGCGAGGGCGACGTCGTACGCACCGAAGGCCACACCGCCCGCGACGGCGGTCACGGCGGTCAGCGCGCCGGCGCACATGCGGTCGATGGAGTAGCCCGGGACGGACTGCGGGAGGCCCGCGAGGATGCCGGCCGTGCGGCCCAGCGTCAGGCCCTGGTCGCCGATCTGCGTGGTCGCGGCGATGGCGACCTCGTCGATCTTCTTGGGGTCCAGGTCCGGGTTGCGGCGCAGCAGCTCCCGGATCGCCTTCACGACGAGGTCGTCGGCGCGGGTCTCGTGGTAGATGCCCTTCGGGCCCGCCTTGCCGAACGGGGTGCGGACGCCGTCGACGAAGACGACGTCCCTGACGGTACGAGGCACGTTGGCTCTCCTCCAGGTACGGGATGGCGCTGCTGCGCGGGGGCGGCCCGGCCGGTATGGCTGAGCGCCCGCTCACCCGGCCATGCTACTTGTCGGTAACCGACGTGCACACCCCCTCCCCGAACAGCGGCGAAGGTCACACTCCCGGGTCCGCGCGCCCCTCGCGCGCGCCCGGCCGATCGGACCGGCGGGACGCCCTGATGGGGTCGTCCGGGCCGTCCGCCCGGCCCGGCTCCGGGCCCGGCCTCCCCACGGCCCCGATCCTTGGCTGCGCCCGGAGCGCCCGCCCGCGGGCAGCCGCCGCCGGAACGGAGTCCCGCATGCCGCCCATCAGGCACACCGACCACGCGGTCGAGCACAAGTCGACCGTCCCCGCCAACCGCGACAAGCTCGTGAATCTCTTCGTCCGGGAGTACGACGGGACCCCGCCGAACGCTCCGGCAGACAAGCGCCGCGCCGTCCTGATGCTGCACGGCAGGACCGTGCCGGTGCTCGCCGTCTACGACATCGGCCTCGGCGACTACAGCTGGTCCAGGGTGCTGGCGCACGCCGGCTACGACGTGTTCATGATGGACCTCCAGGGGATGGGGCGCTCGCCCCGCCCGAAGATGGAATACGCGTGCAACGCCAACCCGGCCCAGCACGACCGCGTCATGTACCCCAACCTCCCGCTGACCTCCCCCTGTGAACCCTCCTACCCCCACCAGCTGGGCAACTCGCAGAGCGACTGGGACGAGCTCCACACGGTCGTCGAGTACATCAAGCGCCTCCACGGTGTGCAGCAGGTGGACATGATCGGCAACTCCGCCGCCGCGTTCGCGATGGGCCCGTACGCGATCCAGCACCAGGGCAACGTCAGGAGCCTGATGTTCCAGGCCCCCGGGTTCACGCCCAACGGTCCGGACAGCGCCCCCGGGACCGATTTCGGCGCCCCGGCCTACATGCCGCTCGACACCCCGCCGTACCCCATGGCCCTCGGCCTCAAGGAAGGGCTGAAGGCGGCCTGGGAGAGGGAGCTCAGCCCCGACTGCCCGGGCCAGCAGGCGCCGGGTGCGGTGGACATGGTCTGGGAAGCGATCATGGCGAGCGACAGCGAGGGCCGCACCTGGGGGAAGCCGCTGCCGGGAGGCGGGACGGAGGGGGTGAGCCGCCAGCGCCAGACCTACTGGTGGGGCTGGAACAAGAAGACCGTGACGCTCCATGGCACGCTCGGCGGCCCGGTCCCCGTGTGCATCGTGTACGGCGACCTGGACAGGACGGTGACCGCCGGGGTCGCATCGGTCACCGAGTTCTACAAGGGCATCCCGGGCCAGAAGAAGCTGATGTTCAGGGTCTCCTGCGCCAGCCACCAGATGGTGTGGGAGGGCCGGCGCACGACGCTGCACACGATGTCCAAGCAGTGGCTCAACAACGGCAAGGTGTTCGGGAGGGAGAAGGGCAGCTTCCACCTGGACGGCAACGACGAGGTCACCGTGCTGCCGGTCCTCTAGGACGGCGCGCGGACAGCGCGAAAGCCCCCGGCCGCGGCCGGGGGCTTTCGTCGGGACGGGCTCAGGCGGTCGCGGCCAGGGCCGTGACCAGGACCGGGGTCACCTGCTCGATCTGCCAGGGGCGGGCGCCGTGGCCGGCCAGGGCCTGCGCCACCGTGTCCGCGTCGAGCCGCTTGGGGGGCTCCCAGCACAGCCGGCGCACGGTGTCCGGGGTGACCAGGTTCTCCTGCGGCAGGTTCAGCCGCTCGGCCAGCGCCGAGACGGCCGTACGGGCCGCCGCCAGCCGGGCCGCGGCGGCCGGGTCCTTGTCCGCCCAGGAACGCGGCGGGGGCGGGCCGGAGGGGGACGCACCGGGCTGCGGCAGCTCGTTCTCGGGCAGGGCCTTCGCCCGGTCCACGGCGGCCATCCACTGGTCCAGCTGGCGCCGGCCCATCCGCTGCCCGTACCCGGGCAGGGACGACAGGGCGTGCACGTTCACGGGGAGGGCGAGGGCCGCCTCCACGATCGCGGCGTCGCCCAGCACCTTGCCGGGGGAGACGTCCCGGCGCTGCGCGATGCGGTCGCGGGACTCCCACAGCTCCCGGACGACCGCCATCTGCCGGCGGCGGCGCACCTTGTGCATGCCGGAGGTGCGGCGCCACGGGTCCTTGCGGGGCGGGGCGGGCGGGGCCGAGGCGATGGCGTCGAACTCCTGGCGGGCCCACTCCAGCTTGCCCTGCCGGTCCAGTTCCTTCTCCAGCGCGTCCCGGAGGTCCACCAGCAGCTCCACGTCGAGCGCGGCGTAGCGCAGCCAGGGCTCGGGGAGCGGGCGGGTGGACCAGTCGACGGCGGAGTGCCCCTTCTCCAGGGCGTAGCCGAGGACGCTCTCCACCATCGCGCCGAGTCCGACCCGGGGGAAGCCCGCCAGGCGGCCGGCCAGCTCGGTGTCGAAGAGCGAGGTGGGCACCATGCCTATTTCACGCAGGCACGGCAGGTCCTGGGTGGCGGCGTGCAGGATCCATTCGGTACCTGACAGCGCCTCGCCCAGCCCGGACAGGTCCGGACAGCCCACCGGGTCGATGAGCGCGGAGCCCGCGCCCTCGCGGCGCAGCTGTACGAGGTAGGCGCGCTGGCCGTACCGGTAGCCGGAGGCGCGCTCGGCGTCGACGGCCACGGGCCCGGTGCCGGCGGCGAAGGCCGCGACGACCCGGGCGAGGGCGTCGGCGTCGGCGACGACCGGTGGAATGCCCTCACGGGGCTCCAGCAAGGGGATCGGCGTCGGCTGCCCATTGGACGGAACCTCGGCGTCCGGGGGGCCGCCCCCGGTGGTGGTGCGCAGGTGTGCTGCGGTCTCTTGGGCGTCGGTCACCGGTAAAGGGTATCCGTGTATGTGACGCGCCCGTCGCCGGAACGTTCCGTCGACGGGCGCGAAGGGGAGAACGGCGGCCGGTTCCCGGGGCCTCCGGGCGGTTCGCCCGGGAGCCTCGGGACGGATCAGTGGATGATCCCCGTCCGCAGTGCGACGGCGACCATCCCGGCCCGGTCGCCGGTGCCCAGCTTGCGGGCGATCCGGGCGAGGTGGGACTTGACGGTCAGGGCGGACAGGCCCATCGAGACGCCGATGGCCTTGTTGGACTGGCCCTCCGCGACGAGGCGCAGGACCTCGACCTCGCGGCCGGAGAGCTCCCGGTAGCCGCCCGGGTGGCTCGGGGCACCCGGGGGGCGGCGGTGCATGCGTGCGGCGGCGGCGCCGATGGGGGCGGCGCCGGGCCGGGTGGGGAGCCCGATGTTGGTCCGCGTACCCGTGACGACGTAGCCCTTCACCCCGCCCGCGAGGGCGTTGCGCACGGCACCGATGTCATCGGCGGCGGACAGGGCCAGGCCGTTCGGCCAGCCCGCGGCGCGGGTCTCGGAGAGCAGGGTGAGACCGGAGCCGTCGGGCAGGTGTACGTCGGCCACGCAGATGTCGCGCGGGCTGCCGACGCGGGGGCGGGCCTCCGCGATGGACGACGCCTCGATCACGTCACGGACTCCGAGGGCCCACAGATGGCGGGTCACGGTGGAACGGACGCGCGGGTCGGCCACGACGACCATGGCCGTCGGCTTGTTCGGGCGGTAGGCGACCAGGCTTGCGGGCTGCTCGAGAAGAACGGACACCTAGGCCTCCTGGGGGAGTGGCGGGACGGCCGGCTCGGGGAAGGAAGCCGGTTCGCACCGTGCGGATGGTCACTGACTCCTTCGGCACGTCACCCACCCGGCTTTAGGGAATGATCACGATTTGGTGAGTAACAATTCGGGCAATTCGGACGCACGATCGATCAAGGGATGATCAGAAGGCCGCCCGGCACGCGCCGTTCTGACGCACCGTTATGACAACGACCGGTCGTCACGGGTGCGCACGCGGGCGCCGGACGGGCCCGTACGGCCCCCTCGGGCCGCCCGGCTACGGGTGGTGCGGACCGCGCCGCTGTGGCAGCGACACCACGCCCGTGACGTTGTCCGTCGGCCCCACCGGCGGCAGCCCCGCGATCTGGCACAGCAGCTCGCACCAGGCCGCCAGGTGCGCGGTCGTGTCCGGCACCCCGCCCACCCCCTCGCGCGGCGTCCACGAGGCCCTGATCTCGATCTGGGTCGCCGGACGCCGCTCCGCGAGCCCGCCGAAGTAGTGCGAGGCCGCCATCGTGACGGTGCCGCTCGCCTCCCCGTACCCCAGCCCGCGCGCCTCCAGCGCACCCGTCAGCCAGGACCAGCACACCTCCGCCAGCAGCGGATCCGCCGCCATCTCCGGCTCCAGCTCCGCCCGCACCAGCGTCACCAGCCGGAACGTGCCCTGCCAGGCGTCGTGCCCGGCCGGATCGTGGAGCAGGATCAGCCGGCCGTCGGCCAGGTCGTCCTCCCCGTCCACGACCGCCGCCTCCAGCGCGTACGCGTACGGCGCCAGCCGCTGGGGCGGTTTCACCGGCTCGATCTCGATCCCGGGCCGCAGCCGCGCCTTGCGCAAGCCGTCCACCGCCCGCCGGAACGGGAGCGGGACCGAACTCTCCTTCGCGCTGTCCGTACCCTCGGCGCCATCTGAAAATCGTCCCTGAGCCGCAGCCATGCCGGGAAGACTAGGCGGAACGAGCGCCCCTGCGGCGCAGGGACACCCGCGCCGGGCCGGGCACTTCTTCATACGTGCGAAGATTTGGGTCGTGAGCGCCAACGACCGCCCCCAGGGCCCGCCGAGCCAGACGTACGATTCCGCCTTCCTGAAGGCGTGCCGGCGGGAGCCGGTACCCCACACGCCGGTGTGGTTCATGAGGCAGGCCGGCCGCTCACTCCCCGAGTACCGCAAGGTGCGCGAGGGCACGGCCATGCTGGAGTCCTGCATGCGCCCCGACCTGGTCACCGAGATCACCATGCAGCCCGTGCGGCGGCACAACGTGGACGCGGCGATCTTCTTCTCCGACATCGTGGTCCCGCTGAAGGCCATCGGCGTCGACCTCGACATCAAGCCGGGCATCGGCCCGGTCGTCGCCCAGCCGATCCGCCGCCGCGAGGACCTCGCACAGCTGCGCGACCTCACCCCGGAGGACGTCCCGTACGTCACCGAGGCGATCGGCATGCTCACGGGTGAACTGGGCGGCACGCCGTTGATCGGCTTCGCCGGCGCGCCCTTCACCCTCGCGAGCTACCTCGTCGAGGGCGGCCCGTCCAAGAACCACGAGCACACCAAGGCCCTCATGTACGGGGACCCCCAGCTGTGGGCCGAGCTGCTCGACCGCCTCGCCGAGATCACCTCCGCCTTCCTCAAGGTCCAGATCGAGGCCGGCGCCTCCGCGGTCCAGCTCTTCGACTCCTGGGTCGGCGCCCTGGCCCCGGCGGACTACCGCCGCTCGGTCATGCCGGCCTCCGCCAAGGTCCTGGAGTCCGTCGCCTCGTACGGCGTCCCGCGGATCCACTTCGGCGTGGGCACGGGCGAGCTCCTCGGCCTGATGGGCGAGGCCGGAGCGGACGTCATGGGCGTCGACTACCGCGTCTCGCTGGACGAGGCCGTCCGCCGCGTCGGCCCCGGCAAGGCGCTCCAGGGCAACCTGGACCCCGCCGTCCTCTTCTCCACCCCGGAGGCCGTCCAGGCCAAGACGGACGAGGTCCTGGCGGCCGCGGCCGGCCTGGAGGGCCACGTCTTCAACCTCGGCCACGGCGTCCTGCCGACGACCGACCCGGACGCGCTCACCCGCCTGGTGGACTACGTCCACACCCGGACGCAGCGCTAGCCGTCACGGGGCGGGGTGCGGTGCCTGCGGCGCTGCTCCCCGCCCCGCCCTTCCTCCGTTCCCAGGGGCTCCGCCCCTGACCCCGTTGCGCTCAAACGCCGCGCGGGCTGGAATTTCGCTGCGCGAAATCCAGCCCCGCCGGCGTTCGGC
>NZ_JBWKEZ010000025.1:0-95981 GCF_056434525.1 Streptomyces sp. NPDC044002
TGAAGTAACGAGACCTCATCTGGGGCGACCGGGTGCAGACGGAGACGCTGGATAAGAAGCGAACAAGCCCGGCTGATCCCCCCTACCCCGTGACTCCCCCCGCCCCGTTTCACGTGGATGTGCTTCCTAGCGGCGGTTGCCGCCCGTGAGGCCGCCGAACCAGCCTCCGCCCTGCTGGCCGCCGTCCTGCGGCTGGTTGGGATTGGCCATCGTCCGGACGTTGACGACCGTGCCCGCCGGGACCGGCTGAGCGGCAGCGGGCTCGGAGGACATGATCACGGCGTTGTCGTCCGTCGGCCCGCCCAGGACCGCCCCGAAGGTCAGGTTGGCCGCCTTGAGGGTGTTCTTGGCCTGGGCCACGGTCTGGCCGGCCAGCGGCGGGACCACGGTCGGCTGGGACGACGCCTTGGAGATGCTGACGTTGACCGGGGTGTCCTTGGGGAGCTGCTGACCGGGCTCGTACTGCTGCGCGACGACCGTCTGGGGTGCGGCTCCCGGGGAGTCGACCTCGGTCGTGCTGCCGAGCTTCAGCTTGGCGTCCGTGAGGGCCTTGGTCGCGGCTGCCTTGTTCATGCCCTTGAGGTCCGGGACGACGCCCTTGGCGGCTTCCTTGGCGACCTGGAGGGTGATCACGGAACCCTGCTCGGCCTGGCTGCCGCTCTTGGGGTTCTGCTCCAGAACGGTGCCGGGAGCGGCGGTGTCGGACTCGACGAGCTTCTTCTCGACCTGGAACTTCTTCGACTTCAGGCTCGACTCGGCGTCCTCGAACTTCAGCCGGGTGACGTCGGGGACCGCGACCTTGGGCGCGCCCGAGGACACCTTGACCTTGACCGTGGTGCCCTTGTCGACCTTGGTGTCGGGTGCCGGGTTCTGCGAGCAGACGTTGCCCTTGGGCTGGTCCTCGCAGGGCTCCTCGGCCTCCTTCTCCACGCCGAGGCCCATGTTCTTGGCGCTGCTCTGCGCCTGCTCGAAGGTCTGGCCGACGAGCTTGGGCACGGCGGGGCGGTTGTCCGCGCCGCCGTTGAAGATGACCTTGCCGATCAGGATCGCGCCGACCAGGACGAGGACGGCGGCGACCGCCAGCAGGATCGTCGAGGCGCGGCTCTTCTTCTGCTGGCGGCGCCCGTGGCCCTGGTCGTAGCCGCCGTGGCCCTGGTTGTCGTACGCGTAGTTGCCGTCGCCGCCCCCGGGGGGCATCGGCGGCATCATTGAGGTCTGGCCGGCGTCCGGGGAGCGCAGGGCGGTGGTGGGCTGGTCGTAGCCCTGGTGCCCGTAGCCGCCCTGGTCGGGGTAGCCGTAGCCGGCCGCGCCCATGGCGGCGGTCGCGGCGACGGGCTGGCCTTCGAGGCAGGCCTCGATGTCGGCCCGCATCTCGTCGGCGGACTGGTAGCGGTAGTCGGGGTCCTTGACCAGGGCCTTGAGGACGATGGCGTCCATCACGGGCGTGATCTCGGGGTCGAAGTTCGACGGGGGCTGGGGTTCCTCGCGCACGTGCTGGTACGCGACGGCCACCGGGGAGTCGCCGACGAACGGGGGACGGACGCACAGCAGCTCGTAGAGCAGGCAGCCCGCGGAGTAGAGGTCGGAGCGCGCGTCGACCTGCTCGCCCTTGGCCTGCTCCGGGGAGAGGTACTGGGCGGTGCCGATCACGGCGGCCGTCTGCGTCATGGTCATGCCGGAGTCGCCCATGGCCCGGGCGATGCCGAAGTCCATGACCTTGACCTGGCCCGTCCGGGTGAGCATCACGTTGGCGGGCTTGATGTCACGGTGGACGATGCCGGCGCGGTGGGAGTACTCCAGCGCCTGGAGGATGCCGATGCACATTTCGAGGGTGCGCTCGGGGAGCAGCTTGCGGCCGGAGTGCAGCAGCTCGCGCAGGGTCGAGCCGTCGACGT
The DNA here is from genome assembly GCF_056434525.1 of Streptomyces sp. NPDC044002. NCBI lineage: Bacteria > Bacillati > Actinomycetota > Actinomycetes > Kitasatosporales > Streptomycetaceae > Streptomyces > Streptomyces sp. NPDC044002. The sequence continues at coordinate 1,896 of NZ_JBWKEZ010000025.1, forward strand.
ACTCCATCACGATGTACGGGATGGAGATGTTGTCGACGTAGTCCTCGCCGGTGTCGTAGACGGCGACGATCGCCGGGTGGTTCAGCGAGGCGGCCGACTGGGCCTCGCGGCGGAACCGGGCCTGGAAGGACGGGTCACGGGCGAGGTCGGCACGCAGGGTCTTGACGGCTACGGTACGGCCGAGCCGGGTGTCGTGGCCGAGGTAGACCTCGGCCATGCCACCGCGGCCGAGCACGTGGCTCAGCTCGTACCGGCCGCCGAGGCGACGCGGCTCTTCCATAACGTTCCAGCCCTCTCCGTCAGTCCCGACCGCACCGGCGTGTGGTCCGGCGGTGTGCTGTTCGCGGCAAGGCTACCGGCCGATCGACGGTGATCGGTTCGTGACCACAGGCTGATATCGGACCGGTACCGAGCGCTCGGATCCTGTCTCCGGTACTCATCCCTTGTTCTTCAGGACGGCTTCCATGACGGCCTTGGCGACGGGTGCGGCCAGGCCGCCACCGCTGATGTCCTCACGGTCGGCGGCGCTGTCCTCGATCACGACGGCCACGGCGACGGGGGAGCTGCCGTCGGGGAGCTCGGCGTAGGAGATGAACCAGGCGTAGGGGCGCTTGGCGTTCTTCTCGCCGTGCTGGGCGGTACCGGTCTTGCCGCCTACCTTGACGCCGTTGATCTGGGCCTTGGTTCCGGTGCCCTTCTCGACGACGTTGATCATCATCTGCTGGACCTTCTGCGCGTTCGCCGCGCTGAGGGGCTTGCTCATCTCGGACGGCTCGTGCTTCTCGATCGTGTCGAGGCCGGGCGCGGTGAGCTGGTCGACCATGTACGGCTTCATCAGCTTGCCGTCGTTGGCGATGGCGGCGGTGACCATGGCCATCTGGAGCGGGGTGGCCGCGGTGTTGAACTGGCCGATCGAGCTCTGCGCGTTGCCGTCGCGGCCCATGGTCTTGTCGTAGACGCTGGCGAAGGCGCGGACCGGGGTGTCGATCTTGTCGTTGTTGAAGCCGAACTTCTGGGCCGTGTCGACCATCTTGTCGCGGCCGACCTTGTCGCCCAGGTTCGCGAAGACCGAGTTGCAGGAGACGCGGAGCGCGTCGTTCAGGCTCGCCTTCTCGCAGCCGGTGGCGTGGTTGACCATCGGGGTCTTGGTGCCGGGCAGGATGTACGGCTCGGGGGTGTCCGTGGGCGCGTTGATGTCGCTGACCACGCCGTGCTCCAGCGCGGCGGCGGCCGTGACCACCTTGAAGGTGGAGCCCGGCGGGTACGTCTCGCGCAGGGCGCGGTTGACGAGCTTCTTGTCCTCGGAGTCCTTCAGCTCGACCCAGGCCTTCTCGTCGGCCTTGGAGTTGCCGGCGAAGGTGGACGGGTCGTACGAGGGGGTGCTGACCAGGGCCAGGATGGCGCCGGTGCGCGGGTCGATCGCCGCGACCGCGCCCTTCTTGGTGCCGAGCTGGTCGAAGGCGGCCTTCTGGGCGGCGGGGTTCAGCGTGGTGATGACGTTGCCGCCGCGCTTCTTCTCCCCGGTGAACATGCCGATGGTGCGGTCGAAGAAGAGCCGGTCGTCGTTGCCGGTGAGGATGCCGTCCTCCAGGGACTCCAGCTGGGTGGAGCCGAAGGCCTGCGAGGCGTAGCCGGTGACGGGCGCCCACAGGGGGCCGTCGACGTAGGTCCGCTTGAACTTGTAGTCGCTGCCCGCGGTGACGGCTGACCCGGTGATCGGCTGGCCGCCCTGGACGATGATGTTGCCGCGCTCGGTGCCGTACTGGGCGATCTGGACCCGGCGGTTCTCCTTGCGCGTGCTGAGGTCCTCGGCCTGCACGTACTGCAGCCAGTTGGTCCGGATCAGCAGGGCGAGGACGAGCAGCCCGCAGAACAGCGAGATGCGGCGCAGGGGCTTGTTCATGACGGGCGGACCACCTGGGTCATCTCGGAGTCGGGGGACGGGGCGGGGGCCGGGGCAGGTCGGCGTGCGGTGTCGCTGATCCGGATGAGGATGGCGATGAGGACCCAGTTCGCCAGGACGGAGGAACCGCCGAAGGCGAGGAAGGGCATGGTCATGCCGGTGAGGGGGATGAGGCCCATGACTCCGCCGGCGACGACGAAGATCTGCAGGGTGAAGGCGCCGGAGAGCCCGATGGCGAACAGCTTGCCGAAGGGGTCGCGCGCGGCGAGGGCGGTGCGGACGCCCCGCTCGATGATCAGGGCGTAGAGCAGGAGGAAGGCCATGACGCCGGTCAGGCCGAGCTCCTCGCCGACGGTGGAGAAGATGAAGTCGGAGTTGGCGGCGAAGCCGATCAGGTCCGAGTTGCCCTGACCCCAGCCGGCGCCGAGCACACCGCCGGAACCGAAGCTCATGATCGACTGGCCGACCTGCTCGCAGGCGCCGGACGTGGAGTAGCAGGCGAAGGGGTCGAGCCAGGCGGTGACGCGGGCCTTGACGTGGCTGGCCGTGGCGCCGACCACGGTGGCACCGCCGACCGACATGAGCAGGCCGATGACGATCCAGCTGGTCCGCTCGGTGGCCACGTACAGCATGATCACGAACATGCCGAAGAACAGCAGCGAGGTGCCGAGGTCGTTCTCGAACACGAGGACGAGCAGGCTCATCGCCCAGATCATCAGGATCGGGCCGAGGTCGCGGCCGCGCGGCAGGTAGAGGCCCATGAAGCGGCGGCTGGCCAGGGCGAGCGCGTCGCGCTTCACCATCAGGTAGCCGGCGAAGAAGATCGCGATGACGATCTTCGCGAACTCGCCGGGCTGGATGGAGAAGCCGCCGACGCTGATCCAGATCTTGGCGCCGAAGACGTCCGCGCCCAGACCCGGGATGACCGGCAGGATCAGCAGGACCAGGGCACCGGCCATGGAGATGTACGTGAACCGCTGGAGCACGCGGTGGTCCTTGAGGACCAGCAGCACGACGGAGAACAGGGCGATGGCGATGCCCGTGTACAGCATCTGGCGCGGCGCGGACTCCGCGAAGCCGCCGAAGCTGCGCTTGGCGAGGTTCTGCAGCCGCTCCGACTGGTCCAGGCGCCAGATCAGGACGACGCCGAGCCCGTTGAGCAGCGTCGCGATCGGCAGCAGCAGCGGGTCGGCGTACTTGGCGTACCGCCGGACGACGAGGTGGCCGATGCCCGCGAGCACGGCGAAGCCGAGCCCGTAGAGCAGCATGCCCGGGGGCAGCTCGCCGTGGATGGACAGGCCCACGTTGGCGTAGGCGAAGATCGGGATGACCACGGCGAAGGCGAGCAGCAGGAGCTCGGTGTTCCGTCGGCTCGGCGCCTCGATGGCGCCGATGGTGGTCGTGTTGGTGACAACGCTCATGGTGTGGCAGGCCCCCTGTGCCCGCGTATGTCTACTGCTTTTCGCACTGGCCGACGACAGCCTGCTCCGCGGGAGTCAGGCTGGGGCCGGGCGTCTGGTTGCCCTGGGCTTCGGAAGCGCGGCGGGCCTCGTCCTGCTTGCAGGCGGAGACCTGGACCCCGAGCTCCTCGATCTTCTTGCGCGCGCCGTCGATGCTGCTCTCGCTGATCGTGGCCTCGACCTGCTTGCGCTTGAAGGGCGGGAGGTACTTCAGTTCGATCTCGGGGTGGTCCGTCTCCACCTCCGAGAGGTGGATCCAGGCCAGGTTCTGGCTGAGGCCGCGGTACAGCGCGACGTGGTCACCCTTGACGCCCACGTAGTACTGGGTCTGCGTCCACCGGTGCGCCGCGTACAGGCCGCCGCCGACGACACCGGCCACGAGCAGCAGGATCAGCGTGCGCGTGGTCCACTTGCGCCCTTTGCTGCGCCGCTTGCGCGGGTGGTCGTACGTGTCCTCGTACTTGCCGTCGGCGTCGTAGGGCTCGGGTTCGCCGAAGCTGCCCAGTGCGCCGCCCTGGCCCTGGTCGGGGTATCCGTAGCCGGGGGCTTCACCGCTGCCGGGAGGGCCGAAGGAGCCCGCGGGCGGCGGGGCCTGGCGGCCGAGCCCGGAGGCCCGCCCGGCGGGCGTCTGCATGGCGTTGCCGTCGAAGAGCTGGTGCTGGTTCTCGGCGACCGCGCCGACGACGACCGGGGTGTCGTTCAGCTGGGCGGCCATGGTGTCGCCGCTGTCGGTGTCGAGGACGTCCGCGACGATGCAGGTGATGTTGTCCGGACCGCCGCCGCGCAGGGCGAGCTGGATCAGGGACTGCACGGTCTCGTGCGGGCCGTGGTAGTCGGCGAGGGTCTCCTCCAGGGTCTGGTGGGAGACCACGCCGGACAGCCCGTCGGAGCAGATCAGGTAGCGGTCGCCGGCCCGGACCTCGCGGATGGAGAGGTCGGGTTCCACGACGTCGCCGCTGCCGAGGGCACGCATCAGGAGGGAGCGCTGCGGATGGGTGGTCGCCTCCTCCTCGGTGATCCGGCCCTCGTCGACGAGGCGCTGCACCCAGGTGTGGTCCTGGGTGATCTGCGTGAGGACACCGTCGCGGAGCAGGTAGGCGCGCGAGTCGCCGACGTGCACCAGACCGAGGCGCTGGCCGGTCCACAGCAGGGCGGTGAGCGTGGTGCCCATGCCTTCGAGCTGGGAGTCTTCCTCGACCATGACGCGCAGCTGGTCGTTGGCGCGCTGCACGGCGATGCCGAGGGCGGTGAGGATGTCGGAGCCCGGGACGTCGTCGTCGAGCTGGACGAGCGAGGAGATGACCTCGGAGCTGGCGACCTCGCCGGCTGCCTGGCCGCCCATGCCGTCGGCGACGGCGAGGAGCCGGGGACCGGCGTAGCCGGAGTCCTCGTTGCCCTCGCGGATCATCCCCTTGTGCGATCCGGCGGCGAAACGCAGGGACAGACTCATGCGCACCTGCCCTGTCGACGCCTCGGGGTACAACCGGTCTCGAGCCACACTGCCCACCCTCCGGTCGGGAGCGCGCTCGGGTCCGTGTCCCCGGTGGGACGGGCCGCCGCGGCTCGCTCGCTCCGCTCGCTCATTCTCGTACTACTTCCGCAGCTCGATGACGGTCTTGCCGATGCGGATCGGGGCGCCCGGCGGAATGGGCGTCGGGGTGGTCAGCCGGGTCCGGTCGAGGTACGTGCCGTTCGTGGACCCGAGATCCTCGACGATCCACTGGCCGTCACGGTCGGGGTAGATCCTGGCATGCCTGCTGGAGGCGTAGTCGTCGTCCAGCACGATCGTGGAGTCGTGGGCGCGGCCCAGCGTGATCGTCTGCCCGGCGAGGGCGACCGTGGTGCCCGTGAGGGTGCCCTCGGAGACGACGAGCTTGGTCGGCGCACCCCTGCGCTGGCGCTGCTGCGGCGGCGCGGCCTGCCGCCCCGTCTGCTGCGCGGAGCCGCCGGCGGCTCCGCCGCGGCGCGAGCCGCGCTGCGTGACTCGCGTACCGAAGAGGTCGCTGCGGATGACCTGTACGGCCACGATGACGAACAGCCACAGAACGGCCAGGAAACCCAACCGCATGACCGTCAGGGTCAGCTCTGACATTGCCCCCGCTTCACCCTTCGGCTTGCCGGTAAATGATGGTGGTGCTGCCCACGACGATCCGCGAGCCGTCGCGGAGCGTAGCGCGGGTGGTGTGCTGCCCGTCCACCACGATGCCGTTGGTGGACCCGAGATCCTGGATCGTCGGGGGTGTTCCGGTCCGGATCTCACAGTGCCGGCGGGACACGCCGGGGTCGTCGATCCGCACATCGGCCTCGGTGCTGCGGCCGAGTACGAGTGTCGGGCGCGAGATCTGGTGGCGGGTGCCGTTGATCTCGATCCAGCGACGCGTGGCCCCCGGGGCGCCGGGAGCCGCGGGTGCGGCGCCGGGGCGCGCGCCGGGTCCGCCCTGGGGCGGGCCCGGGGGCATGGGCGGGGCGCCGACCGGCGGGTAGCCGTATCCGCCCTGCCCGCCCTGGGCGCCCGGGGCGGCCTGGGGGGAGTCCTGGGAGGTGCTGGAGGCGAGGGTGCGACTGCGGACCCGGTAGAGACCGGTGTCCAGGTCTTCGGCCTTCTCCAGGTGCACCTTGATGGGGCCCATGAAGCTGTAGCGCTGCTGCTTGGCGTAGTCGCGTACGAGGCCCGCGAGTTCGTCGCCGAGCTGACCGGAGTAGGGGCTCAGGCGCTCGTAGTCGCCGGCGCTGAGCTCCACGATGAAGTCGTTGGGTACGACGGTCCGCTCGCGGTTCCAGATCGTGGCGTTGTTGTCACACTCGCGCTGGAGGGCGCCGGCGATCTCCACCGGCTGGACCTCGGACTTGAACACCTTGGCGAAGGTGCCGTTCACCAGACCTTCGAGGCGCTGCTCGAAACGCTTCAGGACTCCCATGGGGCACCTCCTCCGTCGTTGTCGCCCTGTACTGCTTACTGATCGTATCCACGCGTGGCGGATTCGGCTGGTTCCCCTTCGGTCCTGCGCGCAGGAGTGTTGGTGCTCACAAGGGATCGTAGGGGTGCGCCAGGGACAGTGTCCCGCACCCGGAGGGGACAGTGGGAGGGGCCGTGCCGGTCGTCGTGAGGGGGGCCGCGGAAAGCGATTTCAATCCGGCCCGTCCGACGTGTTAATGTTTCGACGTCGCCAGGGGAACGGCCCGAAAGGGAAGATCCACTGGGACGCTGCTCGGGCGAGTGGCGGAACGGCAGACGCGCTGGCTTCAGGTGCCAGTGTCCTTCGGGACGTGGGGGTTCAAATCCCCCCTCGCCCACATCGGGGAAGCCCCGATCCGGAATCCGGATCGGGGCTTCTCGCATGTCCGGTCCCGTACGACTTTCGTCGTGCGGGGCGCGACGAAAGAAGACGGCGGGCCGCGGGGGCCGGTGTCTAGGGTCGGGCGTGTGGATGCCAAGGCGAGGACGCGTGCGGGCTGGGACTGGCTGAAGGGGCCGGAACCCTGGTCGCGGCGGATGCTGGCGGGGGACCTGACGAGCGCGGCCGTGCTGGCGCTGCTCGGCGTCGGCGTGGACGAACTCAGCAACAGTTCCGGGCTGAAGACGGTCCTCGGGGCCGTGGCCGTGGTGTCGCTGGTGCTGCTGCGCCGGAGGCTGCCGGCCACCACGCTGGTGGTGGGCGCGGCGGCCAGTGCGCTGCTGCCCGGGGTGTTCCTCGTGACGGTCGTGCTGGGCTGGTCCGCGGGCCGCCGGATCGTCGGCGTGGGCCGGGCGCTCGGCGCGTTCCTGCTGGCCTTCCTGGCCGTGGTCGGTGTCACCCTGGTCGACCAGTGGACGCAGATGCGGCCGCTGCTGGTGGCCGTCTTCTCCACCCTGCTGTTCCTCGCGGCGACCGTCATGCCGGGTCTGGCCAGCCGCTACTGGCACCAGCGCCGGACCCTGCTGAGCGCGCTCCAGGAGCGCAACGACCGGCTGGTGCGCGAGCGGACCATGGTCGCCGGGCAGGCCAGGCTGCGGGAGCGGCAGCGGATCGCCCAGGACATGCATGACAGCCTGGGCCACCAGCTGGCGCTGATCTCGGTGCACACGGGGGCGCTGGAGGTGGACCCCGCGCTCACCGACCGCCAGCGCGAGGCGGTGGGGGTGCTGCGGCAGGCCTCGGTGGCGGCCATGCACGAGCTGCGCGAGGTCGTCGGGATCCTGCGCGACGGAGTGGAGGCGCCCGCGCCGGTCGAGGAGGCGCAGCCGGCGGCGCGGGGGGTGGCCGGGATCACCGGGATCGTGGAGGCGGCGCGGGCCGCGGGGACCGACGTACGGCTGGGTACGGCGGGGCAGCCGCGGCCGCTGGTCGCGGCCTGCGACCACGCGGCGTACCGGATCGTGCAGGAGGCGCTGACCAACGCCTACAAGCACGCTCCCGGGTCGCCGATCACGGTGGAGCTGCGCTACGAGGACGACTCGCTGGTGGTGGAGATCGCCAACGGTCCGGCGACCGACCGGGTCCCGGGCGAGGTCGTGTCGGGCGGGCAGGGGCTGACCGGGCTGAGGGAGCGGGCCCGTCTGGTCGGCGGCATGGTGCACGCGGGGGCGACCGATGACGGCGGGTTCCGGGTGGCGGGCGTGCTGCCCTACGGGACGGAGCCGGCCGGGCTCGTCGAGGACGTGGCCGACGACTTCGGTCAGCGCTCGCAGGCGCGGGCGCTGGCGCTGAAGGGCGCGCCGCCGCTGGACTGGGCCGCGCTGGACCGCGAGCTGTCGGTGCCGGTGCGCACCCGGACCGGGGGTGTGGCGATGGGCTGCGGGATCGCCGTCGCGGCGCTGGTGCTGCTGATCATCGTGATGGGGGCCGCGGTGGTGATGCTGGTCGGCTCCGCCAACAACGCGATGATCGGCAGGGAGGAGTACGACGCGGTCCACGTGGGCGAGTCCGAGGAGTCGGTGCGGGGGCGCCTGCCGAGCGGGGACAGCGTCCTGACGGCGGGCATGGACCGCAAGGGCCCGCCGCGGCCGGAGGGCTCGGACTGCCTGGCCCTGCTCTCCAGCGGCAACTCGGAGTGGTCCGCCGACGACACCGTTTTCCGGTTCTGCTTCAAGGGCGGCAAGCTCGTCGACAAGCAGGCGTACCAGGTCAAGCAGTAGGAGCGTGCGGGTGACAGCCAAGGTGATCAGAGTGGTGATCGCTGACGACGAGCCGCTGATCCGCGCGGGGATCAGGATGATCCTGACCTCGGCGCCGGACATCGAGGTGGTCGCCGAGGGCGCCAACGGCCGGGAAGCGGTCGAGCTGGCCCTCTCGCACGCTCCTGACGTGGTCCTGCTGGACATCCAGATGCCGGTGATGGACGGGCTGACGGCGCTGGGCGAGCTGGGCCGGGCCGCGCCGGCGGTCCGGGCGCTGATCCTGACCACCTTCGGGGAGAAGGAGAACGTGCTGCGGGCGCTGAGCCAGGGCGGTGCGGGCTTCCTGCTGAAGGACTCGGCGCCGGGTGAGCTGATCGGCGCCGTCCGTGCGGCGGCGGCCGGGGACGCGTACCTCTCGCCCGGGGCCACCCGGCACGTGGTCGACCAGCTGGCCGCGGGTCCGGCCGCGGGGCGGGGCGAGGAGGCCCGTCGGCGGGTCGCGGAGCTGAGCGAGCGGGAGCGCGGGGTGCTGGCGCTGCTGGGCGAGGGCTTGTCGAACGCGGACGCCGGGCGCAGGCTCCACATGAGCGAGGCGACGGTGAAGACGTACGTGAGCCGGATCCTGGCGAAGCTGGGCTGCGAGAACCGGGTTCAGGCGGCCCTGCTGGCCAGGGACGCCGGGCTGTAGGTACGGTCTGCCCGGACTTGATCGGCCACGAGGTGGCCGGTGTGGCGCGAACAGGGCGGGGCAGCGCGGATGGTGGCGATACCGGAGCAGTACGCGGCGGCGGGCGGGGTGGCCGGAGCGCCGGGCGGAGCGGGCGTGGCGGTGGACCCGGCCGCGGGGCGGGACGGCGGGCGGATCCCGCGCGTCGCGGGCTTCGCGCCGCGGAACGTCAGCGGTTCGCCGAAGGAGGCGGGGAGGGCGCTGCGGCTGCGCGTCCCGCGGGCGGCGCACGCGCGGTTCGAGGCGCCCGCCGGGCGGCCGGACGCGGTGCGCGCGGTGGAGGAGTCCAACGTGGGCCGGGTCGCCGAGCTGACCCCGATACGGGTGGGCCGGATGGCCGCGAACCCCTTCGCCTTCCTGCGCGGTGCGGCCGGGCTGATGGCGCACGACCTGTCCGGCGGTCCGGTGACCGGGGTGGGCGCGCAGATCTGCGGTGACGCCCACGCGGCCAACTTCGGCCTGTACGGGGACGCGCGCGGCCGGCTCGTGATCGACCTGAACGACTTCGACGAGACCGTCTTCGGCCCGTGGGAATGGGACGTGAAGCGGCTGGCGACCTCCCTGATCCTCGCCGGGCGGGTGGCGGGCGCCTGCGAGGACACCTGTCTGGCGGCGGCCCGGGACGCGGTGGGCGCCTACCGGCGCACCATGCGGCTGCTGGCGAAGCTGCCCGCGCTCGACGCGTGGAACGCGATCGCGGACGAGGAGCTGGTCTCCCACACCGACGCCCGGGACCTGCTCGGGACGCTGGAGCGGGTCTCGGAGAAGGCCCGCAACAACACCTCCGCCCGGTTCGCCGCCAAGTCGACCGAGCTCCTCGCAGACGGGGGCCGACGCTTCGTGGACGCGCTGCCGGTGCTGCGGCGGGTCGGGGACGGGGAGGCCGCTGCCGTGGCCGCCTCGCTGGGCCCGTACCTGGCGACCCTGTCGGGGGACCGGCTGCCGCTGCTGGCCCGGTACGCGATCCACGACGTGGCCTTCCGGGTCGTCGGCACCGGCAGTGTCGGCACCCGCTCGTACGTGGTGCTGCTGCTGGACCACCGGGGCGAGCCGCTGGTGCTCCAGGTGAAGGAGGCGCGGCCGTCGGTGCTGCTGCCGCACCTGCCGGGGCTGGGCTTCCACGCGCCGGCGGAGGAGCACGAGGGCCGCCGGGTGGTGGCCGGGCAGAAGCGGATGCAGGTGGTCTCCGACATCCTGCTGGGCTGGACCACCGTCGAGGGGCGTCCGTACCAGGTCCGGCAGTTCCGCAACCGCAAGGGCAGTGTGGACCCGGCGGCGCTGGCCGTGGACCAGATCGACGACTACGGCCGGATGACCGGTGCCCTGCTGGCCCGGGCGCACGCGCACAGCGCCGATCCGCGGCTGCTGGCGGGGTACTGCGGCAAGAACGAGGAGCTGGACGAGGCGATGGCCGCGTTCGCCGTGGCTTACGCCGACCGGAGCGAGGCCGATCACGCGGATCTGGTGGCGGCGGTGCGCTCGGGACGCATCGCGGCGGAGTTCGGGGTCTGAGCGGCAGGCCCGGCCCGGGCGGCCCGACGGGCCCGGGCGGCCCGGCGGCGTCCGGGGCGGGCGTGTGTGTTTCACGCGGCCTGCGCGTTTCACGTGAAACATCCCCCACGTTTCACGTGAAACGTGGCCCGGGGCGGGCCGTAGGCTGGCCGGGTGAGCGAGCAGACCGAACCCACCGCCCCCGAAGAGTCCGCCGTCCCCGGTGACGAGCGGCCCGAGGCACGGCTGGAGCGCGCCGTGCGGGCCGCCGAGCAGGCGCTGATCGAGTTCGAGATCGCCGTGGAGACCTTCCGGGTGGAGGTCGAGAACTTCTCCCGGCTGCACCACCAGAAGCTCGGCCCGATGTACTCGCGCCTCGACGAGCTGGACGCGCTGATCGCGGAGGCGAAGGCGGCCCGCACCGGTGATCCGGAGGACCTGCGGCGGGCCCAGGAGGCCCGCTCGCTGGTCATGCCGATGCCCGGCGTGGAGGAGCTGTTCCACGACTGGCTGGGCTCGGAGGGCCTCTCCGACGACGCCGCCGCGATGCTCACCGACCGGTCGGTGCAGCCCCCGCAGCGGGTGCGGCCCACCGAGGAGGTGCGGCGGCTGTACCGGGAGCTGGTCCGCAAGGCCCATCCCGACCTGGCGCAGGACGATGCCGAGCGCGCGCGCCGCGACGCCTTCATCGCCCGGGTCAACGCCGCCTACGGGCGCGGTGAGGAGCGGTTGCTGCGCGAGCTGGCCGAGGAGTGGGAGGCCGGCCCGGCGCCCGAGGAGGTCCGGCCGAGCGAGAGCGAGGAGCTGTACGCCCGGCTGGAGTGGCTGGCCCAGCGCAAGGAGCTGCTCTCGCTGGTGGCGAAGGAGCTGGAGGACAGCGCGATCGGCGCCATGCTGCGGATGGCTCCGGACGACCCGGACCGCCTGCTGGAGGAGATCGCGGAGCAGCTGCTGGCGCAGGTTTCCGAGCGCGAGGCGGAACTGGCGTCGTACAGCGCCGGATGAGTCCGGCCCTGCCGGGGCTTCGGATAGGTTGGCAGACCAGATCCGTGAAGAGAGAAGGCGACAGTTATGAACCTCGGACCGCTTCCCTCGGTGGACGCCGCCGCGGTGCCCGCCGAAGGCTTCGTCCTCGACGTCCGTGAGGACGACGAATGGGCGGCCGGGCACGTCGAGGGTGCGCTGCACGTCCCGATGAGCGACTTCGTGGCGCGCTTCGGCGAGGTCACCGAGGCGGTCGCGGACGGCCGTACCGCGTACGTGATGTGCCGGGTGGGCGGCCGCAGCGCCCAGGTCACCCAGTACCTGGTGCGCCAGGGCATCGAGGCCGTGAACATCGACGGCGGGATGCAGGCCTGGGAGCGCGCCGGGCGCCCGATGGTGACGGACACCGGGAACCCGGCCTTCGTGCTCTAGTCCCCGCTCAGGCCAGCGGGTGGGCGGCCAGCAGGTCGCCCAGTGCCTCCTCGTGCGCGGCGGCCGGACCGAGCTGGAGTTCCAGCTGCTTGGCCCACGCGTGGTACCGGTGCAGCGGGTAGTCGGTGTCCGCGCCGAAGCCGCCGTGCAGGTGCTGGGCGGTCTGCACCACCCGGCGTACGCCCTCCGAGGCCCAGATCTTGGCGACGGCGACGTCCCCGGCGCTGGGCAGCGGGCCGCCCGCCCCGCCGGTCGCGGCGTCGAGCCGCCAGGCGGCCTGCCAGAGGGTGGCCTCCATGGCGCGCAGGTCGATGTAGCGGTCGGCGGCCTGCACCGCGACGGCCTGGAAGGTCGCCACGGGGAAGCCGAACTGCTCCCGCTTCCCGGTGTACTGGCTGGTCATGGCGAGGGCGGCCTCGCCGAGGCCGAGTGCGAGGGCGCAGGTGCCGGTGGCCAGCAGCTGGTGGAGCCGGTCCCAGGCGCCGGGGGCGTCGATCACGTGGGCGGCGGGTGCCCGTACCGCTTCGAGGGTGAGTTCGGCGAGCCGCTCGCCGCTGGTGGAGTACTGGTCGGCGAGCGTGAGGCCCGGGGTGACGCGGGGCAGCAGCGCGAGGGCGGCCTCGCCCTCGCCGCTGTGGGCGGGGACCGCGATCCAGTCGCAGCCGTGGGCCCAGGCCACGGAGGTCTGCACCCCGTCCAGGAGCCAGTCCGCGCCCTCTCGGCGTGCGGTGACGGCGAGTTCGGCGGGGTCGTGGCCGGTGCGGCCGTGTGCGGCGGCGGTGAGGACGAGCGTGCCGTTCCCGGCGCCGGGCAGCAGGGCGGCGGCCAGTTCGGGGCTGCCGTGGGCCTGGACGGCCATGGCGGTGGCGCAGTGCTCCAGCAGCGGCACCCGGGCCAGGACGCGCGCCGCTTCGCGCAGCACGAGGCACAGGGCTATGGCGTCGAGGCCGGCCCCGCCGTGCTCCTCGGAGAGGACGAGGCCCAGCAGGTCGGAGCCGGCGAGCCTGGCCCACAGCGGCCGGTCGAAGTCGTCCGCGACGGCTCCGGGCGTGAGCGCCGGGCTGGGGACGCCGTCGGGGGCGACGCCGGAGAAGACGGCCCGCGCGGCCTCGACGGCGGCCTGCTGTTCCTCGGTGAAGGTGAAGTCCACTGCCTGTCCTCCTGCGCGCACCGGCTGACGCCCTTGTCTGACGGTGCGTCAAGATAGAGCAGAGTGCGGCAATTGGACAGGCCCGGGCGGCCGGTGGACCTACCTGTCGAAGTCGATCTCCACTTCCTCCGTCAGGGCGTGGGACTGGCAGGCCAGCACGAACCCGGCGTCGGTCTCCTCCGCCTCCAGCGCGAAGTTGCGGTCCATCCGGACCTCGCCGGAGACGACGAAGGCCCGGCAGGTGCCGCACACCCCGCCCTTGCAGGCGTACGGGGCGTCCGCGCGGTTGCGCAGCACCGTGTCCAGCAGGGACTCGCCGTCCTGTACGGCCCAGGTGCCCGAGCGGCCGTCGAGCCGGGCGGTCACCCGGCCGTGGGCCGGGGACGGGACGGAGCGGACGGGGCCCTGCGGGGCGGTGTCCTCGACGTGGAAGATCTCCTCGTGCACCCGGGTCCGTACGACGCCGAGCGCGCCCAGGGCCCGCTCCGCGCCGGTCACCAGCCCGTAGGGACCGCACAGGAACCAGCCCGTCACCTCCTCGACCGGGAGCAGCGCGGGCAGCAGGGACGCCAGCCGGGCCTCGTCGAGCCGCCCGGACGGCAGCCCGGCCTCCTGCTCCTCGCGGGAGAGCACGGTGACCAGCTGGAAGCGGTCGGGGTAGCGGTCCTTGAGGTCGGCCACGTCCTCCAGGAACATCGTCGAGGCCGCCGTGCGGTCGGCGCGCACCAGGCAGAACCGGGCGTCGGGCCGTGCCGCCAGCACCGAGGCGGCGATCGACAGCACCGGGGTGATGCCGCTGCCGCCGACGATCGCCGCGTAGTGCGCGCCCTGCGGGGCGGCGGCCGGCTCCAGCACGAACCGTCCGGCCGGGACCATCACGTCCAGCACGTCGCCCGCGGCGACCTCCTTGTGCGCGAACGTGGAGAACTCGCCGCCCTCCACCAGGCGCACGCCCACCCGCAGCTCGGCCGGTCCGGGTCCGTCGGGGGCCGGGGCGGGGGAGCAGATCGAGTAGGTGCGGCGGACCTCGGTGCCCTCGGCGGCGCGGCGGCGCAGCGTCAGGTGCTGGCCGGGGGCGTGGCGGTAGTCCTCGCGCAGTTCCTCGGGGACGCGGAGGGTCAGTGCCACCGAGTCGTCGGTGAGCCGGTCGACTGCCGCCACCGTCAGCGGGTGGAACGCGCCGTGGCGGGGTGCGGCCATCTACAGCTCCTTGAAGTGGTCGAACGGTTCGCGGCAGGAGACGCAGCGGCGCAGCGCCTTGCACGCGGTGGAGGAGAAGCGGCTGAGCAGTTCGGTGTCGGTCGAGCCGCAGTTCGGGCAGCGCACCGACAGGGTCAGCGGTACCGGTCCGCCGGTGGAGTGCGGGCGGGGCGGTGCGATGCCGAACTCGGCCAGTTTGCGGCGGCCTTCGGCGCTGATGTCGTCGGTGGACCAGGCCGGGGACAGCACCGTGGTGACCTGCACCTCGGGGATGCCGTGGCCGGTGAGGACGCGCTCGATGTCGGCGGCCATGGCCTCGATGGCCGGGCAGCCGGTGTACGTCGGGGTCAGGACCACCTCGGCGTGCCCGTCCTCGTGCATCCGCACCCCGCGCATGACGCCCAGCTCGGCCAGGGTCAGCACGGGCAGTTCCGGGTCGGGGACGGAACCGGCCAGCTCGGCCAGCTCCGCCTCCAGGCGGGTGGTCCCGGCCCCGGCGCTCACCACGACGCTCCGGGGTGGCTGCGGTGCAGGTGCTGCATCTCGGCGAGCAGCCGTCCGAACGGCTCCGTGTGCAGCCCCTGGCGGCCGGCTCCGGCGGCCCAGGCACCCGTACGCGGCCCTTCGGGCAGGGCGAGTCCGGCCCGGTCCAGTACGTCGCCCAGCGCGGCCAGCCAGCGGCCCTCCAGGGCCTCCATGGCGGCCTGGTCCAGGCCGACGCCCTCGACGGGCAGGAACATCTCCCCGGTGAACTTCCACAGGGCGTCCAGCGCCGTGCGCATCCGGGACCGGCTCTCCTCGGTGCCGTCGCCGAGGCGCAGCGTCCACTGCTCGGCGTGGTCCCGGTGGTAGGCGGTCTCCTTCACTGCCTTGGCGGCGAGCGGGGCGAACGGGCCGTCGCCGGCGGCGAGCTCCGCGTACAGCTCGTGCTGGTAGAAGGAGAAGTACAGCTGGCGGGCGATGGTGTGGGCGAAGTCCCCGTTGGGCTGCTCGACCAGCTGGAGGTTGCGGAAGGAGCGCTCCTCGCGCAGGAAGGCCAGCTCGTCCTCGTCGCCGGCCATGGACAGCAGCAGGCGGGCCTGTCCGAGCAGGTCGAGGGCGATGTTGGCCAGGGCGACCTCCTCCTCCAGGACGGGGGCGTGGCCCGCCCACTCGCCGAGGCGGTGGGAGAGGATCAGCGCGTCGTCGCCGAGGGCGAGGGCGGCCGCGGTGCGGGTGTCGGTGCCGGCGCTCACAGGTGGCGCACCCCCTCGGGGATGTCGTAGAAGGTGGGGTGGCGGTAGGGCTTGTCGGCGGACGGGGCGAAGAACGGGTCCCGCTCGTCCGGCGAGGAGGCGGTGATCTCCGTGGAGGGCACGACCCAGATGGAGACGCCCTCGTTGCGCCGCGTGTAGAGGTCGCGGGCGTTGCGCAGGGCCATCTCCGCGTCCGGGGCGTGCAGGCTTCCCGCGTGCGTGTGCGAGAGGCCGCGGCGCGAGCGCACGAACACCTCCCACAGGGGCCAGTTCTGCGTCATGCCTGTACCTCTCGTCCGGTGCTGGTGTGCTTCGCGGCGTAGGCGGAGGCGGCCTCGCGGACCCAGGCGCCTTCCTCGTGCGCCGTGCGCCGCTGGCTGATCCGCTGTTCGTTGCAGGGGCCGTTGCCCTTGAGGACGTCCCAGAACTCGGCCCAGTCGATGGCGCCGAAGTCGTGGTGGCCGCGCTCCTCGTTCCACTTGATGTCCGGGTCGGGCAGGGTCAGGCCCAGCGACTCGGCCTGCGGGACGGCGATGTCCACGAAGCGCTGGCGCAGCTCGTCGTTCGAGTGGCGCTTGATCTTCCAGGCCATCGCCTGCGCGCTGTGGACCGATTCGTCGTCCGGCGGGCCGAACATCATCAGCGAGGGCCACCACCAGCGGTCGACGGCGTCCTGCGCCATGGCGTGCTGGGCCTCGGTGCCCTGCGAGAGGGCGAGGAGCAGCTCGTAGCCCTGGCGCTGGTGGAAGGACTCCTCCTTGCAGATCCGGACCATGGCGCGGGCGTAGGGGCCGTAGGAGCAGCGGCAGATCGGCACCTGGTTGGTGATCGCCGCGCCGTCCACGAGCCAGCCGATGGCGCCGACGTCGGCCCAGGTCAGGGTGGGGTAGTTGAAGATCGAGGAGTACTTCTGCTTGCCCGAGTGGAGCTTGTCGAGCAGCTCGTCGCGGCTGGTGCCGAGGGTTTCGGCGGCGCTGTAGAGGTAGAGCCCGTGGCCCGCCTCGTCCTGCACCTTGGCCATCAGGATCGCCTTGCGGCGCAGCGAGGGCGCGCGGGTGATCCAGTTGGCCTCGGGCTGCATGCCGATGATCTCGGAGTGCGCGTGCTGCGCCATCTGCCGGACCAGGGAGGCGCGGTACTCCTCGGGCATCCAGTCCCGGGGCTCCACGCGCTCGTCGGCCGCCACGGCGGCGTCGAAGTCCGCACGGAGCTGTGCGCCGAGGTCTGCGGACTGCCCGTCCACCGCGCCGTCCACCGTGCCTGACGTGCCCGTTTCCGGGGTCACTGCGACCATCCCGGTCCCCTGTCAGAGTGTGCCGTCCGCCCGACCGACCGATCGTTCGGTTCATCCTCTTCAATGGTGAGACGGCGGCCCGTAGGGTGTCAACCTCTGTGGGCAACCCTGTGGACGCCGGATGATCGGGGCGGGATGGATTCGAACGAGCGCGAGCCTGCGGAAGGAGCCCTTCCGCCGGCCGCCCCGGCGCACCCCGCACCGCCCCGCACACCCGGGATCGCCGGCCTGTCCGCCCCCTACCGGGTCATCGCGGCCCTCGCCCTGGGGGCCCTGGGCGTCGGCGCCTGCCTGCACCTCGGACTGGTCTTCCTGCACGTCGCACCGGCCAACACCGTCGGCAAGCAGAACGCCCGGCTGGTGGACGGCTGGATCTATCCCGAGTTCGAACAGAACTGGAAGCTCTTCGCGCCCAACCCGTTCCAGCAGAACATCTCCGTCGAGGCCCGCGCCCAGGTCCGCACCGCCGCCGGGGAACTCGTCACCCGCGACTGGCGCGACCTGTCCGCCGAGGACGGCGCGGCGATCCGCCACGGCCTGCTGCCCAGCCACACCGAGCAGAACGAGCTCCGCAGGGCCTGGGACTTCTTCACCGGCTCCCACGACGAGGACAACAAGCCCGACGGCGAGCGCGGGGAGCTGGCCGAGCAGTACCTGAAGCGGATCGCCGTGGACCGGCTGGCCCCCCGCAAGGGCGACGGGGAGCGGATCGTACGCATCCAGCTGCGCTCGGCGACCCGGTCGGTGGCCGCGCCCTCCTGGAGCGGGGAGAAGACCGACACCCAGACGTACTACCGGGAGCTGCCGTGGTGGAACGTGTGAGGAGCGCCCTCGCGCGGGCGGTCGCGAAGGCCACCGGACAGGCGCTCGGCCCGTACCAGAGCGCCGTCGTACGCATCGGCTTCGCCGCGACCTGGCTGTTCTTCCTGTTGCGGGAGTTCCCCCACCGGCACGAGCTGTACGGCCCCGACGGGCCGTGGAGCTGGCAGCTCGCCGAACGGCTGATCGCCACGAACCGCGCCTTCACGGTGCTGATGTGGTCGGACTCGACGGTGTGGTTCGAGACCGTGTACGCGCTCTCCCTGCTCGCGAGCGTCCTGCTGGTGCTGGGCTGGCGGACACGGGCCTCCTCGGTCCTGTTCATGATCGGGGTGCTGTCGCTGCAGAACCGCAGCGTGTTCATGGGCGACGGCGGGGACAACGTCATCCACCTGATGGCCGTCTACCTCGTGCTGACCCGCTGCGGGCAGGTGTGGTCGCTGGACGCCCGCCGGGCCCGGCTGCGCGGCTCGGCGGCCGCGGGGGCCGCGGGACCGGTGCTGTGGGCGCTGCTCGGCGCCGGGTTCGCGTACGGGGCGGTGAGCGGGCACCTCGGCGCGCTCTGGCTCGTGTTCTTCGGGACCCTGTGGACCGGGACGGCGCTGTGGTGGCTCGCCGACCGGTACGAACCCGGGGGCGAGCGGCGGGCGGCCCTCGACGTGCTCGCGAACCTGCTGCACAACGCCGGGATGCTGGTGATCACGGCCGAGGTGTGCCTGATCTACGCCACCGCCGGCTGGTACAAGATCCAGGGCTCGCGGTGGCAGGACGGGACCGCGCTGTACTACCCGCTGAGCCTGGACTACTTCACCCCGTGGCCCTGGCTGTCGGAGCTGGTGGCGTCCAGCGGGGTGGTGGTGATGCTGCTGACGTACGGGACCGTGCTGGTGCAGGTGGCGTTCCCGTTCACGCTGTTCAACCGGCGGGTCAAGAACGTGCTGCTGGCGGTGATGATGCTGGAGCACGCCGGGATCGCGGTGCTGCTGGGGCTGCCGTTCTTTTCTCTGGCGATGATCGCCGCCGATGCGGTGTTCCTGCCGACGGGGCTGCTGGTGTGGGTGGGGGCGCGGGTCGCTGGCGCGTGGGGGCGGGTGCCGCTGCGCGGAGCCGCTCCCCGCCCCGCCCTTTCTCCGTTTCCCGGGGCTGCGCCCCGGACCCCCTTCCTGGGGGCTCCGCCCCCGGACCCCCAGGCCTCAATCGCCGGCGAGGCTATGAATAGCCCCGCCGGCGATTGAGGCGACGGGCGCAGAGCGCCCGTACGGGGTCAGGGGCAGCGCCCCTGGGAACGGTGGAAGGGCGGGTAGGGGACCAGCCCCGCGCAGCGGTACGCCGTGTTCAAAAGGAATGCCCGTAGGGTCGGGGCATGAGTGAGCAGTGGGGTGCGGGGGGCGGCGGCGTGCGGGAGTGGCGGGAGTGCGCCGAGCGCAGCGACGTCGTGTTGCTCGACGGGTTCCACGCGCTGAAGCACGCCCTGCGGTTCGGGGCCGAGGTGCTGGCCGTCGTGGCCGACGAGCCGGAGCGCGTGCGGGAGCTCGCGGCCGGGCTGGCGCCCGACGTGGAGGAGGCGGTGGCCCGGCTGGTGCGGCAGGGGGCGCTGAAGGAGCTGCTGCCCCGCGTGCACCCCACCGGGGTCGCCGCGCTCGCGGTGCGGCCGGACCGGGAGGCTGGACGGGCCGCGCTGGCGCGGACGCCCCGGCCCGCGCCCGTCGTGCTGCTCGACAACCCCCGCAACCTCGGCAACGTCGGCGCCGTCGTCCGCCTCGCCGCAGGCTTCGGGGTCACCGGGGTGGTGACCCGGGGCGACCTCGACCCCTGGCACCCCAACGTGGTCCGGGCCGGTGCCGGGCTGCACTACGCGACCACCGTGGACCGGCTGGAGCTGGAGGAGCTCCCGCCGGGCCCGGTGTACGCGCTCGACCCGGAGGGCGAGGACATCCGTGCCCTCGTCCTCCCGGACGACGCCCTGCTCGCCTTCGGATCCGAGCGGCACGGGATCTCGCCCGAGCTGCGTGCCCGGGCGGACCACCTCGTGTCGCTGCCGATGCGGCCGCAGGTGTCCAGCTACAACCTGGCCACCAGCGTGGCCATGACCCTCTTCCACTGGGGCGGCCCCAAGGGCTAGCCCTGGCGGCGGACCTCCACCACGCGGAAGCGGTTGGCGACGAACGCGCCGTCGCACAGCGCCGCGTTGGCGGCCGGGTTGCCGCCGGAGCCGTGGAAGTCGGAGAAGGCCGCGGTCTGGTTCACGAAGACCCCGCCCGTCAGGTTCAGCGACAGCTGGGCCGACTCCTCCAGGCAGACCTCCTCGATCGCCCGCTCGGTGTCCGCGGACGTGGTGTACGCGCCCACGGTCATCGCGCCCTTCTCCCGCACCGTACGGCGCAGCAGGTCGAGGGCGTCCGCCGTGGAGTCCACCGCCACCGCGAAGGAGACCGGGCCGAAGCACTCGGACAGGTAGGCCGCCTCCGGGTCCGGCTTGCCGGCGTCCAGCTTCACGATCACCGGGGTGCGCACGACCGCGCCGGGGAACTCGGGGTTCGCCACCTCGCGGGAGGCCAGCGCGACCTCGCCGAGGCCGGCCGCGGCCTCCAGCCGGGCCTTGACGTCAGGGTTGACCAGCGCGCCCAGCAGGGCGTTGGCGCGGGTGTCGTCGCCCAGCAGGCCGCCGACCGAGGCGGCGAGGTCGGCGACTACCTCGTCGTACGACTTGTGGCCGGCGTCCGTCTCGATGCCGTCGCGGGGGATCAGCAGGTTCTGCGGGGTGGTGCACATCTGGCCGCTGTACAGGGAGAGCGAGAAGGCCAGGTTGGACAGCATGCCCTTGTAGTTGTCGGTGGAGTCGACGACGACCGTGTTGACGCCCGCCTTCTCCGTGTAGACCTGCGCCTGGCGGGCGTTGGTCTCCAGCCAGTCGCCGAACTCGGTCGAGCCCGTGTAGTCGATCAGCTTGATCTCGGGCCGGACCGCGAGGGTCTTGGCGATGCCCTCGCCCGGCCGCTCGACGGCCAGGGCCACGAGGTTCGGGTCGAAGCCCGCCTCGGCCAGGACCTCGCGGGCCACCCGCACGGTCAGCGCCAGCGGCAGCACGGCGCGCGGGTGCGGCTTGACCAGGACGGCGTTGCCGGTGGCGAGGGAGGCGAACAGGCCGGGGTAGCCGTTCCAGGTGGGGAAGGTGTTGCAGCCGATCATCAGCGCGATGCCGCGCGGTACGGCGGTGAAGGTCTTGCCGAGCTCCAGCGGGTCCTTCTTGCCCTGCGGCTTCGACCAGGCCGCCTGTCCGGGAACCCGGGTCTGCTCCTCGTACGCGTAGGCCACCGCCTCCAGGCCGCGGTCCTGCGCGTGGGGGCCGCCCGCCTGGAAGGCCATCATGAAGGCCTGGCCGCTGGTGTGCATGACCGCGTGCGCGAACTCGTGGGTGCGGGCGGAGATGCGGGCGAGGATCTCGATGGAGACCAGGGCGCGGGTCTCGGGACCGGCATCGCGCCAGGCGGCGATGCCGGCCTTCATCGCGGGCAGCAGCACGTCCGGGTCGACGTGCGGGTACTCGACGCCCAGCTCCGGGCCGAAGGGGGAGACCTCGCCGCCGGTCCAGCCGTCGGTGCCGGGCTGCCCGAGGTCGAAGCGGGTGCCGCGGACGGCCTCGAAGGCGGCGAGCCCGTCGGCCGGGGCGCTCTCGCCGTAGGCCTTGGGGTGCTCGGGGTGCGGGGACCAGTAGGCGCGGCTGCGGATGGCATCCAGCGCCTGGTCCAGGGTGGTCCGGTGCTTCTCGGAAAGCTGGGGGACGGTGAGCTCGGCGGCCATCAGGGACCAACTCCTCGTTGAGCCGGGCGGGATCAGGCTGGTTCGCAGACCTGGGATTCAGGCTGGAGTCAGGCTGGGATCGGGCTGGGGCGGGTGAAGAAGAGCAGACTGGAGTTAGAGTAACCGAACGATCGGTCGGTACAAGAGGGCCCGGCAGACCTGTGGACAACCGCGTGCGGGAGGATCAGGACATGACAGCAATCGAGCGGGCTCGCACTGTGGCGGTCATCGGCGCCGGAACCATGGGCCAGGGCATCGCCCAGGTCGCTCTCCTCGCAGGTCATCGCGTACGCCTCTACGACTCCGTGCCCGAGCGGGCCCGCGAGGCCGTCCAGACCGTGGCCGGCCGGGTCGAGCGGCTCGTCGCCAAGGGACGGCTGGACCGGGCCGAGGCCGACGACGCCGTCGGCCGGCTCGACTCCGCCGAGACCCTGACCGGACTCGCCTCCGCCGCCCTGGTGATCGAGGCGATCGTCGAGGACGTCACCGTCAAGCGCGAGCTGTTCGCGGCCCTCGAAGGAGTGGTTTCGCCGGACGCGCTGCTGGCGACCAACACCTCCTCCCTCTCCGTCACCGAGCTCGCCGCGGGCCTCGCGCACCCGGGCCGCTTCCTCGGCCTGCACTTCTTCAACCCGGCCCCGCTGCTCCCCCTCGTCGAGGTGGTCAGCGGCCACGCGACCGACCCGGAGGCCGCCGAGCGCGCGTACCGCACGGTCCTGGGCTGGGGGAAGACGCCGGTCCGCTGCGCCGACACCCCCGGCTTCATCGTCAACCGGATCGCCCGCCCCTTCTACGCCGAGGCCTTCGCGGTGTACGAGGAGCAGGGCGCCGACCCCGCGACCATCGACGCCGTCCTGCGCGAGAGCGGCGGTTTCAAGATGGGACCCTTCCAGCTGACCGACCTGATCGGCCAGGACGTCAACGAGGCCGTCACCCGCTCCGTCTGGGACTCGTTCTTCCGGAGCCCCAAGTTCACCCCCTCGCTCGCCCAGCGCCGCCTGGTCCAGGCGGGCCGCCTCGGCCGCAAGTCCGGACACGGCTGGTTCCCGTACGCCGAGGACGCCGGGGCGCCCGCCCCGCACACGGCCGGCCCCGAGGACGCGCCGGAGAAGGTCACCGTCGTCGGCGACCTCGGCCCGGCCGCCGTCCTGGCCGACCTCATGGAGGAGGCCGGGATCGCGGTCACCGCCACCGGGCACGGGGGCCCGTACATCCAGCTGCCCGGCGAGGGCCAGCTGGTGCTCGCGGACGGCAAGACCTCGGTCGAGTTCGCCGACGTCGTCTACTTCGACCTCGCGCTCGACTACCGCGACGCGACCCGGATCGCACTGTCCGCGAGCGCGGACACCAGCGAGCGCACCCTCGCCGAGGCGATCGGCCTGTTCCAGAAGCTCGGCAAGAAGGTCTCCGTCATCGGAGACGTCCCCGGCATGATCGTCGCCCGGACCGTCGCGATGCTGATCGACCTCACCGCCGACGCCGTGGCGCGCGGGGTGGCCTCCGCGCAGGACATCGACACCGCGATGCGGCTCGGCGTGAACTACCCGCTCGGCCCCGCCGAATGGCACGACCGGCTCGGCCGCGACTGGGCGTACGACCTGCTGCACCACCTCGACGAACGGTGTCCGGGCGGGCGCTACGCGCCCTCGCTGGCACTGTTCAAGCTCGGCTACGAGGCCGGCGAGGACGAGGACGGGGAAGAGGAGGGGACCGAGTGACCACGGCCAGGCGGGACACCTACACCCCGGAGACGCTGCTCTCCGTCGCCGTGCAGGTCTTCAACGAGCGCGGCTACGACGGCACCTCGATGGAGCACCTCTCCAAGGCAGCCGGGATCTCCAAGTCCTCCATCTACCACCACGTCGCGGGCAAGGAGGAGCTCCTCCACCGCGCCGTCAGCCGGGCCCTGGACGGCCTGTTCGGGATCCTGGACGAGCCGGGCGCCGTACGCGGCCGCGCGGTCGGGCGCGTCGAGTACGTCACCCGCCGCACGGTCGAGGTCCTGGTCGCGGAACTGCCCTACGTCACCCTGCTGCTGCGGGTGCGCGGCAACACCCGCACCGAGCGCTGGGCCCTGGAGCGCCGCCGCGAGTTCGACCACCAGGTCGCGGAGCTCCTCAAGGCGGCCGCCGCCGACGGCGACCTGCGCGCCGACGTGGACATCCGGCTCGCCACCCGCCTGCTGTTCGGCATGGTGAACTCGCTGGTCGAGTGGTACCGGCCGCACCCCGGCACCACCCCCGACCAGCTCGCGGACGCCGTGGTCAGCATGGCCCTGGACGGCCTGCGCACCAAGGCCGCGTAACCCGTCCGGCCCAGTCGCCCGGCCCGGGCGTCCGGCCCGGTCTGCCGGGCCTGCCCGCTCGTCCGGCCCCGCTCAGTCCTCCGTGAGGGCGGGGCCGCCCGACGGGCCCGGGTCCAGCAGATCCGTTTCCTCGAACACCAGCAGCGTGCGCGTGGACAGCACCTCCGGGATGGCCTGGAGGCGGGTCAGGACCAGTTCCCGCAGCGTGCGGTTGTCCGGCGTGTGGACCAGCAGCAGGACGTCGAAATCCCCGCTGACCAGCGCGATGTGCGCCGCACCCGGCAGCTCCCGGAGCTTCTCGCGGACCGTCCGCCAGGAGTTCTGGACGATCTTCAGCGTGATGTACGCCGACGCGCCCTGACCCGCGCGCTCGTGGTTGACCCGGGCGGTGAACCCGCGGATCACCCCGTCGTCGATCAGCCGGTTGATCCGCGCGTAGGCGTTGGCCCGGGAGACGTGCACCTGCTCCGCCACCGACCGTATCGACGCGCGGCCGTCCGCCTGGAGCAACCGCATGATCGAACGGTCGATGGGGTCCAGGGGGCGTGGCGGTACCGGTGGGCCTGAAGGTGCGCCCCCCGGTGGGACCGGTGCGGAACCCGCTCCGGCCATTTGTTCATCCGGCATTGCCCACTGCCTCCCTCTGCTGGACGTCCTGCACCCATCCCATGGCCCCGCCGCCACTTTGTCCACAGCCTGGAGCCGCCTGTAGCCAAATTGCGCCAACGACCGAACAATCGGTTGGTGAGGCGCCTCACACCCGGTGGCGCCCCCAGCCCGCTTCCCACGAGGAGGTGTACGCCGCCATGACGGTCCAAGAGCTGCCCGGTGCCGGTGCGTCGCACCGTGTCACCCCGCCGCCCGCCTGGAGGCCCCGTATGGAGGCCGCCCCCCTGCTGCCGGACCCCGAGCCCTACCGGGTGCTGGGCACTCCGGCGGCGGAGGAGCTCGACCCGGCGCTCATGCGCCGGTACTACGCCGAGCTCGTCCGGGGCCGCCGCTACAACGCGCAGGCCACTGCCCTGACCAAGCAGGGCCGTCTCGCCGTGTACCCCTCCACCGTGGGGCAGGAGGCCGCCGAGATCGCGGCCGCGCTGGTCCTGGAGGAGCAGGACTGGCTCTTCCCGAGCTACCGCGACACCCTCGCGGCCGTGGCGCGCGGACTGGACCCCGTACAGGCCCTGACGCTGCTGCGCGGCGACTGGCACACCGGGTACGACCCCCGCGAGCACCGCATAGCCCCCCTGTGCACCCCCCTGGCCACCCAGCTGCCGCACGCGGTGGGCCTGGCGCACGCCGCGCGGCTGCGCGGCGACGAGGTCGTCGCGCTCGCCATGGTCGGCGACGGCGGCACCAGCGAGGGCGACTTCCACGAGGCGCTGAACTTCGCGGCCGTCTGGCAGGCCCCGGTGGTCTTCCTCGTCCAGAACAACGGCTTCGCGATCTCCGTCCCGCTCGCCAAGCAGACCGCCGCGCCCACCCTGGCCCACAAGGCCGTGGGCTACGGCATGCCCGGCCGGCTGGTCGACGGCAACGACGTCGCCGCCATGCACGAGGTCCTCACCGAGGCGGTGAAGCGGGCCCGCGCGGGCGGCGGACCGACCCTGATCGAGGCCGTCACCTACCGGATGGAGGCCCACACGAACGCCGACGACGCCACCCGGTACCGCACCGACGCCGAGGTCGAGGCCTGGAAGGCGCACGACCCGGTGCAGCTGCTGGAGCGCGAGCTGACCGCGCGCGGGATCCTCGACGAGGAGGGCATCCAGGAGGCGCGCGACGCGGCCGAGGCGATGGCGGCGGACCTGCGCGAGCGGATGAACGCCGATCCCGTGATCGACCCGATGGACCTCTTCGCACACGTCTACGCGGAGCAGACCGGCCGGCTGCGCGAGCAGGCCGCCATGCTGCGCGCCGAGCTGGAAGCGGAGGGAGAGTGATGACGACCGTTGCCGCGAAGCCCGCGACGATGGCGCAGGCCCTCACCCGGGCCATGCGCGACGCGATGGCCGAGGACCCCACCGTCCACGTGATGGGCGAGGACGTCGGCGCGCTCGGCGGTGTCTTCCGCATCACCGACGGGCTCGTGAAGGAGTTCGGCGAGGACCGCGTCACGGACACCCCGCTCGCCGAGGCCGGGATCCTGGGCACCGCCGTCGGCATGGCCATGTACGGGCTGCGGCCGGTCGTGGAGATGCAGTTCGACGCGTTCGCCTACCCGGCCTTCGAGCAGCTCCTCTCGCACGTGGCGAAGATGCGCAACCGCACCCGGGGCAAGATGCCGCTGCCGATCACCATCCGCGTGCCCTACGGCGGCGGGATCGGCGGCGTCGAGCACCACTGCGACTCCTCCGAGGCCTACTACACGGCCACCCCCGGGCTCACCGTCGTGACCCCGGCGACGGTCGAGGACGCGTACGGGCTGCTGCGCGAGTCGATCGCCAGCGACGACCCGGTGGTCTTCCTGGAGCCGAAGCGGCTCTACTGGTCCAAGTCGCAGTGGTCGCCGGAGGCCCCCACGGCCGTCCCGGGCATCGGCAAGGCCCTGGTCCGCCGGGCCGGCACGAGCGCCACCCTGATCACGTACGGTCCCTCGCTGCCGGTCTGCCTGGAGGCGGCCGAGGCGGCCCGCGAGGAGGGCTGGGACCTGGAGGTCGTCGACCTGCGCTCCCTCGTCCCCTTCGACGAGGAGACCGTCGTCGCCTCCGTGCGCCGCACCGGGCGCGCGGTCGTGGTCCACGAGGCCGGCGGCTTCGGCGGACCGGGCGCGGAGATCGCCGCCCGCGTGTCGGAGCGCTGCTTCCACCACCTGGAGGCGCCGGTGCTGCGCGTGACCGGCTTCGACATCCCGTACCCGCCGCCGATGCTGGAGAAGCACCACCTGCCCGGTGTGGAGCGGATCCTGGACGCCGTGGCCCGCCTGCAGTGGGAGAACTGATGCCGCAGGTCATGGAATTCAAGCTGCCCGACCTCGGCGAGGGCCTGACCGAGGCCGAGATCGTGCGGTGGCTGGTGGCGGTGGGCGACGTCGTCGCCATCGACCAGCCGGTCGTCGAGGTCGAGACGGCCAAGGCGATGGTGGAGGTCCCCTGCCCGTACGGCGGTGTGGTCACCGCCCGGTTCGGGGAGGAGGGCGAGGAGCTGCCGGTCGGCGCCCCGCTGATCACCGTCGCGGTGGGGGCCGAGTCGGCGCCCGCCGGGGCCGTGGAGGCCGTGGAGGCGGGGGCCGAGAAGGGCTCCGCCGATGCGCCCCGGCCGCTGATCGGGTACGGCTCGGACCACTCGCGCCCGGCGCGTCGGCGGCGGGTGCGACCCGTCACCGCCGCGGTGTCGGCGCCCGTGGCGGCCCCTGCCCCTGCCCCGGCTCCGGCTCCGGCTCCGGCTGCTCCGGTGGTGGCCGCCGGGCCGGTGCCCGTCATCTCGCCGCTCGTGCGCAAGCTGGCCCGGGACAACGGGGTCGACCTGCGGGCGCTGCGCGGATCCGGGCCGGACGGGCTGATCCTGCGGGCCGACGTGGAGGCCGTGCTCCGGGCTCCTGAGCCCGCCCCCGCCCCCGTGGCGGTGCCGGTGCCGGTGGCCGCACAGGGCGAGCGGATCCCGCTCAAGGGGCTGCGCGGCGCCGTCGCCGAGAAGCTCTCACGCAGCCGCCGGGAGATCCCCGAGGCCACCTGCTGGGTCGACGCGGACGCCACCGAGCTGATGGCGGCGCGGGCCGCGATGAACGCCGTGAACGGGCCGAAGATCTCGGTGCTCGCGCTGCTGGCGCGGATCTGCACGGCCGCGCTGGCCAAGTACCCCGAGCTCAACTCCACGGTCGACCTCGCCGCCAACGAGATCGTCCGGCTCCCGGCCGTGCACCTGGGCTTCGCCGCGCAGACCGAGCGCGGGCTGATGGTCCCGGTGGTGCGGGACGCCCACACGCGCAGCCCGGAGTCCCTGTCGGCGGAGTTCGCCCGGCTGACCGAGCTGGCCCGGGCGGGGAAGCTGGCCCCGTCGGACCTGACCGGCGGGACGTTCACCCTGAACAACTACGGGGTGTTCGGGGTGGACGGCTCCACGCCGATCATCAACCACCCCGAGGCGGCCATGCTCGGCGTGGGCCGGATCATGCCGAAGCCGTGGGTACACCAGGGTGAGCTGGCCGTCCGTCAGGTCGTGCAGCTGTCCCTGACCTTCGACCACCGCGTCTGCGACGGCGGGGCGGCCGGTGGGTTCCTGCGGTACGTGGCCGACTGCGTGGAGAACCCGGCCGTTCTGCTCCGCAGCTTGTAGGGGGTCGGGCGGGCCGGTGCCGGTGCCGTTGGTTGGGGCCGGTTGGTCGGGTGCGGGTGGGTGGGCCGCTGCGCGGGCTGCTCCCCGCCCCGCCCTTCGCCCGTTCCCCGGGCTCTGCCCGGACCCGTTCCGTGCGCTCCGCGCCCGGTGCGCTCAAACGCCGCGCGGGCTGGAATTTCGCTGCGCGAAATCCAGCCCCGCCGGCGTTTGAGGCGCGGGGGTCTGGGGGCGGAGCCCCCGGGGGGTCCGGGGCGCAGCCCCTGGGAACGGTGGAAGGGTGGGTAGGGGAGTGCTCCGCGCAGCGGGGCTCCGGGGTCAGAGCGTCAGCAGGAGTTTGCCCATGTGGGTGCTGGCCTCCAGCACGCGGTGGGCTTCCGCGGCCTCCGCGATCGGGTACGCCGCGTGGACCACCGGGTGGACCCGGCCGGCCTCGATCAGCGGCCAGACGTGCTCCCGGACGGCCGCCACGATGGCCGCCTTCTCCTCCAGCGGCCGGGCGCGCAGCGACGTCGCCGTGATGGCCGCCCGCTTGGCCAGCAGTGTGCGCAGGTCCAGCTCCGCCTTCACCCCGCCCTGGAGGCCGATCACCGCGAGCCGGCCGTTCATGGCCAGGGCGTCCAGGTTCCGCGCGAGGTACTTCGCGCCCATGATGTCCAGGATCACGTCCGCCCCGGCCCCGCCCGTCGCGGACCGCAGTTCCTCGACGAAGTCCTGCTCGCGGTAGTCGATCAGGATGTCCGCGCCCAGCTCCGCGCAGCGCGCCAGCTTCTCCTTGCCGCCCGCGGTCACCGCCACCCGCGCCCCGACGGCCTTGCCCAGCTGGATCGCCATGGTGCCGATGCCGCTGGAGCCGCCGTGCACCAGGAGGGTCTCTCCCGGACGCAGGCCGGCCACCATGAACACGTTCGACCACACCGTCGCGACGACCTCCGGCAGCGCGGCCGCCGTGACCAGGTCCACGCCCTTCGGGACCGGCAGTAGCTGCCCCGCCGGGACGGCGACCCGCTGGGCGTACCCGCCGCCGGACAGCAGGGCACACACCTCGTCGCCCACCGCCCAGCCGGACACGCCCGGTCCGAGCGCGACGATCCGGCCGGAGCACTCCAGGCCGGGATAGGGGGAGGCGCCGGGCGGCGGGTCGTAGAAGCCCTGCCGCTGCAGGACGTCGGCGCGGTTCACGGCGCTCGCCGCGACCTCGACGAGCACCTCCCCCTCGCCCGCCACCGGATCGGGTACTTCGGCCCAGACCAGGGCCTCGGGGCCGCCGGGCTGCTCGATCGTGATCGCATGCATGGCCCGGAATCTACCCCTGCTACTCGGCCGGGCCCAGGGTGACCTGGGTGCCGGCCGGGGGCACCGCCCGGACGATGGTGATCAGCCGGTCCGTCAGCTGGAGCGGGCTCGCGTGCGGGTCGTCGTACGGGAGGAGCCGGTGCCCGCGCAGGACGCTGACGACGAGGTCGCCGGTGTCGCGGACGCTGCGGCCCACCTCCGACTTGTTGACGGGCCGTTCGATCAGGTCCAGGCCGCTGCCCTGCTGGATCAGGTCCTCCATCACGGTGCCCGCGCTGGGGCTGAGCACCGACAGGCCCAGCAGCCGGCCCGCCGCGCTCGCGCTCGTGATGACCGCGTCCGCGCCGGACTGCTTCAGCAGCGGCGCGTTCTCCTCCTCGCGGACGGCCGCCACGATCTTCGCGCCCCGGTTGAGCTGCCGTGCCGTCAGTGTCACCAGCACGGCGGTGTCGTCGCGCTGGGTGGCGATGATGATCTGACGCGCCTTCTGGAGCTCCGCGCGCAACAGGACTTCGGAGCGGGTGGCATCACCGATGACCCCGGTGAAGCCCTCCGCGTTCGCGTTGTCGATCACCTTCGCGCTGGGGTCGACGATGACGACCTGCTCCCTGGGCAGACCGGTCGCCAGGAGCGTCTGCAGGGCCGAACGGCCCTTGGTGCCGAAGCCGACGACGACCGTGTGCTCGCGCAAGTTCTTCCTCCAGCGGTTCAACCGCCATTCCTGGCGGGTGCGTTCGGTCAGGACCTCCAGGGTGGTGCCGACCAGGATGATCAGGAACAGCACGCGCAGCGGCGTGATCAGCAGGATGTTGACCAGCCGCGCACTGTCGCTGTACGGGACGATGTCGCCGTAGCCGGTGGTCGACAGGGTGACGGTCGCGTAGTAGACGCAGTCGAGGAAGTCGACCTTCTCGTTGGCGTTGTCGTGATAGCCCTCGCGGTCGACCCAGACGATCACCACGGTCAGGCACATCACGAACAGGGCCATCAGCAGTCGCCGGGTGACCTGCCGCAGCGGCTTCTCGACCACCCGCTTGGGCAGTTTGACGCGGCGTGAGACCAGCTTCTCGTCGGCGCCGCGGGCCATGGCGTCCTGGCCGTGAAGTTTCACGTGAAACATCCCCCCGAAGCCCAGGGCAGGTCCAGGATCTCCAGCTCCTGCCCAGAACGCGCCCCGTGCGGCGGTACGACTGCCAGCGCGTCGGCGCCCGCCACCCCGCGCAGCATCGCAGGGCCGTTGTACCGCAGCGGCACGGCGTGTTCGTCGGTCAGCAGTACCGGCACCAGCCGGGTGTCGTACGGGTGGCCGGGCACGTCGCCCTCCACCGGCACCGTGTAGCGCGGCCGCTGGCGGCGGCCTGCGAGGGCGCGCAGCAGCGGCTCGGCGAGGGTCAGCAGCCCGGACACGGCGGCGAGCGGGTTGCCGGGCAGTCCGACCACGTGGCGTGCCCCCTCCCGGTCGCCGATGCGGGCCAGCAGCATCGGGTGCCCGGGGCGCACGGCGACCCCGTCCACGAGCAGCTCGGCGCCGGCGCGCTCCAGGACGGGGTGGACGTGGTCGACGGGGCCGGAGGCGGTGCCGCCGGTGGTGACGACGACGTCGGCGGTGGAGGAGGTGACGGCCTTCAGCAGGGCCTCGGCCCCGGCCGGGTCGTCGCCGAGCCGGCGCGTGCCGATCACGTCGGCGCCGAGCCGGGCGATCCAGGGGCCGAGCATGGGGCTGAGGGCGTCCCGGATCAGGCCGTCGTGCGGGCGGCCCTCGGTGAGCAGTTCGTCCCCGAGGACCAGGATCTCCACGCGGGGCCGGGGGCGGGTGACCAGCTCGTCGTACCCGGCGGCCGCGGCGAGGCCGAGCACGGCGGGGGTGACGAGGGAGCCCACGGGCAGCAGCAGGTCGCCCGAGCGGCACTCCTGGCCGCGCGGGCGGATGTCCTGACCGGTGTTCACGGACCGGTCGGAGTACAGCTGGGTGCCGGACTCGCGGGCGTGCTCGCTGCGGATCACGGCGGTGGTGTCGGCGGGGACGCGGGCGCCGGTGGCGATCCGTACGGCCTCGCCGTCGGCGAGCGGCGCGGGCGGCTCGTCGCCGGCGAGGATCCCGTCCCCGGGGCGGACGCGCCAGGGGCCCGGACCGGCGACGGCCCAGCCGTCCATGGCCGAGGTGTCGAAGGACGGCAGGTCGCTGAGGGCTTCGAGCGGTGCGGTCAGCACCTCGCCGAGCGCGTCCGCGAAGGGCACCCGGTGGGTGCGGGCCGGGACGGACGTACCGGCCCGGGCCGCGGTCTCGCGGGCGCGCAGCCAGGGGGCGGCCCGGTGGCCGCCGGCGCCGCCGGTGTCGGGGGTGCGGCTGACCAGGGCGAGGGCCTCGTCCAGGGCGCCGTCGGCGTCGGTGCGGGTCATCCGGAGCCGGTCTCCTCGGGGTGTGGGGGCTGGGCTTCGGCGGCCCAGCGCAGCGCCAGGTCGGCGGCCTTGCGGGAGGCCTCGGCGACGGCCAGGGCGGGGTCCGCGCCGGCGGCCTCGGCACGGGCGGCCGCGTAGCCGACGAGGAACGTCGTCAGCGGTGCCGCGGGCCGGGCCACGCCGTGGGCGGCGTCACGGGCGAGGTCGAGCAGGGTCGCGACGTCGACGGGGACGTCGTCGATCCCGAGTTCGTTCTTGGCAGCGGTGATCCAATGCTCCAGCACGTTCCCATGCTCCCTGATCCGGGCGCGGGCCGCTGCCAGGTCCTCCCAGGTGTCGCAGTCGAAGGAGGCGAGTGGCTCAGCGGCGCCGATCCTGGCCAGATCCAGCTCCTCGGTGAGGGCGCGCAGCGGGAGGCCGTGCAGGGTTCCGTGCTCGGTGGCGAGGAGGGCGATCTCGCGGCGGAGGGGCTCCGTGCGGTAGGCGGCGACGAGGGGCTGGTCGCGGCCGTCCGCGTCGCGGAGCAGGGCGCCGTCGGTGTTCGCGGCTCCGGCCGCGGCGGCGAGCAGGGCGTGGACGGTGTCCCGGTCGAGGAAGGGCAGGTCGGCGGAGAGTACGAGGACCAGCGGGGCGGTGGTCCGGCGGATCCCGGCGTCCAGCGCGGCCACCGGGCCGCCGCCGGGCGGGTCCTCGCGGGTCCAGTGGACGGGACGCGCCGTTGCCCTGCGGGTGCCGACGACGACGGTCTCGGCGGCGTCCGGGCAGGCCGCCAGCACCCTGTCGAGGAGGGTGCGGCCGCCGACGTGGAGGGTGGGCTTGTCGGCCCCGCCGAGGCGCCGGGCGGCGCCGCCGGCGAGGACGATGGCGTCGTAGCTCATGCCCTTGAGTATGCGCGGGGCATCTGGGCGGCGTCGCCGCCGACTTACCCGGCGCTTATGCGCTGGCCGCGTCGGGGTGGTGCCGCTGCGCGGGGCACTCCCCGCCCCGCCCTTCGCCCGTTCCCCGGGCTGCGCCCGGACCCCCTGGGGGCTCCGCCCCCAGACCCCCGCGCCTCAAACGCCGGCGGGGCTGGAATTTCGCTGCGCGAAACCCAGCCCGCGCGGCGATTGAGCGCACCGGGCGCGGAGCGCCCGGTATCGGGGTCAGGGGCGGAGCCCCTGGGAACGGTGGAAGGGCGGGTAGGGGACTACAGGTACGGGCCCGAGCGGACTGCGCCGTGGGGGCCGTCTTCTTCGTCGTCGTGGTGGCCGCCGGGCGGAAGGGCTCGGCGCATCTGTTCCAGTTGGGCCCGCGCCGCCATCTGCTGCGCGAACAGGGCCGTCTGGATGCCGTGGAAGAGGCCCTCCAGCCACCCCACCAACTGCGCCTGGGCGATGCGCAGTTCTGCCTCGGAGGGGACCGCTTCCTCCGTGAAGGGGAGGGAGAGGCGCTCCAGTTCCTCCACCAGCTCCGGCGCCAGGCCGTCTTCGAGTTCCTTCACCGACGCAGCGTGGATGTCCTTCAGACGGACCCGGCTGGCCTCGTCCAGAGGAGCTGCGCGGACTTCTTCCAGAAGTTGCTTGATCATGCTGCCGATGCGCATGACCTTGGCGGGCTGTTCGACCATCTCCGTCACCGGGACCTCGCGCGACTCGTCATCGGTGCCGCCGACCGCCGTCCCGTCCTGGCCCACGATCAGCACGTGCGGGGGGCTGTCCTGCGACCGTTCACTCCTCGGCATCTCCATGCCGTCATTCTCTCGCACACCTGCGTTCTCACACGGTGTGCCCCCGCACGGGCGTGATCCACCCTGTGCGGGGGCGCCAACGTCAGCCGGCCGCCCGGCGGGCCAGTGCGCCGCTCGACTTGGTGACCAGCGCGGCCAGTAGCGCCGCGCCCAGCGGGACGAGGACCAGCAGGCCGGCCAGCGTGTCCCAGGGCACCGCGATCGGGACGTACAGCTCGGTGTCGCGTGCCGTGGCGTAGCCCTTTTCGACGGCGTACGCGATGAGCCGCCGCTCTTCGCGTTCCTGGGTGAGGCGGAGTCCGACCGCCGGCAGGATGCCCGCGGCCGAGCCGAGGACCACGCCCATCAGGGCCACCACCCCGCACTGGAAGCCGCTGAGGGTGCGCCGTACGCGCGGGGCCGCGCCGACCGCCGCCAGGGTCTTCAGGTCGGCTTCGGAGTCCGCCTGGGCCAGACCCGTCGCGATGCCGGCGGCGCCGATGGTGACGAGTCCCGCGAAGATGCTCAGGGCGAGCAGGCCCAGGGTGTGCTGCTCCTGGTAGCCCTCCTCGATCCTGACCTCGGCGTCCGCGCCCATCCGGTCGATCTCGCCGTCCAGCCGCTGCCGCTCGGCCGTGCCGGCCTTCCGGTCGAGGCTGAAGTAGGCGCCGGCCGGGGCCGTGGCGATGCCGGCGGCCCGGGCGGCGGCGGGCGGCAGGACCAGGTCGACGCCCCAGGCGGTGCCGGGTGCCTGGTGGACGGCGAGCACCTTGTCCTGGCCGGGCGGGTCGGCGCGCCGGTCGGAGGCCTCGTCGGCGGCGGCCTGGTCGGTGATGAGGCGCAGGGTGATCTTCCCGTCCTTGACCTGGTTGCGGTCGAAGGAGACGGGCCGGCCCTCCTTCAGTGCGGTCGCCGAGCCGGGGTCGGAGACGGCCAGCACCTGGAGCAGCTTC
This sequence comes from Streptomyces sp. NPDC044002, assembly GCF_056434525.1. NCBI lineage: Bacteria > Bacillati > Actinomycetota > Actinomycetes > Kitasatosporales > Streptomycetaceae > Streptomyces > Streptomyces sp. NPDC044002. The sequence continues at coordinate 36,418 of NZ_JBWKEZ010000025.1, forward strand.
TCGTCGGCGACGACGACGCCGAAGGGGGTGCCCCAGCGCTTCACCGCGCAGCGCGGGTCCTGGCGCAGTGCGCGGGCCTGGTCCGGCGGGAAGGAGGAGGCGCCGTGCTCGGCTTCGGACAGCGGGCAGCGCTGCTCCTTGGGGACGATGACCTCGACCCGCCCGCAGCCCTGGGCCGAAGAGCGCGGTGAGCAGTTCGGGTTGCCGACGACGAGGCGGTCCACGTCGGCCCGTACCGCCAGCGGGAGGTTCTTCGAGAGGGTGTCGCGCAGGGCGGGGACTTCCTTGTGGCCGGTGTTGTCCGTGCTCGTCAGATAGCCCGCGTTGTCGGGGAGTACGGCCTCGTACTGGTGCCGGTACTGGACGTCCCGGCTGTGCTGGTAGGTGGAGACCGCCACCGTCCCGGCGACGGCCGCCAGTACGGCGGCCACGGCCGGGGCCGTGCGCCCCCGGTTGCGGACGGCGTCGCGCAGCGCGAGCCGCGGTGACAGCGGGAGCCACCGTCCGAGCCGTCCGAACAGGCCGACCAGCAACGGTGTGAGGGCGACGACGCCCAGCTCGGCGAGGGCGCTGCCGCCCATCACGAAGGTGGTGTTGACGCGGTAGCGGCTCCCGTAGACGACGAGCGCCGCACCGCCGGCGATGGCGAGGAGCCCGATGACGGGCAGCACCCGGTTGGCGCGGCGCACCCCGCGCCGGCCGGTGAGGGAGGACAGCACGCTCTGCCGGGACGCGGTGACGGCCGGGGCGACCGCGGCCAGCAGGCCCGTCACCACGGCGACGAGGGCGATGGCCAGCAGCTCCAGCGGGCGGACCTCGAAGCCGCCGAAGCGGGCGCCGAGCTGCTCCTCCAGTACGGGCCGCAGCCCGATGGTGAGGGCCGTGCCGACCGCCGTGCCGAGGACCGCGGCCGCGGCACCGATCACGATGCCGCCGGAGAGGACGACGGCACGGATGTGCCGCCGGTCGCCGCCGTTGGCGCCGACCAGGCCCAGCTGGCGGCGCGAGCGCCGGGCGCCGACCGCGAAGGAGGGTCCGGCGAGCAGGCAGATCTCCAGCATGGCGAGGCCGATGACGGTCACCAGGATGGCCCTCCGGGTCACCAGGCCGCCGTCGGCCATGTCGAACTGCTCCTTCGGCTGCTGCGCGAACAGCGGGACGTCGGAGTCGGCCGGCGGGTGCAGGGTGACGGTCCGGGAGAGCACGAGCGCGCCGTGCTTGTTGGCCTCCTTGACCATGTTCCACGTGAAACCATCGCCGCCCACCGAGACGAGGTAGCTGGGCCGGGGGTTGAGCCCGGGGGCTCCGGTGGCCTTGAGCGCCTTGTCGAGGGGGTCGAGCAGGGCTCCCGGCAGGGCGAGCAGTTCGGGGCGCGCGAGCTTGTCGGGCATCTCGTACGCGCCCACGATCCGGTACGCGGCCGTGCCGCCGCGCGGGGTCGCGGAGGAGCCCACGTACAGGCCGGAGGCCTTCAGGAAGGCGGTGGTGGCGACGATCTCGCCCGGCCCCTCGGGCATGCGGCCGCGGTCGAGCGTGAGCAGGCCCTTGGTCAGCGGGTCGCGCACGTCGAGCTCGCGCAGGTCCGTCCCCAGCAGCCCGTGGGCGGTGTGCACCTTGGCGAAGCCGCGGCGGTCCTCGACGGACCGGATTCCGGGCGGCAGCGCGGACTTCAGCGGCTGGCGGTCCTCCTCGCGGCCGGGCCGGTAGTTGTCGTTGCCGCCGACCGGCTCGTACTGCTCGCCGTTGGGGTGCTGGTAGATCGGCGCGTCCAGGCCGGCCGGGCTGATCCGGGCGTCCGCCGCGCCGAGTTCGCGCGTCATCCGCTGGCTGGTGGAGAGTTCGGCGCTGCGGTAGGTGAGGTCGATGGCGCTCATCCCGATGATGGGCAGGGCGAGCATCGCGAGTACGAGGGCGCTGCGGCCCTTGGCGCGCCACGCGTCGCGGCGGGCGATCCGCAGGGCGGCGATCCAGGAGTGGTACCAGGCGGTGAGCGGGGAGGTCACAGGCCGGCCGCCCGCCCGTGGAGCAGCGAGTCGGCCTGGCTGCGCAGGGTCTCGTCGACGACGCTGCCGTCGCGCAGGAAGACGACCCGGTCCGCCCAGGCGGCGAAGCGGGGTTCGTGCGTGACGAGGATGCCGGCGGCGCCGGCGTCGCAGCGGGCGCGCAGCAGCGCGAGCACGGACTCGCCGGTCTCGGAGTCGAGGGCGCCGGTGGGTTCGTCGGCCAGGACCAGGCGGCGTTCGCCGACCAGGGCGCGGGCGATGGCCACGCGCTGCTGCTGGCCGCCGGACATCTCGTCGGGGAAGCGGTCGGCGAGCTGCGGCAGGCGTATCTCCTCCAGTGCGGCCAGTGCCGCGCGGCGGGCCTTGCGGGCCGAGGTCCCGTCGAGTTCGAGGGGCAGGGCCACGTTCTCTGCGGCGGTGAGGGCCGGGATCAGGTTGTAGTCCTGGAAGACGTAGCCGATGCTGCGCCGGCGCAGCGCGGCCAGCTGCCGGCGGGAGGCGGTGGTGATGTCGACGCCCTCGACCAGGACGCTGCCGCTGGTGGGGGTGTCGAGGCCGCCCGCGAGGGTGAGCAGTGTGGACTTGCCGGAGCCGGACGGGCCCATGACGGCGACGAGTTCGCCGGGGTGGACGCTGAGGTCGACCCCGCGCAGGGCGTGCACCTCGGTGGCGCCGCTGCCGTGGGTGCGGACGAGGCGGTCCAGTCGGAGTACGGGGTTCGTGCGGTGCTGGTCGGGCATGAGGGATCCCCCCTGGGACGTTCGTTCAGCCGCGCCGCGTGCGGGCGGCGGGCCTGGTGGTGCCGGTCGCGCCGGTGGCGGGCGCCGCTGCCGGACCGGGTGCGTCCGCCGGACCGGGCGGGTCCGCCGGGCCGAGCGCGGCCAGCCTGACGAGCCGGGACTCGGAGTGGTCGAGCCAGCGGGCCTCGGCCTCGGTCTGGAAGATCAGCTGCTCCAGGACCAGCAGCCAGGCCAGGTCGTCGCGTTCGCGGGACTGCCCGCTCTCGATGGCGGCCAGCGCCCCGGCCTTGAGCCGGGTGTAGTCCTGCATCGCCTTGAGCGTGGCGTGCCGCTGGGCCTGGATGACGGCGCGGATGTCCACGCCGGGGGCGCCCACGGCCATGGCGAGCTTGATGGACAGCTCGTCGCGGGGCGGGTTGGTGCGGTCGACGGGCCGCTCGTACCAGTCGTGCAGTTCGGCGCGGCCGTCGTCGGTGATGGCGTAGAGGGTGTGGCCGGCGTGGTCCTCGCCGCCGGGGGCGACGAGCCCGTCGCGCTCCAGGCGGGCCAGCGTGGTGTACACCTGCCCGACGTTGAGGGGCCAGGTGGAGCCGGTGCGGGATTCGAACTCGGTGCGCAGCTGGGAGCCGTAGCGGGGGCCCCGTTCCAGCAGTGCGAGAAGGCCGTGACGGATCGACATACTCAGTATGTATACCGAGTATGCTCGTCTTCGCAAACACCCCGCCCCCGCCGGCGGGCCCCTATCGGCCCCGCCGCAGCCGCATGCCCATGTAGCCGATGCCGAGCCCCATCAGGGCCAGTCCGGTGCCCAGCGGGAGCAGGTGCGCGGCCAGGTCGGCGGCCCGCTCGTTGGGCTCGGTGCCGAGGGCGGTGGCGGGTGCGGTGGCGGCCGCCGAGGGGCTCGGGACCGGGTCCGGCCGGGGCGCGACGGGCTCCGGCCGCTCCTGCGCCGGCTGGAGCGGGCGCGCCGGGGGGACCGGCCGCACCGGCCGGGAGGCGACGGCGAAGCCGGGGTCGGGGGGCGCGTCGGCGGGCCTCCCGGGGTGCGCCCGCCCGACGCCCGCGGCGCTGCCGGCGAGCTCCTGGTACGCCTCCTGCGGTACTTCCCCGGATGCCGCCGGGAGGTGCCCCCAGGCCGCCCGGCCGGGGAGCGCGGGTGCGGCGACGGCCGGGGCGCGGGCGGGGGTCGCGCTCGCGGGCGCGGCGGCCAGCAGCGCGGCGGCGGCCAGCGCGGCTCCGGCGGTCCGGTGCGGCGGGCGGAGGCGTCGAGTCACGGGGTGCCCCTCCCCTTCCGTGCGGCCCGGACGTCCGAAGTCGGAGCGCCGCACTCAGGTTCACATGCTGGGGCAAAGCGGGCATCTCGGGCGGTCCGTCAGGGTGTCGCGGACACCGGTACCACCGGTCCGGCCGTACGGCGGCCGCGACGCAAGGGCCCGCGGCCGCGACGCAATGGCCCGCGGCCGCGCCGAAAGAGCCTCCGCCCACGACGCAAGGCCCCGCCGCACCGAAAGAGCCCCCGCCCGCGACGCAAGGCCCCGGCCGCGACGAAACGGCTCCCGCCCGCACCGAAAGAGCCCCCGCCCGCGCCGAAAGGGCCCCCGCCCACGACGCAAGAGCCCCCGGCCGGGCGGAGCCGGCCGGGGGCGGATGCCTGCGCGGGTGCCTCCGGGGCCGCCCGCGCGGATGCCTACTGGGGGTCGCCGGTGGAGACGACCAGGGTGAACTTCGTGTCTCCCTTGGCCACGTCCGACCCGGACGCCGGCAGCTGCTCCAGGACGGTGTCCTGGCCGTAGACCGTCTCGTCGCGGTTCTGGATCTCGAAGCTCCAGCCCGCGGCCTGGATGCACTCCTTCACCGAGCGCAGGTTCTTGTACCGGAAGTCCGGGGCCACGACCTTGGTGGCGTCCTTGTAGGACTTGGTCGGGCTCTTGCACTTCTCCACGTCGATCGTGCGCGACGGGTCCGGCCCCTTGTGACCGGGCTTCGCCGCGCCCGACGCGGACGCCGAGGCGGAGGACGAGGCGGCCGGGGAGGCCGTCTCCTCCTTCTTGCCGTCGTCGTCCATGTTCAGGATCGCGATCAGACCGCCGATGGCCAGCAGGGCCACCGCGATGGCGCCGACCACGACCGGGGTGTTCTTCTTCCCGCCGCCCGAGGACGCCGCCGGGGCGTGGGACGCGGAGGGCGAGATGGTGAACGGCGGCGGGGTCTGCGGGGCGTAGTGCTGCTGCTGCTGCGCCGGCGGCGGGGTGTGCGGGTACGCGTAACCGCCCTGCTGGGCCTGCTGCGGCTGCTGGTGCGTCTGCGGCGCGTACGGGGACGGCGGCGGCGTCTGGGCCTGGTACGGCTGCTGGAGCGACTGCGGCGGCGCCTGGAAGCCGGAGTCCACCGGCGGGAAGACGGCCGAGCCCACGCCCGCCCCGCTGCCGCCGGTCGCGGCACCCGGGACGATGACCGGGGCGCCGGTCTGACCGGCCGACATCACGCGCATGATCTCGTCCCGCATGGCCGCGGCCGTGGGGAAGCGCTCGTTCGGGTTCTTCTTCAGCGCCCGCGCAACGAGCGCGTCCATCGCCGGGGTGATCGACCGGTTGACGGTCGACGGAGCCACCGGCTCCTCCTGGACGTGCGCGTACGCAATGGCCAGCGGGGAGTCCGCGTCGAAGGGGATCCGGCCCGTCAGCAGCTGGAACAGCATGATGCCGACGGAGTACAGGTCGGAACGGGCGTCCACGCCGCGCCCCAGCGCCTGCTCCGGCGACAGGTACTGCGGGGTGCCGACGACCATGCCGGTCTGCGTCATCGAGGTGACCCCCGACTGCATGGCGCGCGCGATGCCGAAGTCCATCACCTTGACCACGCCGCGCTTGGTCATCATCACGTTGCCGGGCTTGATGTCGCGGTGGACCAGGCCCATCTCGTGGCTGGTCTCCAGCGCGGCCAGCACGTCGGACGTCACCTTCAGCGCCTTGTCCGCCGGCATGGCGCCGTACTGGCGCACGTCCGCGTCGAGCACCGAGCCGAGCGGCTGGCCCTCCACGTACTCCATGACGATGTACGGCATGACCGCTTCGTCCCCGCCGCCGGAGCCGAAGGTGACGGTTCCCTCGCCGGTGTCGAAGACCGAGACGATGTTGGTGTGCGACAGTTTCGCAACAGCCTGCGCCTCGCGCCGGAAGCGCTCGCGGAAGGACGCCTCGCGCCCGAGTTCGCTGTGCAGGGTCTTGATCGCGACCTGGCGGTCGAGCGCGGAGTCGTACGCGAGGTAGACCGAGGCCATGCCCCCCTCGCCCAGCAAATCCCTTAGCTGGTAACGGCCACCGGCCAGGGAGCCGCCTGCGTACCGGCCCTGCGTGCCGTCCTGGCTCATGACTGTTGCTTCCCCTCGGGCTGTTTCCCTACGCGTCTGGCTGAGCGCATGTCGCGCCCAGTCTGCCGGAGGGCAAGCACACGTCAAGCCGGTGCCCGCTGCGTGACCGGGGGCCTACGGGGCGTCTGTAGCCGAACGGTGACGGGTTCCGAGGCTGTAGCGTTCAGTCGGAGCACCCGATGAGGCCCCACCGCTAGAGCGGACGAGAGAGACGACGGCGAGGACTGATGGCACCCGAACCCGAGGGAAACGGCGCCGGGATGGCCGACGGTCCTGAGCACTGGGGCGCCGGCGGCCTCGTGGGTGACGGCCGCTACCGGCTGACGCACCGCCTGGGCCGCGGCGGCATGGCCGAGGTGTTCGCGGCCGAGGACGTACGGCTGGGCCGCACCGTGGCCGTCAAGCTGCTCCGCGCCGACCTGGCCGAGGACCCGGTGTCCAAGGCCCGCTTCACCCGTGAGGCACAGTCGGTCGCCGGCCTCAACCACCACGCCGTCGTCGCCGTGTACGACTCCGGCGAGGACCGGGTCGGCCCGAACGTGGTCCCGTACATCGTGATGGAGCTGGTCGAGGGCCGCACCATCCGCGAGCTCCTCATCAGCGCCGAGGCCCCGGGTCCCGAGCAGGCGCTCATCATCGTGTCGGGCGTGCTCGAAGCACTCGCCTACTCGCACCAGCACGGCATCGTGCACCGCGACATCAAGCCCGCCAACGTCATCATCACCAACACCGGCGCGGTGAAGGTGATGGACTTCGGCATCGCCCGCGCCCTGCACGGCGCCCAGTCGACGATGACCCAGACCGGCATGGTCATGGGCACCCCCCAGTACCTGTCGCCCGAGCAGGCCCTCGGCAAGGCCGTGGACCACCGCTCCGACCTGTACGCCACCGGCTGCCTGCTCTACGAACTCCTCGCGCTGCGGCCCCCCTTCACCGGCGAGACCCCGCTCTCGGTGGTCTACCAGCACGTCCAGGACGCGCCGGTGCCGCCCTCGCAGCTGCCCGAGGGCGGCTCCATCCCGCAGGAGCTCGACGGGCTGGTCATGCGCTCCCTCGCCAAGGACCCGGACGACCGGTTCCAGAGCGCCGAGGAGATGCGCGGGCTCGTCCAGTACGCGCTCCAGATGCTCCAGGACCAGGGGCCGAACACCGGCACCTGGAACACCGGCCCCGTCACCATGGCGCTCCCGCACGGCCAGCCGGGCGGCGCGCCCACCACGGCGATGGCGCCCGCGCAGAACGGCGGCCCGCGCCCGCAGTACCCCTCGCACGCCACGACCTCGCAGTTCCAGCAGCCGATGGTGCCCCCGCTGAACCCGGACGACGGCACGGCCTTCCCCGGCGGCGGCAACCACGGCGGCGGCCAGGGCGGCCACGGCGGCTACGACCCCTACGACCACGGCCCCCGGCGAGGCGGCGCGTGGAAGGCGTGGCTCTTCGCGGTGCTCGCGGTCCTCGCGATCGCCGGCGGCGCCGCGTACGCCATCAAGAGCGGCAACCTCGGCGGGGGCGGCGGCGGCAACAAGCCGAAGACCAGCACCAGCACGCCCGCTCCCTCGCAGAGCAGCGGCAGCAGCACGGAGACCCCGACGACCGCGCCGACCACGGAGGGCGGCTCGCACACCGAGGAGACGTACAAGCCGACTCCGAGCCGCAGCAAGTTCACGCCGAGCACCACCCCGTCGGCCCCGTCCACCACGCCCTCGACGCCGAAGACCACCCCGCCGGTGGACCCGACGACGAAGCCGACGCCCCCGACCGACCCGCCGACCAAGCCGACGCCGCCGACCAGCGGCGGGAGCCCCGCGAACGTCGAATAGCGGACCGGCGGAAGGCACGGCGGAGGGCACGGTGAAAGGCCCGGAGGAAGGCCCGGAGGAAGGAATTCCGCCGGGCCTTTTCCGTATCCGCTCCCGGCCCGTTCCCGGCCCGCTCACGTATCCGGCGGCAGGTCAGAGGGCGTGCAGGTACGGGCGGTCCGCAGCCCCGTCGCGGGTCCGGGCGGCCTGGTCGCCGGGCAGCGTGTGCACGGTGACGAGCTGCGGTTCGATGCGCATGTAGACGGGGTCGAAGACCTCCCCGTCCACGAAATGCGGCCCCGGACCGAATAGTTCCAGTTCTGCCGTGGTGGGCTCGACCAGTTCCGCCGTACCGGTGAACTGCACCGTCCACAACGCGGCCTCACCGGAATTGAAGTTGTCCGCCCCGTAGGCCACGACGCTGCCGGCGCACGCCTGGTGGTACCCGAAACCGGAGTGCATTCTCAGCACCACCCTGCCGTCCACCACGATGTGGCGGGCGACGGCGAGGAAGGGGAGCGCGCGCATGCTGGTGGCGACCCTGCCGTAGGGCACGCGGCGCAGCAGTTCGATGGCGTGGAGTTCCTCCGGTGACATGCAGCCACTCTCGGGCACCGGCGGAGCGCCGGACAGAGGATCCCGCCCCGATGATCGGGGACGTTGGTCCCGAATTGAACAGTGTGCCCCGGGGAATCATGCGGCCACGGGGCGTCACGGTCGAGGAGGGGTGGAGGAACGCTCGGGTCCGGCGGTTCCCCCGGCTCGGTCCTGCGCTAGCGCTTCTCGGCCTGCAGCCGGGCCACGTACGCGGCGGCCTGGGAGCGGCGCTCCATGCCCAGCTTGGACAGCAGGCTGGAGACGTAGTTCTTGATGGTCTTCTCGGCCAGGTGCAGCCGCTCGCCGATGACCCGGTTCGTCAGGCCCTCGCCGATCAGGTCGAGGATCTTGCGCTCCTGGTCGGTGAGGTTGGCGAGCCGGTCGTCACCCTTGCCGTTCTTGCCGTCCCGCAGCCGTTCCAGCACGCGCGCGGTGGCCACCGGGTCCAGCAGCGACTTGCCGGCCGCCACGTCGCGCACGGCGCTGAGCAGCTCGTTCCCCCGGATGGCCTTCAGGACGTAGCCGGAGGCGCCGGCCATGATCGCGTCGAACAGCGCCTCGTCGTCGGCGAACGAGGTGAGCATCAGGCACTTGATGTCCTCGTCCTGCGAGCGCACCTCGCGGCAGACCTCGACACCGCTGCCGTCGGGCAGGCGTACGTCGAGCACGGCGACGTCGGGGCGGGTCGCGGGAATGCGGACCAGGGCGTCGGCGGCGGTACCGGCCTCACCGACGATCTCGATGTCCTCTTCGACCGACAAAAGCTCATGGACGCCCCGTCGTACCACTTCGTGGTCGTCCAGGAGAAATACCTTGATTTTTCCGTCTTCGCGCACAAACTCATCTTCACACACTCACCTCTTCCCTGCTGCAGTTACCCGGGATAACGTGCCGTTGTTCCGGCCCCCTGCAAGGCTGTGACCAGTGGATGTTCCCCAGGCGGCCGATTTACTTGGATATCCAAGCAAAATCGCAGGTCAAACGGGGTTTCGCAGTTATGCGTCGCACTGGGTAACGTGCTGTGCGCAGGGCACTCGCCGGGGCACCTGTCACGCCTGAATCCGTTACGCGCCGTGCACCCACCCCGTGCACGGGTACGGATGCAGGTGAGCCGCACTGGTCCCCGGAGAACCCGGGTGCCGGACCGACGGAGGAGCACACGTGACCGTGGAGAGCACTGCCGCGCGCAAGCCGCGACGCAGCAGCGGCACCAAGCGGGCGGCCGGCGCGGCGAGCGCCCGCAAGACCGCCGCTGCCACCGCACAGCCGCACGACGCCGAGCCTCAGCTCGTACAACTGCTGACGCCCGAGGGTGAAAGGGTCGAGGTCGAGGGCAACCCCGACATCGCGGAATTCGCGCCCTTCGTCGCGGACATCACCACCGAGGACCTGCGGGCGCTGTACCGCGACATGGTCCTCACCCGCCGCTTCGACGGCGAGGCGACCGCACTCCAGCGCCAGGGCGAGCTGGGCCTGTGGGCCTCGCTGCTGGGCCAGGAGGCCGCGCAGATCGGCTCCGGCCGGGCGCTGCGCGACGACGACTACGTCTTCCCGACCTACCGGGAGCACGGCGTGGCCTGGTGCCGCGGCGTCGACCCGACGAACCTGCTCGGCATGTTCCGCGGTGTGAACCACGGCGGATGGGACCCGAACACCAACAACTTCCACCTGTACACGATCGTCATCGGCTCGCAGACGCTGCACGCCACCGGCTACGCCATGGGCGTGGCCAAGGACGGCGCCGACTCGGCCGTGATCGCGTACTTCGGCGACGGCGCGTCCAGCCAGGGCGACGTCATGGAGGCCTTCAACTTCTCCGCCGTCTACAACTCCCCCGTGGTGTTCTTCTGCCAGAACAACCAGTGGGCGATCTCCGAGCCGACCGAGCGCCAGATGCGCGTGCCGCTCTACCAGCGCGCCCAGGGCTTCGGGTTCCCGGGCATCCGCGTCGACGGCAACGACGTCCTGGCCTGCCTCGCGGTCACCCGCTGGGCGCTGGACCGCGCCCGCCGCGGCGAGGGCCCGGCCCTGATCGAGGCGTTCACGTACCGCATGGGCGCCCACACCACCTCCGACGACCCGACCAAGTACCGGCTCGACGAGGAGACGGCGGCCTGGGAGGCGAAGGACCCGATCCTGCGCCTGAAGGCCCACCTGCTGGCCTCCGGGGGCGCCGACGAGGCGTTCTTCGAGGAGCTGGAGGCCGAGAGCGAGACCATGGGCAAGCGCGTGCGCGAGGTCGTGCGCGCCATGCCCGACCCCGACACCATGGCGATCTTCGAGAACGTCTACGCGGACGGGCACGCGCTCGTCGACGAGGAGCGCGCCCAGTTCGCCGCCTACCTCGCGTCCTTCGAGGAGGGTCACTGATGGCTGTCGAGAAGATGTCGATCGCTAAGGCGCTCAACGAGTCGCTCCGCAAGGCCATGGAGACGGACCCCAAGGTCCTGATCATGGGTGAGGACGTCGGCAAGCTGGGCGGTGTCTTCCGCATCACCGACGGGCTCCAGAAGGACTTCGGCGAGGAGCGGGTCATCGACACCCCGCTCGCCGAGTCCGGCATCGTCGGCACCGCCATCGGCCTGGCCCTGCGCGGCTACCGGCCGGTCGTGGAGATCCAGTTCGACGGGTTCGTCTTCCCCGCGTACGACCAGATCGTCACGCAGCTCGCGAAGATGCACGCCCGCGCCCTCGGCAAGATCAAGCTGCCGGTCGTCGTGCGCATCCCGTACGGCGGCGCGATCGGCGCCGTCGAGCACCACAGCGAGTCCCCCGAGGCGCTCTTCGCGCACGTGCCGGGCCTGAAGGTGGTCTCCCCGTCGAACGCCAGCGACGCCTACTGGATGCTCCAGCAGGCGATCCTCAGCGACGACCCGGTGATCTTCTTCGAGCCGAAGCGCCGCTACTGGGACAAGGGCGAGGTCGACACCGACGCCATCCCGGGCGAGCTGCACAAGTCGCGCGTCGTCCGCTCCGGCACCGACCTCACCCTGGCCGCGTACGGCCCGATGGTGAAGGTCTGCCTGGAGGCCGCCGCCGCGGCCGCCGAGGAGGGCAAGTCGGTGGAGGTCCTGGACCTGCGCTCGATGTCCCCGATCGACTTCGACGGCATCCAGGCGTCGGTCGAGCGGACCCGCCGTCTGGTCGTGGTCCACGAGGCCCCGGTCTTCCTCGGTACCGGCTCGGAGATCGCCGCCCGCATCACGGAGCGGTGCTTCTACCACCTGGAGGCCCCGGTGCTGCGCGTCGGCGGCTTCCACGCCCCGTACCCACCGGCCCGCCTGGAGGACGAGTACCTGCCCGGCCTGGACCGCGTGCTCGACGCCGTCGACCGCTCGCTGGCGTACTGAGGAGATCAGCGCGATGACGATCCGCGAATTCAAGATGCCCGACGTGGGCGAGGGCCTGACCGAGGCCGAGATCCTCAAGTGGTACGTCCAGCCGGGTGACACGGTCACCGACGGGCAGGTCGTCTGCGAGGTGGAGACCGCGAAGGCGGCCGTGGAGCTGCCGATCCCCTTCGACGGGGTGGTGCACGCGCTGCTCTTCGAGGAGGGCGTGACGGTCGACGTCGGCCAGGTCATCATCTCGGTGGAGACCGGGGCCTCCGGCGGTGACGCGGCCGAGGCCCCGGTGGCGGCCGCCGCTGCCGCCCCGGCGGGCTCGGAGGCTGCCGAGGAGCCCGCGCCCGAGGGCCGACAGCCCGTTCTCGTCGGCTACGGCGTTTCCCAGTCCTCGACGAAGCGCCGCCCGCGCAAGGCGGCCCCCGCGGCCGCCGTCGCGGCCCCGGTGGCGGCCGTACCGGCCCCGGCGGCGCCGGTCGCCCCGGCCGCACCCGTCGTGCCCGCTCCCGCGGCGCAGAACGGCACCGCGTACGCCAACGGCAACGGCGGCGGCGTCGCCACCGCCGAGCGGCCGCTGGCCAAGCCGCCGGTGCGCAAGCTCGCCAAGGACCTCGGCATCGACCTGGCCGCGGTGGTCCCCACCGGTGACGGCGGGGTCGTGACCCGGGAGGACGTGCACGCCGCCGCGGCGGCCGCGCTCGCCCCGCAGGCGCCCGTGCAGGCCCCGGCCCCGGCGGCCGCGCCCGCACCGGTGTCCGTACCGGCCCCGGCCGCCGCGCCGGCGTCCGTGGCGGACGCGCGGGAGACCCGTATCCCGGTCAAGGGCGTCCGCAAGGTCACCGCGCAGGCCATGGTCGGCTCCGCGTTCACCGCGCCGCACGTCACCGAGTTCATCACGCTCGACGTGACCCGCACGATGAAGCTGGTCCAGGAGCTCAAGGAGGACCCGGACCTCGCGGGTCTGCGGATCAACCCGCTCCTCCTGATCGCCAAGGCCGTCCTCATCGCGGTCCGCCGCAACCCGGAGGTCAACGCCTCCTGGGACGAGGCGGCCCAGGAGATCGTGCTCAAGCACTACGTCAACCTGGGGATCGCGGCGGCCACCCCGCGCGGCCTGATCGTCCCGAACATCAAGGACGCGCACGCCAAGAGCCTGGCGGAGCTGTCGACGGGCCTGTCCGAGCTGGTCGCCACGGCCCGCGAGGGCAAGACCTCCCCGGCCGACATGCAGAACGGCACCCTCACCATCACCAACGTCGGCGTCTTCGGCGTCGACACCGGTACGCCCATCCTGAACCCCGGCGAGTCCGCGATCCTCGCGGTCGGTGCGATCAAGCTCCAGCCGTGGGTCCACAAGGGCAAGGTGAAGCCGCGCCAGGTCACCACCCTGGCCCTGTCGTTCGACCACCGCCTCATCGACGGTGAGCTCGGCTCCAAGTTCCTCGCGGACATCGCGGCGGTACTGGAGCACCCGCGCCGGCTGGTCACCTGGTCGTAGCGCAGCCCCCTCGGGGCGAGAACTCCCGATGGCCGGTCCCTCCTCCGCGGGACCGGCCATCGGGCGCTTCCCGGGTCCCCGACCCGCTCCGCCCCGCCCCGTTCCGTGGGGAAATCCCCTGGTGGAGGCGAGGATCCGGTGTGATCATCGGCGTGATGAGATTTCGCGCTGCCACCGCAGACCCCGCAGACCTCGACCGCGCCCTGGCGCACCCGGCCGACGGCCCCGTCGCCGCCCTGACCCCCGACCGGATCCGCGAGGAGTTCGCGGAGAGGCGGATGCGCCCCGAGTGGACCTGGTTCGCCGAGGACGCCGACGGCAGGGTGCTGGCCCGCGCCCTGTGGTGGGGCCGCGCCGACAGCGTGCGGCCCGTCGCCCTCGACTGCCTCCAGGTCCGCGACGGGGTCGACGACCCGGCCGCCCTGGCTGCCGCCCTGCTGCGGGCCGGACACACGGCCTTCGGCGGGCGCCCGGGCTACAACGTCTCCCTGCCCCGCGACTGGCGGGCCCGCCCCGACCTCGCCGGGGCGGTGGCCTGGCGGCAGGAGGCCGCGTACCGGGCCGGTCTGACGCGGGAGATCGAGCGGCTGCGCTACGAGTGGACGCCGGCCGCCGGGACGGCGGAGCCGACCGGGAGGCTCGTCTTCCGCGAGGGCACCGACGAGGAGTTCCTCGACGCCTTCGCCCGGCTCTCGCGCGGCAGCCTCGACCTGGCGACCCAGCACGAGCTCGCGGACATGACCGAGGAGGAACTGGCCCGCGAGGACTTCGAGTTCTACCGCGACTGCCCCGGCGAGCGCTCCTGGTGGCGGCTGGCGCACCTGCCCGACGGCACCCTCGCCGGGCTCGCGGTCCCCTCCGCGACGCCGTACCACCGCAACGTCGGCTACCTGGGCGTCGTCCCCGAACAGCGCGGCAAGGGCCTGATCGACGAGGTCCTCGCGGAGATCACCCGCTTCCACGCGGGCGAGGGCGCCGAGCGGATCACGGCGACCACCGACACCGTCAACCTCCCCATGGCCGCCGCCTTCGACCGGGCCGGCTACGAGGTCACCGAGATCCGTCTCGTCCTGGAGGCCCCGCCCGGCAGTTGAGGCGGTAGCCTCCCGGCCATGCCGTTCGCCGAGTTGCAGGTGTATTGCGTGGAGCGGGCCGACGTCACCGGCGGGGTCTGCCTCGTGCGGTGCGTCGGCGGCGTGGCGCGGGCCGGACAGGTGTACGCGGCCGGGGAGTCGAGGCTCTGGCTGCGCGGGATAGAGCGCCACGGCCGTGCCGCCGAGTCCTTCGGCGCCGGCCACACGGCGCGGGTCCGCCTCGCGGGCGCCGTCGTCGCGCTGCTGAGCCGCGGTCAGGTGCTGACCCGCGTACCCCCGGACGGGCACGGCCCGGCGGAGCTGGAGGCCTGGCTGGCCACCGGGCCGCCGCTGACGGACGAGCCGCATCCGCGCACCCTGCGAGGCCTCGCGGTGGGCGGGATGCAGGACGGCCTGCTGCCGGAGGCGACGCGGCTGCGCTGGGGCCGGCTGGCGGTGGCGGCGGCGTACCGCTGCGCGGCGGCCGAGGGGGCGTCCGACCTGGTCCGGGGGATCGAGCTGGCCTTCGTACGCGGTTACCTGCTCCGGGAGTTCGGGCCCGGGCGCGGCGGCGACCCGGCCGCCGCGTGCCGGGAGGCGCTCGCGCTGGTGGACCTCACCCCGGCGGAGGCGGCCGCGCGGGCCCGCGTCTGGCGGGAGCTGCCGCGCGCGGAGATCGTGCACCTGCGCCACCTCAAGATCCTGCTGCGCTGGACGGGCGCCGCCCGGCCGCACCTGGTGGACGGGGACCCGCTGGCGGTGGCGCTGGACGCCTGGTCGCGGGTACGTCCAGGGCTGCCCTAGGGGCGGTCCGGGGCGGGGTCGTCATCCGGCCCGGTAGGCGCGCATGAATGCCGCCACCCCGCCGGTGAGGAGCCGTTCGGTCTGCTCCTCGGGCAGGGGCAGGAGGCCGTAGTGGGACTGCTGCACGATCTGGTGCGCGGTCAGCGCGGTGAAGTGGGTGCCCGCCAGTTCCGCGTCACCGTGCACGTCGATGAGCCCGGCGGCGGCGAGCCCCTCCATCGCCTGGGCGAGGGCCCGGGCGACGGGGCGCGGCCCGGCCTCCTTCCACGCCTCCAGCACCTCGGTCGGCACGTGGTTGACCTCGGCGTGGATGTGCCGGACCAGCGCGAAGTGGTCGGAGTGCTCGAACATCACGCGGACCAGCGAGCGGGCGAGGGCCGTCAGGTCGCGTTCCAGGTTGTCCGGGTGGGGCGGGCGCTCGGGGTCGAACAGGGAGCGCACCTTGGCGATGTGGATGTCGCGGACCTCCCCCGAGGTCCAGGTGACGACGGTGGCGAAGAGCTCCGCCTTGCCGCCCGGGAAGTGGTTGTAGAGCGTCCGGGTGGAGACGCCGGCGGCCTCCGCGAGCGCGTCGACGGAGGCGCGCGCGTACCCCTCGCGGCCGAAGACCGCGCAGGCCGCTTTCGCCATGGCGATCCGCTTGGCCAGCTTCCGCGGCGGAACCTCGGGCTGTACCTCTGCTGCGCGGGCTTCCGATGCCCGGGTGTCGTTGCTGCCGTCCACACCAGCCTCCTCAATTTTTACAACGGGCGTTGCAGTTTTTACAACGACCGTTGTAGTTTACCGGAGCGGCGGCCGCACCGAGCGGCCGGTCCGCTGTCCAATCCAAGGGGGATCATCATGTCCGTCAGCGAAACAGTCCCGGACGAGCCGCTGCGCGTGGCCGTCGTCATCGGGAGCGTCCGCGAGGGCCGCCGGGGCCCCGCCGTCACCGACTGGTTCCTGAGCTCCGCGGCCGGCCACCACACCGGCCTGGAGTTCGACGTCATCGACCTCGCCGACGTACCGCTCCCGCTGGCCATGCCCGACTGGGGCGGCTCCCCGGACCCCGCTGCCGCCGCCGCGCTCGCCGACGTCAGCCCGCGCCTGGCCGCCGCCGACGCGTTCGTCTTCGTCACCCCCGAGTACAACCACAGCTTCCCGGCCGTCCTGAAGAACCTCATCGACTGGCACCGGCCGCAGTGGCACGCCAAGCCCGTCGGCTTCGTCTCCTACGGGGGCGTCGGCGGCGGCCTGCGCGCCGTGGAGCAGCTCCGGCTGGTCTTCGCCGAGCTGCACGCCGTGACCGTGCGCGACTCCGTGAGCCTGCACGGCCCGTGGTCCGGGCTCGGCCAGGACGGCGCCCCGCGCGACGGGGCCGTCACCGAGAGCGCCGCCAAGAACATGCTCGGCCAGCTGGACTGGTGGGGACGGGCGCTGCGGACCGCGCGCGCCGACCGGCCCTACGAGGGCTGAGGAGCCGGACGCCATGACCACCGCACCCGCCTCCGCCTCCGCTTCCGCGGCACCCCGTACGGCGGCACCCGCCGGCTCCGGGGCACTGGGGAAGACGATCGCCGTCGTCATCACCGGCTCGGTGATGGCCGTCCTCGACATGACCATCGTCAACGTGGCCCTCGGCCGGCTCTCCGCGGCCTTCCACGCCCCGCTGGAGACCATCCAGTGGACCGCCACCGCCTACACCCTCGCGCTCGCCGCCGTCATCCCGACCGCGGCCTGGGCCATGGGCCGGATCGGCGCCAAGCGCACCTACCTGACCGCCCTCGTCCTCTTCACCCTGGGCTCGCTGCTCGCCGCCTGCGCCTGGGACGCCGGCAGCCTGATCGCCTTCCGCGCCGTGCAGGGCCTGGGCGGCGGACTGCTGATGCCGGTGGGCATGACCATGGTGATGCGCAACGCCGACCGCGCCCGGATGGGCCGGGCCATGGCCCTGCTGGGTCTGCCGATCCTGGTCGGCCCGGTCGCCGGCCCGATGCTCGGCGGCTGGCTCGTCGACTCCGCCTCCTGGCAGTGGATCTTCCTGGTCAACCTGCCCGTCGGAGCGGCCGCCCTGGTGCTCGCCGCGAAGCTCCTCGCACCCGACGCCCCCGCAGACCCGGCGTCGGCGCCCCGGCTGGACGTCCCCGGGCTGCTGATGCTCTCCCCGGGCCTGGCCCTGCTGCTGTTCGGGCTGTCCCGGGGCGGCGAGGGCGGCGACTTCAGCACCCCCGGCGCGCTGCTGCCCACGCTGGCCGGAGCGGTCCTTGCCGCCGCCTTCGTACGGCGCGCCCTCAAGGTGCGCGAACCGCTGCTGGACCTGCGGCTGCTGCGCGACCGCACCTTCGCCGCCGGCATCGCCACCCTCGCCTTCTTCACCTGCGGCTACTTCGGGTCGATGCTGCTGGGCCCGATGTACCTCCAGCAGGGGCGCGGCCTGAGCGCGAGCGCGGCCGGCCTCCTCGTCGCCCCCGTCGGGCTGGCCGTCGGGGTGACCATGCAGATCGCCTCGCGGCGCGTCGACAAGGTCTCGCCGCGCCGGCTGATCCCGGCCGGAGCGGTCGTGGCCGCCCTCGGCATGGCGGCGTCCGCCCTGCTGACCGGCACCGAGGGGGTGCCCGTCTGGCAGGTGGTCGCCGCCGGCCTGGTCATGGGCGTCGGCGCCGGGATGGTGCTGATGCCGACGATGACCACCGCGAGCCGCGACCTGCCCGGCGAGCGCATGGCCGCGGCGAGCACCGCCCTGAGCATCAACTCCCAGCTGTGGGCCTCGGTCGGCACGGCACTGCTGTCCGTCCTCCTCGGCGGCATGGGCGTGGGCCCGGCCGGCTTCCGCCTCGCCTACGGAGCCGCGGCGGTGCTGCTGGCCCTGTCCGTGATCCCGGCGCTGCGGCTGCCGGGGCGGCGGGCCTAGCTCTTCGCGGCGTTGCCGAGGACCTTGGACGGGGTGATGCGCACGACCACGCGCACCGCCCCGTCGGCGGCGTCCCCGTACTCCTTGCCGGCACCCGGCCCGAGGTACTCCTCGGCGATGCGGACGGCGACGGCCCGGCCGGTGTCCTCGGTGAGGGTGGCCGTGCCGCGGATCTCCGCGTAGACGTAGGGGTTGGCGAGGTCGAAGACGGTGAGGCCGACCCGCTCGTCGCGGGCGATGTTCCGCTCCTTGCGGCGGCCGCGCTCGGTGGAGACGAGCAGTTCGTCCCCGTCCCGGGACACCCAGACCACGGAACTCTGCGGACTGCCGTCGGGGTTGAGGGTGGAGAGGACCGCCGGGTGGGGGGAGTCGAGCAGCCGTCGTACGGCGTCGTTCAGGGCGATAGTCATACGGGCGACGGTAGTTGGCGCGGGCGCGGTATCCCGGGGGTTTTCCGGGTCGGGGCCGGACTACCCGAAGTCGCCCGCCGTCACTGCCACGGGATGTTCCGGTACGGGCCGGCCGGATCGGTGGTCAGGGTCAGGTGGGTGGCCAGCGAGGACCCGTACCAGCGCCCGAACTCCTCCTCGTCGAAGTGCAGGCAGCGCCCCAGCGAGTACCCGGCGGAGAACTCCTCCCACGAGCGGTACGCCCTGCGGGCCGCCGCACCCGCGCGGAGCACGGCCCGCTCGGCGTCCTCCAGCGTCCCGTACCGGGTGGCCACCCCCCAGCGGGCCATCTGGGAGCCGCGGCCGAGGTCCCAGGCGTGCACCGAGCGCACCCAGCCGTCCTCGGGGAGCAGCCCGTCGGCGCGGAAGCGCTGCTCGTAGCGGGCTATCCGGCCGATGAGCCGCCGCACCCCGGCGATCTCCCCCTCGACCTCCGCGAAGGGGCGCGGCTCGGCGACGGTCACCCCGTCGGGGGTGAGCTGCGGCTCGGCGGCCTTCAGGGCGCCGTGCCGCAGGCTGGCCTCGGCGGCGTCCCGCCAGTGCTCGACGTCCACGGGCCCGGCGAAGTCGGAGGCCAGCAGCCGGCGCACGCGCAGCGCGTACTCCCAGACGGGGCTGACGATCTCGGCGTCCAGCATCCGCTGGAGCACGTCGAGCCAGCCGGCGGTGTCCGTGATGCCCCAGGACTTGCGCAGCCGGTCGCGTTCGTGGGTGTAGCCGTTGCCGTGGTGGGCGAGGGAGTTCCAGAACTCCCCGTTGGACACGGACAGGTGCGCCCCCACGGCCAGCCCGTGCGCGACGGGACCGTGCAGGGGCCCGCCGGTGTGCAGGGCGTGCAGCGCACCGGGGGTCAGGCCCCAGGAGGGCGCGGCGTCCCAGTGGGCGCGCCAGCGCGCGCGGTCGGCGGGGGTGGTGGTGAGGTACGCCTCGGCGGGCGTGCCGGGGTTCACGGCGAGGTGCGCGGGGTCCCGGTCGTCCCAGGCGTTCGCGAACCAGGCGAGGCTCTGGCGCAGGAACACGGTGTCCGGGCCGGGCGCCGGGAGCACGCCCCGGGTGTAGACGGCGAGGCCGGCGGGGCCGGGGTGGAAGCGGGCCGCGCGGGGGTCGGCGTCGACATCGGCGCGGGCCTGGGGCAGGAACAGCTCGGCACGCGCCAGGGCGTCGAGGTAGCCCGGCCAGTTCCCGCGCCGCTTCGCCTCGTACAGCTCCCTCTCGATCGCACTCGGCGCCGTCCAGCCATCCATACGGGGGACCTTATACGGGCCCCGGGAGCGCGCACTCGGCCCACACGGTCTTCCCGACCACGCGCTGTGACGCCCCCCACCGCCGGGCGACGGCCTCGACGATCGCGAGCCCCCGCCCGTACTGCTCCTCGTCGCCCGCCGCCCGCGGCTCGGGCCACCGCTCGCCCTTCGGATCGGTGACCGCGATGCGGAGCACTGCTCCGTCGAGCTGCACCTCCACCCGGATGTACCGGTCCCGCACCGCCCCGTGCAGCAGCGCGTTCGTGACGAGCTCGCTGGTCAGCAGCGCCACGTCCGAAGCCACCCGCGGCTCCCCCCACGCCACGGCCAGCCACGCGGCCCATCGCCTGGCGGCGGGCACGGAGTCCTGGCGGGGCGGGAAGTTGCGTACGCCGTAGCGGGTGAGGGTGGTCATGGGCACCTCCTGGTCGGGCGGTGGCCTGCCGGTGCCCGTGCGGGGGCATGCCGGTGCGCTTCCGCCAACTCTGCCTGTGCGGTGAGCAGTTCGTCACCGACGGTAGGGGTGCCGTTGCCGGAACGGCAAGCTCTTCCGGGGATATCTATCCCCAAGGAGTAGTTGTGTCGCTCCGGCCGGGAGGTGAAGACTGCCCACGTGCAAGGAGGTGGACCAAGTGCCCACGGACAACCGGGTGTCGACGGTTCTGGCCCGTCGCCTGGGCGGCGAACTGCTGCGCCTGCGTGACGCGGCCGGCCTGACGCAGCCGCAGGCGGCGCAGGTGCTCAGCGCGACCGCCGCGAAGATCGCCAAGATGGAACGCGGCTGGGTGCCGTTCCGGGACCCCGACATCGTCGCCCTGTGCAAGCTGTACGGAGTGACGGACGAGGCCGTGGTCGAGAGCCTGCTGTCCCTCGCCAAGCTGGACCGGGGCCGACGCAAGGCCAAGGGCTGGTGGCAGCACCATCCCAGCGTGGGCAACTTCGGTGAGTACATCGCGATGGAAGAGGTCGCGACGCGCATCCGCACGTGGCATCCGACCTTGGTGCCCGGACTGCTTCAGACGCCGGAGTACATCCGGGCCCTGGGAGTCGCCGCGAGCTGGTCCCATCCCGATGAGATCGAGACGCTGGTGACCTCACGAATCCAGCGGCAGGCTCGGCTGCGGGACGAGCAGCCGCTGGAGTTCCACGCGGTGCTCTGGGAGGCAGCGCTTCGCCAACAGGTCGGCAGCCCCGAGGTGATGCGCTCACAGCTCGGCCACCTGGTACGGATGGCGAAGCTGCCCAACGTGCACATCCAGGTCCTGCCCTTCCTTGCGGGGCGGCACCCGGGCGCCAACGGTTCTTTCAACATCGTGTCGTTCGCAGAGCCCGGGGCGCTGGACGTCGGCTATGCGGAGGGCATCGGGACTACCCTGTGGGCGGAAGGCGCCGAAGCCATCGCTGCCTACACGCGTGTGTTCGAGCAGGTTTCACGGCTGAGCCTTGCGCCGCACGACTCAGCGGACCTGATCGAGTCCATCAGCAAGGGGGTGTGAGACCGTGAGCCAGTTCGAGTTCGTGAAGTCCAGCTACAGCGACGACCAGGCCAACACGGACTGCGTGGAGGTCGCCACGAACGTGTCCGGCACGGTCGCGGTCCGGGACAGCAAGCGGACGGACGGCCCCGTCATCCAGCTCACCCCCACCGCCTGGGCGGCCTTCGCCGGCTCACGCTGAGCAGGCCGCCTCCGGCGGGGTGCTCGCCCAGTACGAGTGGGCCTCCGCCAGCAGGCGCCTGGCATCCTCGCCGTAGGCCGCCGAGCCGCTCAGCACGCCGAAGGCCTTCCGGTACAGGTCGAGCTCGCCCGGCTCCGTCACGTCCAAGGACGAGGAGACCAGCTCGACGTGGACCCGGTCCCCCTTGCCCTGGATGTGGAAGCCGTGGACGGGGAACAGGTCCACCCGCGCCCTGGCCGGAAGGATCCCGAGGCTGAGGGACGGAAGGTCGAAGTCCCGCCGCAGGCGCTCGATCTGCCCCCGCATGACGTCCGGCCCGCCGATGTTCGTGTAGAGGGCCCGTTCGCCGAGGACGACGGCGTAGTGGTGCAGGCCGTCGTGCAGCACCTGCTGCCGCTGCATGCGCTTGGCCACGCCTGCCGGGACGTCGTCCGGTACGCCGAGGAAGTTCACGACCTGCGTGAGGATCACGGTGGCGTACGCCTCGGTCTGGAGGGTGCCCCAGATCATGTCGGGTACGTACGCCTGGCCCTCCGGCGTCTCCTGGTACCAGCGGATGACATCGTCCTGCACCGCCTCCGTACCGCTCGAAAGCCGCTGCTGCCACGGGATCACGACGGACATCGAACCTCCTGGGCTGTGGGTGGTGAGCATCCAAGCAAGCGACGTCGTCGCACAAGGGGGCGTGGTCGGCCCCAAGCCGTGTATATGCGACTACGCGAATATTGGCGAGACCGCATGGACGGCGGACCATCCGTCCTCGTACGGTCGTGGTCACCAGCCCAACCGGGCTTCCCGAAAAGGGGGTTTCACCATGGCTCGTGAGGAACTCATCCGACTCACCGGCAACGGGAACGGGAACTGCGCTAGGAACGACTGCCCCAACGTCTACCGCACCGCGTCCGGCTCCATCGTCGTCCAGGGCGACGTGTCCACGGCCTTCCAGCCTCCGGCTGGTGAGGGCCTGGTCGAGATTCCCGAGGACGTGCTGAGGGAGGCGTTCCGTGCTCTTGGATGGTGACGCCTGGCGCTCCAGGTTCGAGCGCTTCAACGTCGAAGCGTGGCGCCTGGAGACCCTTCAGCAATACCTCGTACCGCAGGAGGAGGAAGAGCTCCGGGCGTTCAGGACCGGGGCGCGTATCGACCCACACGCTTACTCGAACGAGTACACCGACGACCTGAAGCGCGTGCGCCGCGAGGGGAAGAGCAAGGGGCGTGTGCACATCGTGACGCGTCCACTCTCGGAGTACCTCCGCTACGAGTTCATGTACTACCTGCCACATTCGTGGGCGGGTGAGGACATTCGGATTCTTGACGTAACCGAGCGGGTGAACCCGCTTGAGGGTGTTCAGGATTTCTGGATGTTCGACAGGTCGGAAGTGGTCCTCATGCACTATGCGGCTGATGGCAGGCAGATCAGTCGCGAACTGCATGAAGGTGGCGTGACACCGTTCATCGAGTATCAGCAGATCGCCATCGCTGAGTCGGTTCCCTTTGAGGAGTACGTGAAGGGCATTGACGCTTGATCCCCAGCAGCTGGGAGAGTCCAGGGCTGACCTAGCGCAAACACTGAAGGTGCTGCGGAAGCGAGCCGGGTGGACTCAGACCCGGCTCGCTCAGCGCTGCAACATGTCGCAGACGAAAGTCAGCAACATCGAGAGCGGGAAGTTAACTCCAACTCTTGTGGACGTGGAGCTGATTCTTCGGGCACTTGATGCGCCGGACTCGTTTGTGTCCGAAGTGATGGCGCTGGCTCGCATGGCCAACACAGAGTGGAAGGACGACTGGACTTCCCGTCGTAGGGGACTGGACAAGCGGCAGAATGAGTTGGCCGGCTTCGAGAATTCGTCCACTGAGTTCCGCTACTTCCTGCCGACGATGATCACAGGGCTACTGGCGACTCCAGAGTATGTACGGGCCAGCATCGCGGACGTTCCGGGAGATCAAAGCAAGACCATCGCGAAGAAGCTTGAACGTCAAGCCGTTCTTTATGACGAATCGAAGCAGTTTACGTTCATACTGACCGAGCAGGCCGTGAGATGGCCGCTTATTCCGCCCGAGGCCCTGGCGATGCAGATGGATCGCCTGGCGTCGTTGACCCGTCTGTCCAATGTTCGCATTGGGGTCATTCCGATCAGTCCTGTGGTGATGCCGGGACCTCTGAACGTGTTCACGGTCTATGACGATCGTATCGCCACCGTTGAGACATCTACCGGCGTGATGATCTTTCGAGATCGCCGGGATGTTTCCGCCTATCGCGACGAGTTCGCGGCCTTCGAACGTCATGCCTTGTTCGGCGAACAGGCGAGAGCGTGCCTGAATTCCTGGGCGGCCACATTTACCCGACAACGCGAATAAACCTTCAGCGGGCCCGTTCCGGGGCCGACGATTGTCACGTACCGAGTGGCGATCGAGAGGGTTCGACATGGCAGGGGCAAAGGCGGTATCCCCGTCCACGGACGGGGACCGGAACGAATTCGAGTACCTGACCTACGCGCCGGCGGGGAGCACGTGCTCTGCATGTCGGCGACCGGTCCGGCCCATGGAGCCGGTCCGCCGCCGGTCCGTCGAAGCAGCCACCCGTGGGCCCGTCACCTACCGGCACGCGAACCGGTGCCCTGGCGAGGCCACGGCGTGAGACGGCTCCCCGAGTTCATGTCGCCGGAGGAGCGCCGTGAACGTGCCTGGCGGGCCTTCCGCGCCCGCCAATCGGCAGCGGCACCGGTTGACGCGTCCGCCCCGGTAGGGCCCCTGAGCGTCCAGAGAGAGGAAAGCGATGTGACCAGGACGCTGGAAATCCCCGCAGGCCTACGGCACGGGCGGGACCTTGTCAGTCCCGAGCTGTTCGAGAAGGTGTCCGAGTTCTGCGCGGAGGAGTACGGGCACGAACTGTGCACGGCCCGCGAGATCGTGGACCAAGCGCTGGCCTTCCTCAAGGTGATGGGCGATACCCGCGCGTTCGACATGACCCCTTCGGCGACCGTCGATCCGGGCTGGCACTCGTTCGCCCTGCACACGACCGCGTACCGCACGTGGTGCCTGGAGCAGTTCGGGTACTTCCTGGACCACGAGCCCAAGGCCGTTGTCCGCACGCGCCCCCTGATCGGCTCCGTCATGGACCGCGTGAAGGCGGCCGGATTCCATGTCGACGACCGGCTGTGGGGTGCCGCGAAGGACTGCAACCCACCGGCCTGCTGCGGCGACGGCGACGGTTGCTGAATCACTGCGGACGCATGCGGCGCGGCTGTGGCCAAGGCGGCCGGACCGCCCCAGGCAAGGGTTCCAAGGATGAACAGCAGTGACGAGGGTCTGGCCGGGCGGGGCCGGGTCACCGTGTTCGCCATGTTCGGTGCGGTCTTCGGCTACGCCACCCATCACCTCGACGAAAGGCGGATCGGGGACG
This sequence comes from Streptomyces sp. NPDC044002, assembly GCF_056434525.1. NCBI lineage: Bacteria > Bacillati > Actinomycetota > Actinomycetes > Kitasatosporales > Streptomycetaceae > Streptomyces > Streptomyces sp. NPDC044002. The sequence goes on from NZ_JBWKEZ010000025.1 coordinate 61,309, forward strand.
TGGCCGTGATCGGCCCCCTGACCCCCGGGGTCGAGTGGCCCCGGCTGTGGCAGATGGCCCGCACCTGCGGCAGGCCGGCCGCCAAGGACGCGGAACTGGCGCAGTGGATCCTGATCCAGGCGACCCGCGCGTTCGTCTGCGGCAGCGACCGCATCGTCCAGCTCGAAGACCAGGGATGGAAGCTCGAACCCGGCGGTAGGCGCGTGACCTTCGAGGCGACGTATGCCAATCGCGACCAGCTCTGGACGGGCAACCTGACTGTGGAAGGACTCACCCCTGACCAAGTGGCCGAACGGCCTTCGTTCTACAACGCGTAGCCACGGTGGGCTAGCACTCGTAGCCGTGCGGGACGCCCAGGACGGCGATGAAGGCCCAGAGCATCAGCGCGGAGCCGGCCGCGCCCGCCAGCAGGGCGGCGGGCGCGTTGCGGGGGCCGATGTAGCCGAGCGCCGCTCCCCACCACGCCAGGGCGAGGAGGGTGAGCAAGGCTCCGTACAGCAGGAGGGCCAGGGCGTTGGCCGAGGCGTTGACGCCCGCGTCGCACGCCCGCCAGGCGGCCGCCAGCAGTCTGGTGCCGAGCAGTCCCGTGGCCAGCCCGGCCAGGGGTATGAGTACGCAGCCCCACCGCCCCCGCGTCATCGCGATCCCCCGTTGTCAGTGGCCCCTGCTAGCTTGCCCGTTGGGATAGAGGCCGGTCAGAGAACCCTAGAGGTCCGCGGTCAAGGGGGGTGGGCATAAAGGGTCCCCGGCAGCCAGCTCGGGACCCACGACGGGACCCCGACCCCACCCCCTCCCCCCGGCCTCAGCCGTGCCTCGGCGGGGTCGGCTTGTGGCCCGGGTAGACGTGGTCCGGGGTGACGATCTCCGTGATGGCCTCGCCGAAGAGGGTGCTGGGCTCCTGGCCGTCGTGCAGGGCGTCGGTGTTCAGGATGACCACCAGCGTCGCCTGTTCCTCCGGCAGGTACACGCCGAGGCTTTCGTAGCCCGGGAGCGAGCCGTTGTGGCCGATCCAGCCCTGGACGTCGAACAGGCCGAGGCCGTAGCCGGCGCCGGGGATGCCGACCGAGGTGGTCTTCAGGCGTTCCGCCTGGGTCGCGGGCTTCAGGAGGGTGCCGGTGGCGAGGGTCTTGGCCCAGCTGCGGAGGTCCTCCAGGTCGGAGATCATCGCGCCCGCGGCCCAGGCCCAGGAGGGGTTCCAGTCCGTGGCGTTGACGATGCCGCCGGTGGCCGACTGGTCGGTGTAGCCCTGGGCGTGCGGGGAGGGGAAGGCCGCGTTGGTGGGGAAGAGGGTGTGGTGGAGTCCGGCAGGGTCTATGACCTGCTGTTTCAGGACCTGCTGGAGGGGTTGTCCGGTGACCTTCTCGATGACCAGGCCGAGGAGGATCAGGTTGGTGTTGGAGTACTCGAACCTGGCGTTCGGCGCGAAGTTCACCGGGTGCTTGAACGAGTAGGCGAGGAGCTGCTGCGGGGTGAAGGGGCGGGTGCCTTCGGTGGTGAGCGTCTTGTCGAAGGCGTCGTCGTCGCTGTAGTTGAACAGGCCGCTGCGCATGCCGGCCAGCTCGCGCAGGGTGATGCGGTCGCCGTTCGGGACGCCCGTGACGTACTTGCCGATGGGGTCGTCCAGGCCGGCTTTCCCCTGGTCGACGAGGCGGAGCAGGGCGGTGACCGTGAAGGTCTTGGTCTGGCTGCCGATGCGGGTGTAGAAGTCCGTCCGCATCCGGGCGCCGGTCTCCTTGTCGGCCACCCCGAACGTCTTCACGTAGCTGCCCTTGCCCGGCGCCCACAGCCCCACGATCACGCCCGGGACCTTCGCCTCGCGCAGGGTGTCCTGGACGGCCCGGTCCAGCTTCGCCGCGACGGCCGGGGTCAGCTCCGGGAAGTCCCCGCCGGGGTCCGGTGAGGGGGCGGCGGCGGCCGTGGCGGGCGCGATGAGTGCTGCGGCGGCGGCCAGGGCCACGCAGGCCCGGCGGAGCCGGATACGGGCGGTCGGCTTCATGGCGCGGCCTCCTGCCGTCCAGGGAACCCGGGACCCCGAGGAACCCCAGCGTAGGCCCGGGGCCCCCGCCCCGCCCGGCGGGCGTCAGGGGCCGGGTCAGGGGCCGGCGGTACGGGCCGCGTCGCGCAGGCGGCGCCAGGTGCGGCCGACGGAGGTCAGGCCGCCGGGCCGGGTGGCGGCGTCCCAGGTCCGGGCCGTCTCCGCGAGCGGCGGCGCGGGCTCCGCGGGCTGCCGGGCCCGGGCGGCGCGGGCGGCCAGCCGCAGGTCGTCCGGGGTGACGGTGTCGGCGGCCGAACGGACGCGGTCCAGCAGGGTGGCGCAGGCGTCGGCGATCGCGGGCTCGCCCAGCGGGCGGGGTGGGAGATCCAGGCCCTCGGTCAGCAGCTTCTCCAGGGCGGTCCGCAGGTCCTGGAGGGACAGGTCGCGGATGGTCAGCGACAGGTGCGCGGACAGCCCGGCGGCGCCCACCGCCCGGTGCGCGAAGCCGCGCGGGACGTAGAGCACTCCGCCGGGTTCGAGGACGGTGTGCAGCAGCCGCGGGGAGTGCTCGTCGTCGGGGAGCTCCCCCGGCTGCCAGTCCGCCGCCGCCGGCGCGTCGTGGACGTACCAGGTCTTGCTGCCCGCGACCTGGAGGACGAACACGTCGGCGTCGTCGCGGTGCACCGCGAGGCCCTGCCCGCCGACGGGCGTGACGAAGAAGAACGCCTCCACGCGCCGGTCCAGCTCCTCGGACAGCCGCGCCACCAGATCGTCCGTCGGCCGGTGCCACTGGTCGACGCAGCGCAGCAGCAGCGTCGCCCCGGCGCGCAGCTGGGCGACGACCTTCGCGCGGTCGGCGAAGCCGGAGTAGGTGATGCCGTTGACGACGCGGGAGGAGGTGTAGGCGTCGGGCGGTACGACGACCTTGTTGGAGCGGACCATCTCCAGGTAGGGGGTGCGCAGCAGGCCCGAGTCGAAGGCGGCGTCCAGTTCGTCGAGGTCGAACGGCGGGGCGGGCGCGGCCGGGACGTAGGCGGCCGGTTCGCGCTGCCAGCGGCGCTCGGCGAAGCCCGCGACGTCGCCGACCCAGGCGGCCAGCGTGGGCGATTCCATGAGGTGTCCCCCGGTGGTGTGGTCGGTCGTGTCGTCGGTGGTGGCGGTCATGCCCCGGTTTCCGCGTCGAACCGGACGGAGAGCAGCGAACGCAAGGGGACGTGCGTCTCCCCGTCCGGGGTATGGAGGGTGATCCCGTTCTCGAAGGCGACCTCCAGCAGCCGTTCGGCCAGAGGTACGACCAGGTGCTTGGCCCAGCAGCGGGCGCCGTCGAAGCCGAACGGCATGAACGCGGGGGTCTTCTCCGGGTCGGCCACGCCCGCCCACCGCTCCGGCTGGAACTCCAGCGGGTCGGGCCAGAAGTCGGTGTGGCGGTGCATCAGCAGCGGGAACAGCGCGACGTCGTCCCCGGGCCGGATCTCCGGATGCAGGGCGGCGTACGCGTCACCGCCCTTGCGCCACAGCATCCAGGCGGGCGGGAGCAGGCGCAGCGTCTCCCACAGGAACGGGGTGAGTCCGGGGCGGGCCGCCCGCTGCTCCCGGGCCGGCCCCATGAGCCACAGGGCGTTGCCGGCCAGCGCGGCCACGCCGTCGCAGAGGGTGGCGCTCGCCCGCCGGTACAGGGCGACGGCCTGCCTCCGTTCGAGGGTGCCGGGTGCGTCGCGGATCTGCCCGGCCAGCGCGCCGGCCGTGCCGCCGGCAGCGGAGCCCGGCCAGTGGGTGACGGCGCGGTCGACGAGCCGCGAGAGGGCGTCGGAACCGGTGACGGCGCGCTTCGACAGCAGGGAGACCGGCAGGGGGTCGGAGGCGAAGAGCCAGCGGCGCAGGTAGGAGGTCGCCGCGTACGGCCAGGCGCCCGACAGCCCGCGCGCGGGCGGCGGCGGGGTGGTTCGGATGGCGACCGTGACGTCCCGGCCCAGGGCGCGGATGGTCCGCGTCGCGCTGTCGTGCGGGATGTCGGCGCCCGCGGCGGGCTTGTAGACGGAACGTTCCGCCGACAGGACGGGGCGGGCCGCGACGACCTCGGCCATCAGGGCGGGGTCCGAGACGCCGACCGTGGCCGCGTCGATCCGGAAGACCGTTTCCTTCCTGGCCAGCAGGTCCTGGATGCGCGGGGCGTAGACGACGCGATGGCCGCCGGCCGCCTTGGGGGCCGTTTCCGGCATGGGGCTCCTGCCTCCGGTCCGGGATGAAGGACGTGGGGCGCCGGAGCGCGGGACGCGACAGGGGGATGCCGCGTCCCGCGCCGACTGGGGTGGGTCAGATGACGTGCAGGACCCACGCGTGGTTGGCGAGCTCCTCGTCCTTCTTGAACTTCTTCACCAGCGCCTTGATCATCTTCATCTGCTGCTCCCTGTGGGGATTGAGGATTCGATCGGGTGCCGTCGCTGAGGCCTGTTGACCTGCGGCGACCGGATTCATGCTGGTCGGCGCCGCTGACGTTCGACTCACGCGCCGCTAACGCCCGCCTGCGGCAGGTCCGCCCGATACGGTGGTCGTCCCAGGGCAACTCGGCTTCGGCAGGGGGCGGTTATGCGGGGCGGAACGGTAGCGGTGGTCGGCGGGAGCATCGCGGGGTGCGCGTTCGCCTCCGCCGCGGTGCGGGCCGGGGCCGACGGGGTCGTCGTACTGGAGCGCACGCGCGGGCGGCTCGCGGACCGCGGGGTCGGGCTGTGCGTGCACGACGAGCGCGCCGCCGAACTGGCCGCCGCCGGGGCACTGCCCGGCGGGATCCCGGCGCACCGGCTGCTGCGCCGGCGGTGGGTGGTGCGGGACGGCGGGGCCGGGCCGGGCGGGCGGATGATCTGGGAGCAGCCGTTCCCGTTCCACTCGTACCACTGGGGGCTGCTGTGGCGCGGGCTGCGCGGGGTCGTGCCGGAGGAGGTCGTGTACCGGCAGGGCGTGGCCGTCGCCGGGGTCGCCGGGGACGGGGGCGCGGCCGAGGTGCGGCTCGGGGACGGCTCCGTCGAGCGGTACGACCTGGCCGTCGGCGCGGACGGGTACCGGTCGGTGGTGCGGGAGGCGGTGGCGCCGGGGGCGCGGCCGCACTACGCCGGGTACGTGTGCTGGCGGGGGAACCTCGACGCCGCGCTGCTGGAGGGCGATGAGGCGTACCCCGAGGCGGTGACCACCGTGTGCTTCCCCGGCGGGAGCTGCGTGATCTACCGGATCCCCGGGCCGGACGGGCCGCGCGTCAACTGGGTGCTGTACGCGCCGCCCCCGCCGGACGGGCGGCTGCGCTTCGACGACCCCACCAGCTTCCCGCCGGGCGCGCTGACCCCCGAACTGCTGGACCACCTGCGGGCCTTGCTGGAGCGGGAGTTCCCGCCGTACTGGGGCCGGGCGCTGGGCCTCACCGCCCCGGCGGACACCTTCGTACAGCCCATCTACGACCTGGAGACCGCGAGCACCGCCGCCGGCCGGCTCCTCCTCGCCGGGGACGCCGCCACGGTGGTCCGCCCGCACAACACCAGCGGCGCCGCGAAGGCGCTCCAGGACGCCACCGCCTTCGGGGCCGCGTGGGCCGGGGCGGGCACGTGGGAGGAACTGCTGCGGGAGTACCAGGCGGCCAGGGGCGCGGCCGGGCGGGAACTGGTCGCGCTGGCACGGCGGCTGGGGCGGGCGCAGGTGGAACGGACGCCGGAGTGGGGGCGGATGAGCGGGGCCGACGCCGAGGTGTGGTGGCGGGGGCAGCTGGGGGGCGCCGCCGGTATCGGGGGGCAGTCCATGACCCGGTAGGGGGGCGTTGCCGTTGCCGTTGCCCTGGCCGGGCGGTTGCGCGGTTCGGCCGCCGCCGGGGCCGGTGGGCCGGGTGCGGCTGGGCGGTGCCGCTGCGCGGGCTACTCCCCGCCCCGCCCTTCGCCCTTTCCCCGGGCTGCGCCCGGACCCCTCCTGGGGGCTCCGCCCCCAGACCCCCGCGCCTCAAACGCCGGCGGGGCTGGGATGTGCCGGCGGGGCTGGATTTCGCGCAGCGAAATTCCAGCCCGCGCGGCGCTTGAGCGCACCGGGCGCGCAGCGCCCGGAACGGGTCCGGGCGGAGCCCCGGTCTTTCAGCCCCGCCGGCGATTGAGGCGAGAACGGTTGAAGGGCGGGTAGGGGACGGCCCCGCGCAGCGGTGTCCCGGACCGGTACCGGCCCCCACCCGTATCCCCGGCTTCCCCCGGCGGGAGCCGGACGCGTACGACCCCCGTGCCACCGCGCGACCGCGCGGCCCCCCTTGACGGGGGCGGGTGGTGGGGAGACGCTCCCCGGGCTCACGACCGAGGGTTGCAGCTGGGGGGCCGGGGATGCCGGAGGAGTCTGTCCAGACGGTGGGGGAGCTGCGGGCGCAGCTCGTGGAGTGCGGGGCGCGCTGGACCGTCAGCGAGCACCTGGCGGACGAGGAGCCGGTGCCGAGGCCCGCCCTCGGCCTGGAGCCGGGGGTGAACCTGACGCCCGCGGCCGAGGCGGGCTCCGTGGACCTGCGGGCGCTCGTGGGGCGGGCGAGCGGCAACCCGCACCTGACGCGGCGGCGCGCCGCCAACGGGCTGCTGGGCGGAAGCGGTGCGGCGGCGGCCGGGCGGCCCGCGGCCGTCGACTGGCGCAGCCGCTGGGGGTGGCCCTGGCTGACGAAGGTCAAGGACCAGAACCCGTGCGGCTCCTGCTGGGCCTTCGGCGCGGCCGGGCTCGTCGAGTCGATGGCCCGGATCGAGCACGACGTGTGGGCGAAGCGCTCCGAGGGCGACGTCCACGACGGGCTCAAGTTCACCTGCGGGCAGGGGAGCAACCCGGAGACCGCCCTCGACTGGATCAAGGACAACGGCGGTCTCGCCGACCCCGGCTGCTGGCCCTACAGCACCCCGCCCCCGGGCCTGCCGGCCGAGCGGCGCGACGCCTGGCGCGCCGAGTACACGCCCAGCTGGGACCGCTCGGGCCGGACCGTCCGCATCGGTGACTACGTACGCCTGGGCGACGTCGAGCAGCAGAAGGTGTGGCTGGACACGGTCGGCCCGCTGACCGCCTGCTTCGACGTCTACGACGACTTCTTCGGGCTGGGGGCGGGGGTGTACCACCGCACCAGCGACCGGCTGGCCGGCGGGCACTGCGTGCTGGTCGTCGGCTACGACGACGCGGCCGGCTGCTGGCTGTTCAAGAACTCCTGGGGGCCCGGCTACCACGTCGGCGGCTACGGCCGGATCGCGTACGGCGAGGTCAACATCGACTACTGGGCCAAGTGCGGCCTGCGCGGCACCAACATCGACCCCTGGAGCAAGCGGCGCCTGCACGCGGGCAGCGTCTACGAGAGCGGCAACGGCCGTGCCCACCGCAACTTCGAGATGGCGGCGACCGCCGGCGGCGGCCGGCTGCAGCACTGGTGGCGCGAGGGGGACGCGCCCTTCGCCTGGGCCCGGGGCCGGTCCTACGCCTCCGACGCCTCGGGGCAGCCCGCGTTCACCGGCACCACCTACAACCGGAACATGGAGTCCCTGCACGTCACCACCGGCGGCCGGCTGCGGCACTGGTACTACGAGCAGGCCGTCGGCGTCTGGCGCGACGGCGGCGCCTTCGGCCCGGGCGACGCGGCCGTCGGCTCGACCCCGGCCTTCATCCAGAGCGACTACGGCAAGCCGGGCAACTTCGAGGTGGTCGTCCGCACCGCCGACGGCCGGCTGGGCCACTGGTGGCGGATCAACGGCGCCCCCTGGACCTGGAACGACGGCGGCCGCTTCGCCTCCGGCATCGCCCACTACGGCCCTGCCCTGATCCAGACCCGCTCCCGCACGCTCGACCTGGTCGCCGCCCGCACCGACGGCCGGATGCAGCTGTGGTGGCGCGACGACCCCAACGGCTTCGTCTGGCGGGCCGGGGAGGTCTTCGGCAGCCGCATCAACTCCGCGCCCTGCCTGATCGAGGGCCAGTACGGGGCCGCCGACGAGGACACCGCCGGGAACTACGAGCTGTGCGTGGCCGGCGCCGACGGCCGGATCGAGCACTGGTGGCGGGGGAACGCGGCGGGCGCGCCCTGGGCCCGCAGTGCGGTCTTCGGGCACGACGCGGTCGCCGTCACCGGGATGCTCCAGGGCAGTTTCGGGTTCAACCTGGAAGTCCTCGTCCTGCGCACCGACCGGCTGCTCCAGCACTACTGGCGCGACGGCGCGGGCTGGCACGAGGGGGCGGTGATCGGCCCGGCGTGAGCCCGGCGTGATGCACGAGGGAGGCGGCCGGTGGAGGTACGCGGGATCGCGCTGCGCGCCGGGGAGTCGTACGAGCTGCGGCTGACGGGGCGCGGGGCGCGCGGGTACGTGTGGACCTGGCAGGTCGGCGGGGACGCCGACGCCGTCTCCGTGGCGGAGACGGCGGAGACGGCGGAGACGGCGGGGGGTCCCGCCCCGCCGGCGGAGCCCGGCGCCCCGCTGGTCCGGACGTACGTGGTGCGCGGCCGCCGCCCCGGCGGGCGGGCCCGGATCCGCTTCGCGCAGGTCCGGCCGCCCTACCCCGAGGAGGCCCCCTACGACGAGTTCGTCCTCGAAGTGGAGGTCACCGAGGGGCTCACCGGCGGGGCTTGAGCGCCCAGTGCTGCACGGCCTCCAGCGGCCCCCGGCCGAAGTACCGCAGCCACAGCCGGGACCCGGCGACCAGGACCAGGCTCACCGCGGCCCACAGGCCCATCACCCACCACGGCCCGCTCCCCTCGAACCGGGCGGCCAGCCCGAGCCCGAAGCCGTAGCAGAGCAGGACGCACAGCAGGTTCTGGCCGACGTAGCAGGACAGGGCGGTGCGCCCGACGGAGCCGAGCGCCGCCGCGCCGGGGACGGCGAACCGGTCGAGGGTCCACCCGATGAGGCCGATGTAGCCGACGGCGACGAGCGGGGCGATGCCGTACCGGCCCAGGACGAAGAAGTCGGGGCCGCCCAGCTCGGCGGCGATGCCCAGCGGCAGTCCGAGGCCGAGTCCCCAGGCGGCCATCCGGGCGCGGATCCGGCGCCCGGCGGCGGTCGGGCCGAAGGCGCCGGCCCGGTGGAGGCGCACGCCGAGGAGGAAGAGGAACACCAGCAGCCCGAAGGTGAAGACGGGCTCGATGCGCAGGGCGAGGGCGTTGTCGAGGCGGAAGCCGATCTGCTCGGCCCAGCTGCCGTGCGCGTAGAGCCGTACGGCCTCCGGGTCCGGCGTCTTGGGGGAGTCGGGGGTGACGGCGTCGCCGAGGGTCACCAGGGCGACCAGGGTGAGGTGGACGCCGGCGGCGACCCACATCGCGATCCGCCGCACCTTCTCGGAGCGGGCCAGCAGCCAGGCCACCAGCAGTGCGGTGACGGCGTACCCCATGAGCACGTCCCAGGCGAAGATCAGGACGAAGTGGACGGTCCCCTCCAGGAAGAGGAACGCGGCCCGCCGCGGGTAGCGCCCGGGCCACGGCTCGCCCCGGCGGGCGGCGGAGTCGTACTGGATGGCCAGGCCCACGCCGAACAGGATGGTCAGCAGCGAGAGGAACTTGCCGTCGGCCAGGAAGCGGAAGACCGTCTCGGCGATGGTGGCGGCGGACGGGTCGGCGACCGGGTCCGGCAGGCTCAGGCCGCCCTGCAGGACGCTCCACTCGGAGCCCGGCGAGGCGAAGATCCAGACGTTGGTCATGAGCGTGCCGAGGATCGCGGCGCCGCGCAGGACGTCGAGGAGGGGCAGCCGGGCCGCGGTCGTGTTTGCCCGGGGTGTGACGAGGGTGTCGGCCATGACTCAAGGCTCCCGGGGCGGGCGGCCCGCTTCTTCCTGCCGGTGGAGGAACGCGGGCTACATCCTTCGATGCAGTCGCGGCGGGGCCGTGTCCACATCGCGGACGGGAGGATCGTTGTACGCCTCATGTATCTATCCTGTGCGCATGCCACCAGCCACTCCGCCGGCCACCCGCGCCACCACCGCCGCCGAACGCGTCTACCACCACGTCAAGCAGGGCGTCCTGGACCGCCGCTACGAGGGCGGCACCCTGCTCACCGAGGGCGAGCTCGCCGGGGCCGTCGGGGTCTCCCGCACCCCGGTCCGCGAGGCCCTGCTGCGGCTGGAGACCGAGGGCCTGCTGCGGCTCTACCCGAAGAAGGGCGCGCTGGTGCTGCCGGTCTCCGCACAGGAGATCGCCGACGTGGTCGAGACCCGGCTGCTGGTCGAGGAGTTCACCGTGCGCCGGGCCGTGCCGGCCCCGCCCGCACTGCTGGAGCGGCTCACGGAACTGCTGGCGGAACTGCGCCTGTACGCGGACCGCGGCGACCTCGCCGCGATGACCACCGCCGACCGGTGCTTCCACGCCGAGATCGTCCGCCACGCCGGGAACGAGATCCTCAGCCGGCTCTACGATCAGCTCCGCGACCGGCAGCTGCGGATGGGCGTGGCCCTGCTGCACGCCCACCCCGACCGGGTGGAGCGCACCCTCGACGAGCACGCCGAGATCCTCGACGCCCTGCGCGCCGGGGACGCGGAGGCGGCCGCCGCGGCCGTACGCGGCCACGTGGGCCGGGTCGGCGCGCTGGTGCGGGGCGGCGGTGAGGTCCGATGAACGCCGAGCCGCCCGGCGGGCGGGGGGCCGTCGCCGTCTGGTGCATCGGCGTCGCCGTCTACTTCGTCGCCGTCATCTTCCGCACCAGCCTGGGCGTCGCCGGCCTGGAGGCGGCGGACCGCTTCCACGTCAACGCCTCCGCCCTGTCCACCTTCTCCCTCCTCCAGCTGCTGGTCTACGCCGGCATGCAGGTCCCCGTCGGCCTGATGGTCGACCGCCTCGGCACCAAGAAGGTGCTCACGCTGGGCGCCGTCCTCTTCACCGCCGGGCAGGTCGGCTTCGCCCTCTCCCCCTCGTACGGCATGGCACTGGCCGCCCGCGCCCTGCTGGGCTGCGGCGACGCGATGACCTTCATATCCGTGCTCCGGCTCGGCACCCGCTGGTTCCCCGCCCGGCGCGGACCGCTGATGGCGCAGCTGGCCGGGCTCGTGGGGATGGCGGGCAACCTCGTCTCCACCCTGGTGCTGGCGCCCGTACTGCACGGCCTCGGCTGGGTGCCGGCCTTCGCGGGCAGCGCGGTCGCCGGGCTGATCGTCCTCGTCCCGCTCGTGCTGTTCCTGCGCGACCACCCCGAGGGGCACGAGCCGCCGCCCGTGGCCCGGGGCGCGGGCGGCTTCGTACGCCGTCAGATCCGGGACTCCTGGCGCGAGCCCGGCACCCGGCTCGGCCTGTGGGTGCACTTCACCACCCAGTTCCCCGCGATGGTCTTCCTGCTGCTGTGGGGCATGCCCTTCCTGGTCGAGGCGCAGGGGCTGTCGCGGACCACCGCGGGCGGGCTGCTCACCCTGGTGGTCGCCGCGAACATGGGCTTCGGCCTGGTCTACGGGCAGCTCATCGGCCGCCGCCCGGGCGCCCGGCTCCCGCTCGCGCTGGGCACCGTCGGCATCACCGCGCTGCTGTGGGCCTCCGTCCTGGTGTACCCCGGCGACCGGGCCCCGATGTGGCTGCTGGTCACGCTGTGCGTGGTCCTCGGCACCTGCGGGCCCGCCTCGATGATCGGCTTCGACTTCGCCCGGCCCGCGAACCCGGCCGAACGGCAGGGCACCGCGTCCGGCATCACCAACATGGGCGGCTTCCTCGCCTCCATGACCACCCTGCTGGCGGTCGGCGTCCTGCTCGACGCCACCGGGGACGACTACCGGACCGCCTTCTCGTCGGTGTTCGTGGTGGAGCTGCTGGGCCTGACCCAGGTCCTGCGGCTGGCGCCCCGCGCCCTGGCCCGCGAACGGGAGGCCCTCCCCGTCACCGCGGCCGCCGGGGCGAGCCCCCGGAAGGCCGCCCGCCCCGCGCCCCGCTGATCCCGCGCGCCGACGCCTCCCGTACCGACGCCTCCCGCGCGGCTTCCTGCCGGTACTCGGTGGGGCTCACCCCGTACGCGTCGCGGAACGCCCGGCTGAACACCGACGGGCTGGTGAACCCCCACCGCCCCGCCACCTCGTGCACCGGCCGGCCGAGCAGCCCCGGGTCGGCCAGCTCGGCCCGGCACCGCTCCAGCCGGCGCCGCCGGATCCGCGCCGCCGGGCTCTCGCCCCGCTCGCGCAGCAGCAGCTGGAGCCGGCGCAGCGAGATCCCGTGCCGGGCGGCCACGGCGGCCGGGGTCAGAGCGGGATCGCCGAGGTTGTGGTCGACGAACGCGTCGATCCGGGCCAGCAGCGCAGTCTCCCGGGCCTCGGCGGTCAGCGCCCCCTCGGCGCCGAGCCGCCCCGCCAGGCAGCTGCCCACCAGGTCGAGGGCGACCGCCCCGAGCCGCTCCAGCTCCGCCGGCCCGCAGTCCGGGGCGTGCGCGGTCAGCGAGCGCAGGTACTGGGCCAGGATCGCCCCCATCCCGTACCCGCCCGGGACGCGCTGCGCGAGCAGCCGCTCGACCCGGGCCCCGCGCAGCGGCATCGCGGCCTTCGGGAACGACAGGGTCACCGCCCGGACCAGGCCGTCGGCGCCCGGCAGGGCGTCCGACCACATGGGCCGCGAAGTGTCCCAGAGCACCATGTCACCGCTGAACATCCCGCTGTCGGAGCGGTTCTGGGCCAGCGACATCGAGCCGTGGGTGACCAGCCCCAGCTGGTACTGCTCGGGATCGCCGCGCCGTACGTGGGCGGCCGTGCGGGCGGAGTGCAGCGGTGAGAACTCGAACGTCGACACCTGCACGCCGCCCAGGTCCAGTACGGCGGCCTCCGCCCAGAAACTGCCCGGACTCTCGCTGCGGATCGCCGTCGGCACCAGCTGGTCGGCTATGAGATCGGTGAACCAATCCATCCGCTCGGCCGCCGGCACCGCGGCGGCCGACAATCTGGACCACACCTGCGGAACCTCCCCCGGGACGTCGCGCGTTCGCACGTGAAGAGGGGGACGCCCGGACCCGGGCCGCGGTTCTACGCAGGCGCCGGTTCTACGGAGTCACGGCGAACGCACCGAGGATGGCGGCGGCCAGCTCGGTGTCGCCCTCCACCTTGACCCGGTCGGCGACCGTGCGCGGCCGCACCCGGCCTGCGGCGAGCCGTACGTACGTCTCCCAGTCCATGGCCAGTGACACGTCCGGCCCCAGCGAGGGGGTCTTGTCGAGGGTGGCCCGGCCCGCCGCGTCCACCCGTACCGTCCGCAGGAACTCCACCGGCCCGTGCACGTCGATGACCACGGCCGAGTTCGGCGGGGCGCCCGCGCCCTTCGCGACCACTTTCGGCAGCCCGGCGAGGAGGATGTCCCGCGCCACGAACGCGCCCGGCGAGTCCCAGTTCCCCGGGACGCCCAGCGCCGCCCGCAGGTCCTGCTCGTGGATCCAGGTGTCGAAGGCGCGCAGCCGCAGCGCGAACTCCAGCGTGATCTGGTTGCCCTGCGGTCCGCGCACCATCGTGGTGGCCGGATCCCGCTTCTCGTTGCGCAGCTGGCGCTGCCGGCGGATGACCGTGTACTCCAGCTCCGAGGTCATCTCCGGGGCGGTGTGGTGGCGGCGGACGTCAACCGGCACCTCCATGTAGCGGGTGAACTCGTCCACCACGTGCCGCAGGTCGCGCGGGAGGGTGTGGATCGGCCGCGGGTCGCCGAGCTGTTCCAGTTCGAGGCCGATGAGGTGGGAGACGATGTCGCGCACCGACCAGCCGGGGCAGGGGGTCGGCAGGTTCCACTGGCCCTCCGGGAGGGGGAGGACCAGCTCGGTTATCGCCTCGATGGAGTGCGTCCACGCGTCGGCATAGGGCTCAAGGCTGGGATGGACGGTCAACGGGACCCCTCGCTGGCTGTTCAGTGGCGCGTTGTGGACTATTCCCAAAACTACGCTGCCGATGAGCACCCCGACAGCGCTTTCGTGTGACGATCGTAGGCCTTGAGTTGACCGGCTGACATGCCAGGACGGTGGTAGCGTGCGCGCCTCTCTGATCCAAATCGCGGTGAACGACGCCGAGTCGGTGGCTTCCCGGCGGCAGCGGGCCGCCGAACTCGTCAGGGAGCAGGGCGGCTCCGATCTCGTCGTGCTGCCCGAACTGTGGACGGTGGGCGCCTTCGCCTACGAGCAGTTCGAGACGGAGGCCGAACCGCTGGACGGCCCGACCTTCGAGGTCATGTCCAAGGCGGCCTCCGACGCCGGGGTCTGGCTGCACGCGGGCTCGGTCGTGGAGCGCGCCGGCGACGGCTCGCTGTACAACACCGCCCTCGTGCTCTCCCCGTCCGGCGAGCTCGCCGCGACCTACCGCAAGATCCACCGCTTCGGCTTCGACCAGGGCGAGGCGGTGCTCATGTCCGCCGGCGACTCCCTGACCACGGTGGTCCTGCCGGAGCAGACCCTCGGCCTCGCCACCTGCTACGACCTGCGCTTCCCCGAGCTGTTCCGCGGGCTCGTCGACGCCGGCGCCACCACGATGGTCGTCTCCGCGGGCTGGCCGGCCCGGCGGCGCGAGCACTGGACGCTGCTGAACCGGGCGCGGGCCGTGGAGGACCAGTCGTACGTACTGGCCTGCGCGACGGCCGGTACGCACGCGGGCGTCGAACAGGCCGGGCACAGCCTGGTGGTGGACCCGTGGGGCGAGGTCCTCGCGGAGGCGGGCCCGGGCGAGGCCGTCCTGACGGTGGACCTGGACCCGGCGAAGGTCGCCGAGACCCGCGACCAGTTCCCGGCCCTCAAGGACCGCACCCTGGGCCGCTAGTCCCCGGACTCCCCACCCTCCCCGTCCTCCCGTTCCTTTTCGGCCATTCTGATCACGCAGACGGCGAGCGCCACCAGCAGCGCCGCGTCCGCGTCCTCCCGGACCACGTCGACGGCGTACGTCTCGCGGATCCGGTACCACTGCCGGGAGACGAGGGCGAGCAGCTCGCCCTCGTACTCGACCTTGAACTCGCGGTCCAGGATCCGCCCGCTGACGTCGAGTTCCGTGCCCTCGGCCATGGTCACGCGGAAGTGGTTGCACAGCAGCGAGAGCCGCTTGCGCCGGACCACCGCGAGCCGCTGCCCGTCCCGCTCCAGGGTCATCGCGTCCCGCAGCGTGAACAGCTTCTCCCGCAGCGTCAGCAGGACCCGCCCCTCGGGATCCTCCAGCTCCAGGGTGTCGCGGAAGCGGAGCGCCTTCCCGTCGACGAGGAAGGCGTGCCGGCCGTCCTCGTCCTCGATCCAGTAGTCGTCCCCGATGGCCAGCAGTTTGTCCCGAACGAGGTATTTCATGCGCTGATCGTTGCCCGGGATAGCTTGGCCCCATGCCCACGAAGCACCGCACCCGCCTCCTCTACGTGACCGACCTCGCCTACCCCGCGCGCGGCCGCCGCTACTGCGACGAGGACATATTCCTCACCGCCCGCCTGCGCGAGCACTTCGACCTGGCCCTGTGCCACCCGCTGGACGCGCGGGCCCTCATGCCCGGCTTCGACGCCGTCGTCGTCCGCAACAGCGGCCCGGTCCTGGGCTACCAGCAGGCCTACGACGAGTTCCGCGCCGCCGCCCTCGCCGCCGGGACCCCCGTCTACAACCCGCTCACCGGCCGCGCCGACATGGCCGGCAAGCAGTACCTCCTCGACCTCACGGCCGCCGGGTACCCGGTGATCCCGACCGTGGACGACCCGGCCGACCTGCACCTGCTGCCGCCCACCGCCACGTACGCGGTCAAGCCCAAGCAGGGCGCCGACTCCATCGGCCTCACCTTCACCGCCACCCCCTCCGGCCCGCCCGGACAGATCCTGATCCAGCCGAGGATCGACTTCGCGTACGAGGTCTCCTTCTACTTCGTCGACGACGCCTTCCAGTACGCCCTCCACGCCCCGGACCCCGCCCGCCGCTGGGAGCTCACCCCGTACGAGCCGACCGCCGAGGACCTGGCCTTCGCCCGCCGCTTCATCGACTGGAACACCCTCGACCACGGCATCCAGCGCGTGGACGCCTGCCGCGCCCCGTCGGGGGAGCTCCTCCTGGTCGAACTGGAGGACCTCAACCCGTACCTCTCCCTGGACCTCCTCCCGGCCCCGGCCCGCGACGCCTTCGTGGCAGCCCTGATCAGCTCCCTGCGGGCGTTCACGCTCTCGCCGGCCTGCCCGGTCACATCGTGATCCTCGATTCCGGCAAATAGACAACAGAGCACAGAACCCTTCGCCACACTGAGTGTATGCACCAAGACACGTTCTGTGATCTGTACCTCCGTGTGTCCCTTGACAGGGACGGCAAGACTGCGATCGAACGGCAGGAAGTCGACTGCCGTGTCTGGGCCGAACGCAACGGACTGACCGTTCGCAAGGTCCACATGGACAGAGGGCGGTCCGGTTACAAGACCGTTGAGCGCAAGGGCTTCGACGCCGCGCTCGCGGCCGTCACCGCGGGCGTCGTCGGCACACTGATCGTCTGGAAACTGGACCGTCTGTCCCGCAAGGGGATCGGCCAGGTGGGCAAGGTGCTGGACGACATCGAGAAGGCCGGCGGTCGTCTCGTCTCGGTCGTGGACAGTGTCGACACCTCGGACGACTCAGCGCGCATGGCCGTCGCGATGCTCGCTGAGCTCGCCCGGTCCGAGTCGAGGAATCTCGGCATGCGCGTGGGGCACGCGAAGCGCTACCTCCGCAGCAAGGGTCAGTGGATCGGTGGGCAGCCTCCGTACGGGCTGCTCATCGACCCGAAGAAGAAGCTCGTCCATGACCCGGAGCATGCCGTCTATGCCCGCCTGATCGCGGACGAAGCACTCGGCGGGACATCGTTGGTCAAGATCGCCCGACTCCTCAACGAGTACGAGATCAGCTCACCCCGGGGAGGGCAGTGGAACGCGGCCAGCATCATGCAGCTCCTGCGTTCCCCGGCGTTCGCCGGCCTGATGCCGGAGGCCGAGAGCGTCGAGACGGATGACGGCGAGCGGAAGTACACGGGCAGGGTCTTCCCGTACCGCGATCCCGAGACGCTGGACACGGTCGAGATCGGCGAGGGGATCATCACGGTCGGCGAGCGGGAACAGATCATCCAAACCCTGGAATCGAGAACGTTCGTGCACGCAGGAAAACGGCGGCCGAAGCCCGAAGGGACGGCGCTGCTCACGGGACTCGTCCATTGCGCGGTTCCTGGCTGCGGTCGCCGGATGCACCGTGTGGGCGGCAGCTATCAATGCATGGCTCGCCGTGCGGGCAACCAGTGCATCGGAGCGTCGGCGCTGGCCGCAGCGGTTGACCAGTACGTGACGGAACAATTCCTCACCAAGCTGCCAGCGCTGGAGCCGGATGATCCGCTGCTCGCCGCAATCGCGGATCGCTGGGTGCGCCGCATGGACCCGGAGACCTTTGCGAAACGGGATGCGCTTACTGCTGAGATCCAGGACGAGGAAGCCCGCTTGGCTGACCTTGAGGACGCACGTTATGTGCGTGGCGAGTTCCGTGGCGCCGCAGCTGTGGAACGCTACTACCGACTTTCAGAGAGGCTGAGGGGGCGCATCGAGGGGCTTCGAACCGATCTCTGCCAGCTGCCCATGCCGCCGGTGGATGTGCCTCTGATGCTCGATGGCCTCACCCTGCGGGAGACGTGGGCTGACGCGACGAACGAGGACCGGCGCGGGCGGTTGTCACTTGCCATGGACCGGGTTGAGGTGAGCAAGGGAGCGCGTGGTCAGCGGATCATCCCTGAGCAGCGCATCCAGATCCATTGGGCGAAGCCGGCGGGGACGGACATCGGCGCCTGAGCACCCGGTAAGCGCCCTCTCCGCCCGCATGCCGGCCATCGGGCATGTCAGTCGCCGACCTGGTGTTCCACACGGTGGCGGATGTAGTCGTCCGGATGGGACCGGGCTATCGCTGTCGCCGTGTCCACCAGTCCGTGCAGCTCCGGCCGGTAGAGCGACTTCTTGAGCGGCAGTCCGGGGAGAATGCAGCGCCGGACGTCCAAGTGCTCGTTGGCCACGAACTCACGCAGGGCCGCTTCGTGCCACTCGGTGGACACGGACGAGCCGTCATCGGGCGCCGCCCGGTCGGCAGCGCCGGGGTTCTGCGCCCGCACCAGGGGCATTCGCGGCCGCAGGGCCGACCAGTACCAGGCCCGCGCCGCACCGGCTCGCTCGGCATCGGTACCGGTCCGCAGGTACCCGAGGATGGCGGATTGCACGCGCCACTGTCCGAACGCGTTCAGAGCCGGCTCCACGAACTGGCGGTTGAAGCTCGGATCGGGGTCGTAGACGGCAGCCTTGATCAGCGCGTCGAAGGACTCCTCGGAAAGGCTCACGCCTCGGCGGCAGGCTTCCCGCAGTGCTGCCCGAACCCGGTGCTCCCAGTTCCGCCCGCCAGCGGGCTCCCCCTCGGGAGCCACGTCGAGCCCGACGCTCAGGACCACGTCCGCCAGGCACCTGGAAAACGGTTCCCGTCCCTTCTCCGTACGGTTCGGCAGCGCCATGAACCCCTGCGCCGGCTGTGCCGTCTCACCGGCATCGTTCTTCTCCCCGTCCACAGCCACCGTTGCTCCCCTGCCGTAGGTGTGTGATCCGCCATTCATACCCGGATGGCAAGCTTGAAGGATGAACGATGCTGCCCCGGCGCCCACCCCCGCGCCCGAGCCCCGCCGCCGTGCCCGTGTCCGTGCCCCCGAGCTGATCGGCAAGGGCGGCTGGCTGAACACCGGAGGCAAGGACCTCACCCTCGCAGACCTGCGTGGTAAGTGCGTTGTTGTCGATTTCTGGACGTTCTGCTGCATTAACTGCCTGCACGTCCTCGACGAGCTGCGGGAGCTGGAGGAGAAGCACCGGGACACCGTGGTGATCATCGGCGTGCATTCGCCGAAGTTCGTCCACGAGGCCGAGCACGCCGCCGTCGTCGACGCCGTCGAGCGGTACGAGGTGCACCACCCCGTGCTCGACGACCCCGAGCTCGTGACCTGGAAGCAGTACGCCGTGCGGGCCTGGCCCACGCTCGTGGTGATCGACCCCGAGGGGTACGTCGTCGCGCAGCACGCCGGTGAGGGGCACGCGCACGCCATCGCGCGGCTCGTCGAGGAGCTGGAGGCCGAGCACGAGGCCAAGGGGACCCTGCGGCGCGGGGACGGGCCCTACGTGGCGCCCGAGCCCGTCGCGACCGACCTGCGCTTCCCCGGGAAGGCGCTCGTGCTGCCCTCCGGGAACCTGCTGGTGAGCGATTCCACGCGGCACCAGCTGGTGGAGCTGGAGGCCGACGGGGAGACCGTCGTGCGGCGGATCGGCAGCGGGGAGCGCGGCTTCGGGCCGGACGCCTTCAGCGAGCCGCAGGGGCTGGCTCTGCTGCCCGACGGGCGGGTCGTGGTCGCCGACACCGTCAACCACGCGCTGCGGGTCCTCGACCCGGAGACGGGCGCCGTGGAGACCGTCGCCGGGACCGGGCGGCAGTGGTGGCAGGGGTCCCCGACCTCCGGGCCGGCGCTGGAGGTGGACCTGTCCTCGCCGTGGGACGTCGCCTGGTGGCAGGGCCGGGTGTGGATCGCCATGGCCGGCGTGCACCAGCTGTGGACCTGGGACCCGGAGTCGGGGACCGTCGGCGTCGCCGCCGGGACGACGAACGAGGGGCTCGTCGACGGGCCCGCCGCCGAGGCCTGGTTCGCCCAGCCCTCCGGGCTCGCGGCCGCCGGGGACCGGCTGTGGATCGCCGACTCCGAGACCAGTGCGCTGCGGTACGTGGAGCCCGCCGAGGGCGGCTACGCCGTGCGGTCCGCCGTGGGGACCGGGCTGTTCGACTTCGGGCACCGGGACGGCGACGCCGCCCAGGCGCTGCTCCAGCACCCGCTCGGGGTGACCGCCCTGCCGGACGGCTCGGTCGCGGTCTGCGACACGTACAACCACGCCCTGCGGCGGTTCGACCCGGCCACCGGCCAGGTGACGACGCTCGCCACCGACCTGCGCGAGCCCAGCGCCGCCGTGCTGGCCGGCGAGGACATCGTGGTGGTGGAGTCCGCCCGGCACCGGCTGACCCGGCTGCGGCTCCCGGAGGAGGCCGTACGCGTGGACGCGGTCGCCCACCGCACCCAGCGGGCGGCCACCGAGGTGGCCCCCGGCACGCTCCGCCTGGACGTGGTCTTCCAGGCCCCGGCCGGCCAGAAGCTGGACACCCGCTACGGGCCGTCCACCCGGCTGCTGGTCTCCTCGACCCCGCCGGAGCTGCTGGCGGAGGGCGAGGGGGCCGGCACGGACCTGTTCCGGGACCTGGTGCTGGACCCGGCCGTGACCGAAGGGGTGCTGCACGTCTCGGCGATGGCCGCGTCCTGCGACGACGACCCGGCCAACGAGTACCCGGCCTGCCACGTCCACCAGCAGGACTGGGGCGTCCCGGTCGTCGTCACGGCCGCCGGCGCCGCACGCCTGCCGCTGGTGCTGGCGGGCATGGACGCCTGACGGGCGGCCGTAGCGGGCGTTCCCGGAGGGCCGGCCGTCAGCCCTCCAGGAACGCCAGCAGGGCGTTCGCGAGGAGGAACGGGTCGTCGGAGCCGCAGAGTTCGCGGGCCGAGTGCATCGACAGGATCGCCACGCCGATGTCGACGGTCTGGATCCCGTGTCGGGCGGCGGTGATCGGGCCGATCGTCGTGCCGCACGGCATGGAGTTGTTGGAGACGAAGGTCTGCCACGGCACCCCGGCCCGCTCGCAGGCCGCGGCGAACACCGCGCGGCCGCTGCCGTCGGTGGCGTAGCGCTGGTTGACGTTGACCTTCAGGATGGGGCCGCCGTTGACGCGCGGGTGGTGCGAAGGGTCGTGCCGCTCCGCGTAGTTGGGGTGGACCGCGTGCCCGGTGTCCGAGGAGAGGCAGACCGTGGCGGCGAAGGCGCGGGCCTTGTCCTCGTACGTGCCGCCGCGGGAGAAGACTGAACGTTCCAGCACGTTGCCCAGCAGGGGGCCGTCGGCGCCGGTGTCCGACTGGGAGCCGTTCTCCTCGTGGTCGAAGGCGGCCAGGACGGGGATGTGGTCCAGGCCCTCGGAGGCGGACACCGCGGCGAGGGCCGCGACGCCGGCGTGCACCGACAGCAGGTTGTCCATGCGCGGGCCGGCCAGCAGCTCGCGGTCGCGGCCCAGGTAGGCGGGCGGCTCGATCGAGTGGACCATCAGGTCCCAGCCGGCCACCGAGCCCTGCGGCAGGCCCTCTTCCTCCTCCAGGAAGGCGATCAGGTCGCCCTCGCGGGCCTCGCCCAGGCCCCAGATCGGCTGCATGTGCCGCTGCTTGTCGAGCTTGAGGCCGTCCGTGTTGACGGAGCGGTCCAGGTGCACGGCGAGCTGGGGGACGCGCAGCAGGGCGCGGTCCACGTTCACCAGGCGCTCGGTGCCGTCGCGCAGGGTCAGCCGCCCGGCGAGGCCGAGGTCGCGGTCGAGCCAGGTGTTGAGCAGGGTCCCGCCGTAGATCTCCACGGCGACCTGGCGCCAGCCCTGCGAGCCGGTGTCCGGTACGGGCTTGACCCGCAGGTTGGGGGAGTCGGTGTGGGCGCCGATGATCCGGAAGGGGGTGTGCGCGGCCGCGCCCTCGGGCACGTACCAGGCGATGAGCGCGCCGCCGCGCAGGACGAACCTGCCCCCCGTGCCCGAGTCCCAGGCGTCCGATTCCGACAGCTGCCTGAAGCCCGCCTTCTCCAGCCGCTCCGCCGCGTTCGCCACTGCGTGGTACGGCGACGGACTGGCCGTCAGGTAGGTCATCAGATCGTCGGTGTGGCCGCGGTCGAAGCGGGCGGGAGAGCTCATGTGGTTCACCTTAACGACGGTCGTGTTCGCCTTGGCCGGACTGCGGCGGGATAGCCGAAAGGTCGAGGACCGCGGGGGGTTTGCCCCGCGGTCCCGTCGTTCTCAGCCCGGCGGACGCTCGAATCTGCGCTGCAGTTGTCTGCGCTCGCCCCGGCGGATGCGGGGGAGCATCTCGGGGGTCTGCGGCGGGCGCTGCGCGCGTCTCTTGCGTCCGGCGCAGAAGATACAGGCCTCACCCGGTGGGGCATCGGGGTCGATCGGCGCGCCGGGGTGCTCGGAGCATCCCGACGCGTTGCGCGGGCGGGACAGCTCGCGGGCCACGATGAAGGCCCGGTGGAGGTCGTCCGCGATGCGTACGAAGTCCTGGTCGGCGGAGCCGAGGGTGAGGTGGAAGCGCTGCTCGTCGATCACGCGCAGGTAGTGGCGCAGGACGTCGAGGGTGTACGGGGGGTCGGGCACGGGGTACCCGAGGCGCCGCTGCTCGCCCGCGGGGGCGGGGCCCGCGGCCCGGCCGCCCTGGAGGCGCCGGCCGAGGCGGCGGCGGTCGTTGCAGATGAGGCAGCGGCCCCAGCCTTCGGGCGCCTCGGGGTCGAGGGCGCCGTTGGGGTGCTCGGGGCAGCCGGTGTAGCTCTTGGCGGGGGCCAGGCCGGCCGCCGTCTGGAAGGCCACGTAGAGGGCGTCGGCCACCGGCTCGTACTCGGCGGGGTGGGCTCCGTCGTAGAGGTCCTTGATCCGGTCGCCGAGCGCGCCCACGTTGGCCTGGAGCTCCTTGAGGGCGTACGGGCGCCCCGTGGGGACGGAATACCCCCTGCTGCCGTGCTGCTCCTGTGGACTCATGTCTACGAGCGTGCCACGAACCACCGACAACGGCCGAAACGGCCCGACAGCAGTGGCCGGACCCCCGACAGGGAGGGTCCGGCCACTGTGCGTACGTACACCGCGTACGTCGTGTTCGGCGAGGCGGGCGCGCTTCCTTAGAAGGCGGCCTCGTCGAGGTCCATCAGGGAGTTGTCGACGGCCTCGGCCAGCGCGCGCTGGACCGAGACGCCCGGCAGGACCTGGCCGGCGAAGAACTTCGCGGCGGCGATCTTGCCGGTGTAGAAGGCGGCGTCCTTGGCGGAGGCGCCCTCCAGCTTCCCGGCGGCCACGGCCGCGCCCTTGAGCAGCAGGTAGCCGACGACGACGTCACCGGAGGCCATCAGCAGGCGGGTGGTGTTCTGGCCGACCTTGTAGATGTTCTTGACGTCCTCGCCGGTGGCGGTGAGGTCGACGATCATCTGGCCGACGATGGCCTCCAGGTCCACGGCGGCCTTGGCGAGGGCGTCGCGGGCGGGGGCGAGGTCCTCGCCGCCGGGGCCCTCGGCGAGGAACTTCTTGATCGTCTCGGAGAGGATGTTCAGCGAGGCGCCCTGGTCGCGGACGATCTTCCGGAAGAAGAAGTCCTGGCCCTGGATGGCCGTGGTGCCCTCGTAGAGGGTGTCGATCTTGGCGTCGCGGATGTACTGCTCGATCGGGTACTCCTGCAGGTAGCCGGAGCCGCCGAAGGTCTGCAGGGACTGGGCGAGCTGCTCGTAGGACTTCTCCGAGCCGTAGCCCTTGACGATCGGCAGGAGCAGGTCGTTGAGGCCGATCTCGGCGGAGGCGTCCTCGCCGGCGGCCTGCTTGACGGCGATCTCGTCCTGGACGGAGGCCGTGTAGAGCACCAGGGCGCGCATGCCCTCGGCGTAGGCCTTCTGCGTCATCAGCGAGCGGCGCACGTCGGGGTGGTGCGTGATGGTGACCTTGGGCGCGGTCTTGTCCATGAAGTTCGCGAGGTCGGGGCCCTGCACGCGCTCCTTGGCGTACTCCAGGGCGTTCAGGTAGCCCGTCGAGAGCGTCGCGATGGCCTTCGTGCCGACCATCATGCGGGCGAACTCGATGATCATGAACATCTGGCGGATGCCGTCGTGCTTGTCGCCGATCAGCCAGCCCTTGGCGGGGTGCTGGTCGCCGAAGGTCATCTCGCACGTGTTGGAGGCCTTGAGGCCCATCTTGTGCTCGACGTTGGTGGCGTAGACGCCGTTGCGCTCGCCCAGCTCGCCGGTCTCCCAGTCGAAGTGGAACTTCGGGACGAGGAAGAGGGACAGGCCCTTGGTGCCCGGGCCGTGGCCCTCGGGGCGGGCGAGGACGTAGTGGAGGATGTTCTCCTCCATGTCGTGCTCACCGGAGGTGATGAAGCGCTTCACGCCCTCGATGTGCCAGGAGCCGTCCTCCTGCTGGATGGCCTTGGTGCGGCCGGCGCCCACGTCCGAGCCGGCGTCCGGCTCGGTGAGGACCATGGTGGAGCCCCAGCGCTTCTCGACGGCTATCTGCGCGATGCGCTTCTGGGCCTCGTTGCCCTCCTCGTGGAGGACGCCCGCGAAGGCCGGGCCGGAGGAGTACATCCAGATGGCCGGGTTGGAGCCGAGGAGCAGCTCCGCGTAGGCCCAGATGAGGGAGCGGGGCGAGGTGGTGCCGCCGATCTCCTCGGGCAGGCCCAGGCGCCAGTACTCCGAGTCCATGAAGGCCTCGTAGGACTTCTTGAAGGAGGCCGGGACCGGGGCGGTGTTGGTGGCCGGGTCGAAGACCGGCGGGTTGCGGTCGGCGTCCGCGAAGGACTCCGCGAGCTCGTTCTCCGCGAGGCGGGCGATCTCGGACAGGATGCTCTTGGCGGTCTCGGTGTCCATCTCGCCGAACGGGCCGGTGCCGTACAGCTTGTCGCGGCCGAGCACCTCGAAGAGGTTGAACTCGATGTCGCGGAGATTCGACTTGTAGTGCCCCATGGCGACGGCTCCGTTAAGGCTCGGGGAGACAGGTTCCTCGTACATACCAATCGGTAACGTCATGATGCTACCCACCAGTAATAAGAATCAACCCTTCGTTGACCACTGTGACCAGCATCAAGCGGGAATCCCCGGAGGGTGCCTGGGGACGGGGCCCGCTCGGTAGGCTTCGGTCCATGTACGGCTACGACCAGAACGTGAGCGCGGGGCAGCAGCAGTACGCCGCCCCGCAGCAGATGGCCGGCGGGTACGGCGAGCAGCCGCTCTACCCCGAACCCTCGCCGCCGTCGCTCGCCGACGCGGTACGGGCCTTCACCACCGGGTCGCTGTCCGCCGAGGACTTCCAGCAGATCTTCGCGACGTCGAAGGTCTACTGCCCGCGCGGCGACACCCCGGGCTTCCTGGCCCTGCACAACACGCAGCAGCCGGTCATCCCGATGTTCACCACGCTCAAGGAGCTCCGCCGGTACGCCGGCAAGGAGTCCAAGTACTTCGTGATCACCGGCGCCGAGGTGATCGACCTGCTGCCGACCGGGTACGGCTTCGTCCTCGACATGGAGGGCGACCACCGGATGGTGTTCGACGCGAAGGCCGTCGAGCAGATGGTCGACTTCGCGATGCGCCGCATGTATGGCTAGACGCCATTGCCACGCAGATGGCTGACCCGTCCCGATAGGGCCGGCGACGGGGGGTGGACGGGCGTTGCTGAGGGTGCACTTCACGGCCGAGGACCTGTTCAACGTCACCTTCGCCGCCGAGCCGCTGCCGCTGCTCGAACTCGCCATGGCCCTGGTCGCCTGGCAGCGCACCGACGAACAGGCCGTCTTCGGCCCCTGGCGCCGCCGCGTCTGCCGCGACCTGCCCGGCCGGGCCCGCGGCCCGCTGCTCGAACTGCTGCGCCCTGACGGCCAGAACCCGCAGTTCATCGAGCCGTACGCGGCCACCCTGGAGGAGGGCCTGGCGGCCGTCCGCGAGGCGGGCGCGCTGCTCACCGGCGAACAGCTGGCCACCGCCGCCGCCCGCTCCCCCGACGGCCGGCCCTCCTGGCTGCGCGCCCTGTGGGCCCAGGACCGCGAGGCCTGGGACCAGTTGGGCGGGGCGATCGGCACCGCGTACGAGGTGGTCGTCGCCCCGTACTGGCCGCACATCCGGCAGTCCTTCCGGGCGGACGTGGCCTGGCGCACCCGGCTCCTGGCCGCCCACGGCATCAAGGCGTGCCTGGCCGGCATCCACCCGGCGGCCCGCTGGTCGGGCACCGTCCTGGAGGTCGACGCGCCGCCCGGGTACGAGGTGCACCTCGGCGGGCGCGGGCTGCTGCTGATGCCGTCGCCGTTCTGGACGGGCCGGCCGCTGCTCGCGGAGGGCCCCGACGGGCCCGGCGGGCGGCCCCTGCTCATGTACCCGGCGCTGACGCCGCTGCCGCTGGTGGAGACGGGCCCGTCCGGGGCCCCGGCGGGGGCCGCGCTGGACGCGCTGCTGGGGCGGACCCGGGCGGCGGTGCTCCGGCTGCTGGTCCGGCAGCGGACCACGAGCGAGCTGGCCCGGGACCTGGACGTCAGCCTCCCGTCGGTCTCGGAGCACACCCGCACCCTGCGCGCGGCGGGGCTGATCACCACGGAGCGGGACGGGAAGGCGGTGCTCCACTCGGTGACGGGCCTGGGCGCGGAACTGCTGCGCAACGGCGGCTGAGGATCGGGGGGAACCGGCCGAGAACCGGCCGAGGACCGGCTGGGAACCGGCCGAGAACCGGCTGAGGACCGGCTGGGAACCGGTGGAGGTCCGCCGGAGCTTTCGGGCACCGCCGAAAGGATCGCCGAAGCGGCCCGCCCTCCCGCACCATCGGGAGCGGCGGGGGACCCACGGGGGAGGTCCCCCGCCCCGTCTACCGCCGTCCGGCGGCCGTCCGGCGCAGGCGCCACAGGGCGATGCCCGCGGCCGCGACCGCCAGGGCCGCGAGTCCGTACGCGTACAGCAGCGCCGGGTCGGGACGGTAGGCCAGCGACAGCCGGATCCCGGCGAAGAGCGGGATGCCGATCAGGGTCCAGCGGCCGTCGTACTCGATGCCGGACGTCGCCCACTGGAGCAGCAGGCCGGCGAGGAACGTCAGCACCGCCCACGCGCCGAGGTAGGGCCAGGGCGAGCCGGGCAGGGGCTCCATCGGCAGTCCGGTGGCCGCCCACCGGTACACGGCGTACCCGAGGCCGGTCATCACCGCCGTCATCGCGAGGGCCAGCGCGGGCACGCGCAGCCATGCGGGCGCGCTCCACGACGGCTCGGGCGCGGGCTCGTGGTCGTTTCCGGGCTCGCGGTCGCGGTCGGGGCCGGTGAGGGGTGTGCTGGTCTCCATGAACCGGTAGACCGCACCGGGCGCCCTGCGGTTGTCAGGTACGGGGAAAACCACCGACCTGGGGTGGAAAACGGCCGAAACCGCCCCCTCGGCCGTCACCGGGGCGGACGGGAATGCCCCGGGCGGGTGAGCTGTTCCGTGCGGTGTGGCAGAAAGTTCGAGTTTCAACTAAACTCGACGCAGAAGGAGGTCCTGACCATGCCCGCAGTGACTGTTGAGAACCCGTTGACCCTTCCGCGCGTGGCCGCACCGGCCGGCGCCGCGGCCCGCCCCGTGCTGGCCGTGACGGATGCCCCCAGCGGCTTCGAAGGCGAAGGCTTCCCCGTGCGCAGGGCATTCGCGGGGATCAACTACCAGTACCTCGACCCGTTCATCATGATGGACCAGATGGGCGAGGTGGAGTACCAGCCTGGGGAGCCGAAGGGGACCCCCTGGCACCCGCACCGCGGCTTCGAGACCGTCACCTACATCATCGACGGGACCTTCGACCACCAGGACTCCAACGGCGGCGGCGGCACCATCACCAACGGCGACACCCAGTGGATGACCGCCGGATCGGGCCTCCTGCACATCGAGGCCCCGCCGGAGCACCTCGTCGTGTCCGGCGGGCTCTTCCACGGCCTCCAGCTGTGGGTGAACCTCCCGGCCAAGGACAAGATGATGGCGCCGCGCTACCAGGACATCCGCGGCGGCTCCGTCCAGCTGCTGACGTCCCCCGACGGCGGCGCGCTGCTCCGCGTCATCGCCGGCGAGCTGGACGGCCACCAGGGCCCCGGCATCACGCACACCCCGATCACGATGATCCACGCGACGGTCGCGGCCGGCGCCGAGGTCACCCTGCCGTGGCGGGAGGACTTCAACGGCCTGGCGTACGTGCTCGCGGGCCGCGGCTCGGTGGGCGCCGAGCGCCGTCCGATCCACCTCGGCCAGACCGCCGTCTTCGGCGCCGGTTCCTCGCTCACCGTCCGTGCGGACGAGAAGCAGGACTCCCACACGCCGGACCTGGAGGTCGTGCTGCTCGGCGGCCGGCCCATCCGTGAGCCCATGGCCCACTACGGTCCGTTCGTCATGAACACCCGCGAGGAGCTCCAGCAGGCGTTCGACGACTTCCAGAAGGGCCGGCTCGGGACCATCCCGGCCGTGCACGGGATGTCCGAGGGCGGTCTGTAGGACGGCCTGTAGGACGGCTACCGGGGGTCGGTGCGCTCCGGCGCGTACCGGCCCCGGAGTTCCGAGAGGATGCCGAAGGCGGCCGCCGTCAGGGGGACGGCGAGGAGCATGCCGAGGATGCCGGCGACGCTCGCGCCCGCCGTGATCGCCAGCATCACCACCGCCGGGTGCATCTGCACGGTCCGGCTCTGCACCATCGGCTGCAGGACGTACCCCTCGATCATCTGGACCGCCAGGACCACGCCCAGCGCCCACAGGCCGATCACCCAGCCGCGGTCGGCGAGGGCCACCAGGACCGCCACCGCGCCCGAGATGAAGGCGCCGAGGTAGGGGATGTAGGCGGTCACGAACACCAGGGCGGCCAGCCCCAGCGCGCCCGGCACCCGCAGGACCAGCAGCCCGGCGCCGATCAGCACGGCGTCCACCAGGGCCACGAAGGTGGTCCCGCGCATGAAGCCCTCCACGGCCTCGAAGGCCCGCCGGGCCATCGCCTCCATCAGGTCGGCGGAGCCGCTCGGGACGAGGGAGCGCAGGGTGCCCACGGCCCGGTGGGAGTCGCGGAGGAAGAAGAAGATCAGGACCAGTGCCAGCAGGGCCGTCGCGATCATCGTGCCGACCACGCTGAGCCCGGCCACCACGCCCGAGGCGGCCGTGCCGCCGAACTTCGCGAGCAGCTCCTTGGAGTTCGCGGCGAGGTCCTCCAGGGAGGTGCCGGCCGCCCCGAAGTGCTCCGCCAGGCTCTCCCCGGCCCGTACGAGCGAGGCGATGATCTGGTCGCCCGTCTCGACCAGCGCCAGGGCCACCACGTACGTGGCCCCGCCGACGACGGCGACCACCGCCAGGCAGGTCAGCGCCGCGGCCAGTGAGCGGCTGACCCGCATCCGCACCAGGCGCCGGTGCAGCGGGCCGAGCAGGGCCGTGCCGAGGACCGCGAGCAGGACGGGCGTGACGGCGGTCTGGAAGACCACGCACAGCCAGATCCCGACGGCGGCGACTCCGGTGACCAGCAGGACGACCGCGCACCAGGCGGCCAGCCGCCGCACCGGTTCGGGCAGCAGGGGGGTCGGCATCGCCGTGTCCACCTTTCGGCTCGGCTTCGGGAGTGGGTACTACCCCGTCTCGTCCGTGGGCTTGGAGCGTTCGTACAGCTCGAACCAGATCGACTTGCCCGCGCCCCTGGGGTCCACGCCCCAGGTGTCGGCGAGCATCTCCATCAGCAGCACCCCGCGTCCGCTGGAGGCCATCTCGCCGGGGTGCCGCTTGTGCGGCAGCTCGTCGCTGCCGTCGGCGACCTCCACGCGCAGCCGCCGGGTGCCCAGCTCGCCGGCCGCCTCCGCGACCAGCAGCGCGTCCCCGTCGGTGTGCACCAGCACGTTGGTCACCATCTCGGAGACCATCAGCACCGCCGAGTCCACCTGCTCCGGGTCCGCCCAGTCGTGCAGCAGCTCCCGGATCTGGCGGCGGGCGCCCGCGATCCGCTCGGGTTCGGCCTGGGCCACGGTCAGCACCGTGCGCCGGGCGGGCCGGGCCGGGTGCGTCAGGCCGGTCCCGCAGCCGCAGCCGGCGCCCTCGCGGCAGAGCAGCACCACGGCTATGTCGTCCTCGCGGCGGTCGGCGAGCGGGCCGGTGGTGTGGTGCGAGGAGGGCCCGTGCACGGCTTGGACCAGCAGGTCGGCCAGGTGCTCCAGGTGTCCGGCGGTGAGGTCCGCGCCGGGCCCGTACGTCTCGGCGTCGGCCTCCAGGATGGCCCGCAGGCGGGCCCAGCCGGTGTCGAGGTCGTGCCCGCCGGTCTCGATGAGCCCGTCGGTGCACAGCATCATCGTCTCGCCGGGCTCCAGGGTGAACCGGGTCGTCGGGTAGTCGGTGTCGGGGACGATCCCGAGCGGGAGGCCGCCGGCGGTGGGCCGCATCAGGACGGTGCCGTCCGCCATCCGGACCACCGGGTCCGGGTGGCCGGCGCGGGCCACCTCCAGGGTGCCGGTCTCCGGGTCGCACTCCACGTACAGGCAGGTCGCGAAGCGGGGGCTGAGGTAGTCGGACTCGCCGCCGGGACCGCGTTCGGCGGCCTCCGCCCCGGCCTCCTCCTCCTGGGAGGAGCAGAGCCCGGCGAGGAAGCGGGAGGCCCGGGAGAGCACCGCGTCGGGCCGGTGGCCCTCGGACGCGTACGCCCGTACCGCGATCCGCAGCTGGCCCATCAGGCCGGCGGCCCGTACGTCGTGCCCCTGGACGTCGCCGATGACCAGGGCGAACCGGCCCGACGGCAGCGGGATCATGTCGTACCAGTCGCCGCCGACCTGGAGCCCGCCGCCGGTGGGGACGTAGCGGGCGGCGATGGTCATGCCGGGGATCTCGGGCCCGAGCTGCGGCATCATCGACCGCTGGAGCCCGGTGGTCAGCTCGCGCTCGGACTCGGCGACGCCGGCCCGCTGGAGGGCCTGGGCGAGCATCCGGGCGACCGTCGTCAGAACGGACCGCTCGTCGGGCGAGAAGGTCACCGGCTGCTTGAAGGCGGCCATCCAGGCCCCCATGGTCCGCCCGGCCACGATCAGCGGCAGGAAGGCCCAGGAGACCCGGCCGAACGGCTCGGCGAGCGGCCAGGTGACGGGGAAGCGCCGCTCGTACTCCTCCGGGGTGGGCAGGTAGATCGCGCGGCCGGTGCGGACGACCTCCGCGGCCGGGTAGGCGGTGTCCAGGACCATGTCCGTGAAGGGGGCCTCGTCGCCGGGGGCGTGCCCGTGGTGGCCGATGACCGACAGCTTCTCGCCCGCCACCCCGAAGACCGCCAGCCCGTCGGGGCTGAAGCCCGGCATGGACAGTGAGGCAGCCACCCGCAGCACCTCGGCCGTGGACCGGGCCTCGGCGAGCGCCCGGCCGGCGTCGAGGAGGAAGGCCTCGCGGGAGCGCCGCCAGTCGCCGGTGATCGGGGTGTGGACGGCGGTGGTGCCGGGCTGCGGCTCGGCGATCTCCTGGATGGTGCCGATCAGCTCGTAGTCGGTGCGGCCCTCGGGCGTCCGGTTCTCCACGGGTTTGGAACGGCTGCGCACGGTGCGCAGCACGCGCCCGTCCTCGTCCATGATCCGCAGCCGGGCCTCGGCGAGGGTGCCCTCGGCGACGGCGAGGTTGACGATGCCGTTGATCTCGTTCCAGTCGACCGGGTGGAAGCGCGAGCGCACCGCCACCTCGGGCAGGACGACGGGCTCGGCGGGCAGGCCGAGCAGCCGGGCGGCCTCGCCGTCGAGGGTGACCGTCCCGGAGGCGTTGTCCCATCGCCACAGGCCCGTCGCGATGGCGGCCAGGACGTCCTCGGTGCGCACCCGGTCATCTTTACAGGTGATCCCGTCGGGGTGCCTGTTCGGGAGGCCGCCCGGGCGCGCCCGCGCGGTGCCCCGCCCGGACGGTAACCTTGGGACGGTTGAATCCACCCTGGTATCGCGTAGAACTGGATGACTGATGCATCGGTACAGGTCCCACACGTGCGGCGAGCTCCGTGCCTCTGACGTCGGCACCGACGTCCGGCTGAGCGGCTGGCTGCACAATCGTCGAGACCTGGGCGGCATCCTCTTCATCGATCTGCGCGACCACTACGGCATCACGCAGCTCGTCGCCCGCCCCGGCACCGCGGCCGCCGACGTCCTGGACAAGCTGTCCAAGGAGACGGTCGTCCGGATCGACGGCAAGGTCGTCTCCCGCGGCACCGACAACGTGAACCCCGACCTGCCGACCGGCGAGATCGAGATCGAGGCCGCCGAGGTCGAGGTGCTCGGCGCGGCCGCCCCGCTGCCCTTCACGATCAACACCGACGACGGTGTGAACGAGGAGCGCCGCCTGGAGTACCGCTTCCTCGACCTGCGCCGCGAGCGCATGCACCGCAACATCATGCTGCGCTCGGCGGTCATCGCCTCCATCCGCTCGAAGATGGTGGCCCTCGGCTTCAACGAGATGGCGACCCCGATCCTCACCGCGACCTCCCCCGAGGGCGCCCGTGACTTCGTCGTCCCGTCCCGCCTGAACCCGGGCAAGTTCTACGCCCTGCCGCAGGCCCCGCAGCAGTTCAAGCAGCTGCTGATGATCTCGGGCTTCGACCGCTACTTCCAGATCGCGCCCTGCTTCCGCGACGAGGACGCCCGCGCCGACCGTTCGCCGGGCGAGTTCTACCAGCTCGACGTGGAGATGTCCTTCGTCGAGCAGGAGGACGTCTTCCAGCCGATCGAGAAGCTGATGACCGAGCTCTTCACCGAGTTCGGCGGCGGCCGCCCGGTCACCTCGCCGTTCCCGCGGATCCCGTTCCGCGAGTCGATGCTGAAGTACGGCAACGACAAGCCCGACCTGCGCGCCAAGCTGGAGCTCGTCGACATCACCGACGTGTTCGAGGGCTCGGAGTTCAAGGCGTTCGCCGGCAAGCACGTCCGCGCGCTGGCCGTCCCGGACACCGCCGCGCAGCCGCGCAAGTTCTTCGACGGCCTGGGCGAGTACGCGATCTCGCTGGGCGCCAAGGGCCTGGCCTGGGTCCGCGTCGGCGAGGACGGCTCGCTGACCGGCCCGATCGCCAAGTTCCTCACCGAGGAGAACGTCAAGGTCCTCACCGAGCGTCTGGGCCTGGCGGCCGGGCACGCGGTGTTCTTCGGCGCGGGCGAGTTCGACGAGGTCTCCAAGATTATGGGCCCGGTCCGGGTCGAGGCCGCCAAGCGCGCGGGCCAGTTCGAGGAGAACGTCTTCCGCTTCTGCTGGATCGTCGACTTCCCGATGTACGAGAAGGACGAGGAGACCGGAAAGATCGACTTCTCGCACAACCCCTTCTCGATGCCGCAGGGCGGCATGAAGGACCTGGAGGAGAAGGACCCGCTCGACATCCTGGCCTGGCAGTACGACATCGTCTGCAACGGCATCGAGCTGTCCTCCGGCGCCATCCGCAACCACGAGCCCGAGGTCATGCTGAAGGCCTTCGAGATCGCCGGTTACGAGGCCGAGACCGTCGAGCGCGAGTTCGCGGGCATGCTGCGCGCCTTCCGCCTCGGCGCCCCGCCGCACGGTGGCATCGCCCCGGGCGTGGACCGCATCGTGATGCTGCTGGCCGACGAGCCGAACATCCGCGAGACCATCGCCTTCCCGCTCAACGGCAACGCCCAGGACCTGATGATGGGCGCGCCGACGGTGCTGGAGGAGTCCCGCCTGCGCGAGCTGAACATCGCCCTGCGCAAGCCGGTCGAGACGAAGGCCGCGGACGCCAAGGCCGCCGACGCGAAGCCGGTCGCGGAGGCCGTCCACCCGGACGCCGCGCGCTGACGCCGTGACGCCGTGACGCTGCCGCTCCGGTAGCGGGAAGGGCCCGGGATCCTCGTGGATCCCGGGCCCTTCGTCGTTCCGCCGTGCGGTCAGAACCGGTCGAGGATGCCCTTGAGGAGGGCGGCGGAGGTCAGCTCCGCGGGGGCCGGGCCGGCGTGGAAGAAGCCGGCGTTCTCGGCGTCCAGCTTGCGCAGGAAGTCGAAGGCCTTGGCGTCGTGGTCGCCGAACGCGACGAACTGCCAGTGGACGCCGGGGGCGGCGGCCGCCGCGTCGGTGATCGCCTGGCGGGCGGGGCGGACGTTGTCGGGGGCGCCGTCCGTCTGGAAGACGACCAGGGCCGGGCCCTCGCCGCCGTCCTTCTGGTAGCGCTCGACGACCGCCTCGACGGCCACGTGGTAGCTGGTGCGGCCCATCCGGCCGAGTTCGCCGTGGCGGTCCTCGACCCAGGTGGCGCCGTGGGCGTCGAGGGTCAGCTCGGCGGTGCCGTCGAGCTCGGTGGAGAAGAACACTGTGTGGACGGTGGCCTCCTCGTCCAGGTGCGCGGCCAGGGCGAGGGCGTGGTCGGCGAGGTGCTGGGCGCTGCCGTCCTTGTAGAACCCGCGCATGGAGCCGGAGCGGTCCAGTACGAGGTACACCTTCGCGCGGGCCCCGGCCTTCCCCTTGGCCCGCAGCACCTGCCCGGCGGCCTTGTACGCCCCGGCGACGCCGACGGCCCGCCGCCGGACCGCTGCCGCGGCGATGGCGGGTCCCTCGACGGGGTCCGCCGGGTCCGCCGGGTCCGCCGGGTCCGCCTGCGGCGAGGCTTCGGCGGTCACGGGCTCGGGCGTCTCGGCCTCCGGCTCGGGGGTGGCGGCGAGGGGCTCGGCCTCCGGTTCGGCTTCCGGTTCAGCTGCGGCGGCGACGGGTTCGGCCGTCTCGGCCTCCGGCTGCGGCTGCGGCTCCGGCTCGGCGGCCACGGCCTCCGGCTCCGGCTCGGCCTGGGCGGCGGCGGGCTCCGCCTCCGGCTCCGGCTCAGGGGTGGCGAGGGGTTCGGCCTCGGCCGCGGGCTCGTCCTGCGCCTGCGGAGCGGGCTCTTCGGCGGTGACGGGGGCCGCCTGGGCCTCGGGCTCGGCGGCGGCGGGCTCGGCCTCGGCCTGCGCTTGCGGCGCGGGGGCCTCCGGCTCCGCCTCGGCGGTGTCTTCGGCGGCTGCGGGAGCGGCCTGGGCCCCGGGCTCCGCTGCTGCCTCCGGCTCGGGGTCGGCCTGGGCGGCGACGGGCTCTTCCGGCGCCTGCGGCGCGGGCTCTTCGGTGGCCTCGGGGGCGGTCTGGGCCTCGGGCTCCGCTGCTGCCTCCGGCTCGGGGTCGGCCTGGGCGGCGACGGGCTCTTCCGGCGCCTGCGGCGCGGGCTCTTCGGTGGCCTCGGGGGCG
>NZ_JBWKEZ010000025.1:96080-101289 GCF_056434525.1 Streptomyces sp. NPDC044002
AGTCTGGGCCTCGGGCTCCGGTTCTGCGACGGGTTCGGTGGCGGCTTCGGCCTGGGCGGACGGCCCGGCCTCCGGCTCCGTCTCGGCGGCGGGTTCCGGGGTGGTGGCGGCCGGCTCCGGGTCGGCCTCGGCCTGCGGCGCGGGGGCCTCCGGCTCCGTCTCGGCGGCGGGCTGCGGCTCCGTGTCCTCAGCGGCAGCGGCAGCGGTGGGCTGGGCCGGCACCGCGGTGGCGGGGTCGCCCGGGCCCTCCGTGGCCGCCGGGGACAGCGGGCGGCGGGCTTCCGGGACCGTGGGGTCTGCCGCCGGGGCCGGGGCGGCGGTGAGCACCGTACCCGGCTCACGGTCGCGCGGCGCGGACTGCGGCGGGACCGTGGGGTTGTCGAAGGACGCCGCCACCAGTTCGGCGGCCGCGTCCAGGGGGGTCCGTTCGGCCTGGCTCGGAAGGGCCGCGGCCGAAGGGGCGTCCGACGTCTCGGGGACCGGCTCCGCAGTCCGTCCGAACACCTTGCGCAACAAGCTCCGAATACCCATGGGCCAGGCCTTTCGCATGAGTGCGTGCGTCATTTGTCCGTGCTGCGCGGTTGATCCCTGCCCAGAGTGGACACGTAAGGTTATCGGCCCCTTGGCTGGAACTTCGGCAGGGGCGCCTTTCGTGGCGCCCGCCCTCCCACCCAACCGGAACCCTTCGCCGAACTCCCCCTCCGCCGTGCCGGGTTCATCCGCCGTTCATCCCGTCGCCGCCGCATTGGCGCAACCCGCGCCTACCGTCGCGGCTGAATTCGTACCGACACGTCGTCGGCGCCGTGCACTCTCACCGGAGGACACCCTCGTGCGCAAGCTCCTGCCGTTCATCGGCAACCCGCATGGCAGCGGCCGTTCCGCTCTCACCTGCCGCTACCGCTGCGGCGACGCCTGCTTCCACGAGGTGCCCAACACCAGCGACAACGAGTACGCCGGCGACGTCATAGCCGGCGTCTACTCCCGCCGCTCGATGCTCCGCTCCGCCGCCGTCGTCACGGTCGCCACCGCGGCCGGCACCGCCGTCACCCTCGGTGCGGGCGGCGGCCAGAACGCCAGCGCCGCCCCCGTGTCCGACGCCGAGGCCAAGCGCGCGGGCGAGGCCGCCCGCGGCCTGCGCTTCAAGTCCGTCGCCCCGAACACCGACGACAAGGTCACCGTCCCCGAGGGCCACGAGCAGAACGTGGTGATCCGCTGGGGCGACCCGATCATCAAGGGCGCCCCCGCCTTCAACGCGGACAAGCAGACGGCAGCCGCCCAGGCCGGCCAGTTCGGCTACAACAACGACTTCCTCAGCCTGCTCCCGCTCGGCGGCAAGTACGAGCGCCAGCAGCTGCTCGTGGCCAACCACGAGTACACGGACGAGAACCTCATGTTCAAGGGCTACGACCCGGCGAACCCCACCCGTGAGCAGGCGGAGATCGCCTGGGCCGCGCACGGCCTGTCCGTGGTCGTCGTCCAGGAGGACCACCGCAGTGGCAAGCTGACGGCCGTCAGCCGCCACCAGCTCAACCGCCGCCTCACCGCCACCAGCGAGTTCCGGCTGACCGGCCCGGCCGCGGGCAGCGCCCTGCTGAAGACCTCCGCCGACGCCACCGGCACCAAGGTGCTCGGCACCCTCAACAACTGCGCCGGCGGCACCACCCCGTGGGGCACCACCCTCCACGGCGAGGAGAACTTCAACCAGTACTTCGCCAACGCCGGCCAGGTCACCGACCCGGCCCAGGCCGCCCGCCTGAAGCGCTACGGCGTGACCTCCGGCGCCTCCGAGCGCAAGTGGGAGCGGTTCGACAAGCGCTTCGACGTCGCGCAGGAGCCCAACGAGCCGCACCGCTTCGGCTGGGTCGTCGAGCTCGACCCGTACGACCCGAACTCCGTCCCGCGCAAGCGCACCGCCCTCGGCCGCTTCAAGCACGAGGCCGCGCAGCCCCGCCTCACCGAGGACGGCCGCCCGGTCGTGTACATGGGCGACGACGAGCGCTTCGACTACTTCTACAAGTTCGTCTCCTCGAAGCGGATGATGAAGGGCGATTCGCGCGCGGCGAAGGAGCACAACCTCACGCTGCTCGACGAGGGCACCCTCTACGTCGCCAAGCTCACCGGCGACTCCCCGGCCGCCGGGATCGACGGTTCCGGCAAGCTCCCCGCCGACGGCGAGTTCGACGGCTCGGGCGTCTGGATCAAGCTGGCCACTGCCTCCCCCTCCGGCAACGTCTCGCACGTCGAGGGCATGACCGCCGAGGAGGTGTTCGTCTTCACGCGCCTGGCCGGTGACAAGGCGGGCGCCACCAAGATGGACCGCCCCGAGGACGTCGAGCCGTCGCCGCGCACGGGCCGCGTCTACGTCGCGCTGACGAACAACACCGACCGGGGCAAGCCCGGCAAGGCCGGCGCGGACGAGGCCAACCCGCGCAACCTGAACAAGCACGGCCAGATCCTGGAGCTCGCCGAGAACTTCGACGACCCGGCGGGCGACGGCTTCGCCTGGCGGCTCTTCCTGGTCGCCGGCGACCCCAACGACCCGGCCACCTACTTCGCGGGCTTCCCGAAGGACAAGGTCAGCCCGATCTCCTGCCCGGACAACGTGGCCTTCGACCCGCACGGCAACCTGTGGATCTCCACCGACGGCAACCAGCTCGGCTCGCACGACGGCCTGTTCGGCGTCGCGACGGCCGGCGAGCGGCGCGGTGAGCTGAAGCAGTTCCTGACCGTGCCGCGCGGTGCCGAGACCTGCGGTCCGCTGATCCAGGACCGGCGCGTGCTGGTCTCGGTCCAGCACCCGGGCGAGATCGACGGCGCGTCCGTGGAGAAGCCGCAGTCGGTGTGGCCCGACGGCCCGGGCAAGATCGTCCGCCCGGCGGTGGTGTCCGTGTGGCGCAAGGACGGCAAGAACATCGGCGTCTGATCCCGCCGACGGGCGGGGGTCAGCCCGGCTCCGGCTCCGGCAGCCGGCCCACCGGCAGCCGGAGCGTCGTCAGCGCACCCCCGTCCGGGGCGTTGGCGAAGCCCAGCTCGATCTCCAGCACCGCCGCCTGGCCCGCCGCGATCGTCAGGCCCAGCCCGTGGCCGCGGCCGCGCCCGGGGTCCCCGGTGCGGAACCGCTTCGGGCCCTGCTCGATGAGTTCGGCGGGGTAGCCGGAGCCGTGGTCGCGGACCACCACCACCGGCCCCTCCACCGTCACCTCGACCGGCGGGCGCCCGTGCTTGTGGGCGTTGACCAGCAGGTTGGCCAGGATCCGGTCCAGGCGGCGGCGGTCGGTGAACACCACCGCGTCCCGCACGACCCGTACGTCGGCGGGCAGCCGGGTCCCGGCGACGGCCCGTTCCACGGCCCGGCCCAGCTCCACCCGGTCCAGGTCGGCCCGCTCCACCCCGGAGTCCAGCCGGGAGACCTCCAGCAGGTCCTCGGTGAGCAGGTGCAGCGCCTTCAGCCGGTCGTTGATCATCTCCTTGGGCCGGCCCTCGGGCAGCAGCGAGGCGGCGGCCAGCGAACCGGTCAGCGGGGTGCGCAGCTCGTGCGCGACGTCGGCGGTGAACCGCTTCTCCGCCTCCAGCCGTTCCTGGAGCGAGGCGGCCATCGAGTCCAGCGCCTGAGCGACGTCCCGCACCTCGTCGTGGTAGCGGCGCGTCCCCGGTCCGGTGTCCGCGGGGAAGCCGACCCGGGCGTCGAGGTCCCCGGCGCTGATCCGGCGGGCGACGGCGGCGGCCGTGGTGAGCCGGCGGCTGATCCGGTCGGCGAGGAACACGCCGGCCAGGGCCACCACCCCGGCCGCGACCACCGAGGAGACGAGGATCGCGGTGTCGAGGTCGCGCAGCCGCTGGCGCGTGTTCGCGTACGGGATCCAGACCGCCAGGGCCTTCTGGTCGGCCGGCCCGGCCGCCCACATGACGGGCTTGCCGTCCTGGGTGCCGACCATGCTGCCGGTCCGGCCGCGGGCGACGAGCTCGCGCAGCGGGCGGGGCAGGCCCGGCGGGTCCAGGGCGACGTTCACGTCCCCGTGCGAGGTGCCGTACTCGTAGTGGCCGAGGGCGTGGTCGAGGTCCCGTTCGACGTCCTTGCGGACCTGGCCGACGACCTGCCGCGCGACCACGTTGTGCACCAGGATCCCCAGCGCGGCGGCCACCGTGCAGCACACCAGCGTGGTGGTCAGGGCGATCTTCCAGCGCAGGCTGCTCAGCGCGCGCATCGGGCCCGTCCCTCGCTCAGCGGGACGTCCGTGATCGCCGGGCAGTCGTCGAGGGTCAGCTGGGTCAGGCTCATGCTGCCGGCCTTCGGGTCCCACACGTAGTCGGAGACCGAGATGTAGGCGGGGTTCGAGGTCGGCTCGCGGACCGCCAGGTGCTCCGCGGCCACCTCCACCCCCTCCAGCACCCCGCGCCGGGCCAGGATCCGGGCGATCCGGCCGTCGTCGCGGACGGTGTAGACGCGCAGTTCGGTGAGCCGGCCGTCCACGTCGAGGGCGGTGATCAGCTCGTCCTTGCCGTCCCCGGTCAGGTCGTGGAGGACGCCGGGACGGACCGGGCAGGACGGGCCGCCGTCCACAGCCTGTGTGCAGAGCGCGAGCCGCTGGACGGCCCGGGGGTCGACGAGCCGGCCCGTGCCGCCGTCCTCTTCG
Source organism: Streptomyces sp. NPDC044002 (assembly GCF_056434525.1). Classification (NCBI taxonomy): domain Bacteria; kingdom Bacillati; phylum Actinomycetota; class Actinomycetes; order Kitasatosporales; family Streptomycetaceae; genus Streptomyces; species Streptomyces sp. NPDC044002. The sequence goes on from NZ_JBWKEZ010000025.1 coordinate 100,715, forward strand.
GTGGCGGAGGTGATGTCGGCCCGTACGACGGCCAGCGCGTCCGCCCCGCGCATGCCGGGGCCCTTCGGCGCGGGCGGCCCGGGCACCACGGCGGCCGCGCCGGGCTGTTGCCCGGGGCCGGGCGGGTCGGGGCGGTACTCCTTCCACAGGGTCTTGGGGGCGTGCGCGGTGCCGAGGTCGCCGGAGCTGCGCAGTCCCTCCACGTCGGCGCACCCGGCCGTGGCCGCCAGCAGGGCGGCGAGGGCCAGCGCGTGAGGGCTCCGCATGTACCGATGCTCCCCCGGAGCCGCCGCCCCGTCCCGGCCACTGCTCCGTCCGGGGGTGCGGGTCCCTGCCGGGAGGGCGCCGGTGGGTTGTCTGCGGGTGGGTGGGCCGCTGCGCGGGCGAGGTCCCCTACCCGCCCTTCGCCCGTTCCCCGGGCTCCGCCCGGACCCGCGCCTCAAGCGCCGGCGGGGCTGGAAAACCCCGGGGCTGCGCCCCGGACCCCCTGGGGGCTCCGCCCCCAGACCCCCGCGCCTCAAACGCCGGCGAGGCTGGAATGTGCTGCGCACATCCAGCCCGCGCGGCGNTTGAGC